>QIAH01000220.1:0-3940 GCA_003225465.1 Acidobacteriota bacterium | reverse complement strand
TACGATGCTCCTGGTAACTCGGGGAGAACTCGCGGGGCCGAGGGAATACGGGTTTCTGTTTGCGGATGCCCTGGCGCCCGTGCTCGGTGGGGTCGTGGTGCTTGAATCGAAGATCTCCGTCCAGGGCTTGATCGTCTTCCTCGGCGTGACCGCGGGGAGCTTCTTGTTCACCGCGACCGACGATCTGCTGCCGGAAGCGCACCGGCGCTCCCCCAGTATTGCTGTGCCAATTGCTACTCTCGGCGGGGTTTTCTTCATCGCGCTCGCCGTCGGATTCGTGTCGAGTCTCGGCTAGCAGATAAGGTCACGGGGCCAGCGTGAAACGCCCTCGCGGACTGGATTGAGCGGACCTTTCTTAGTTCTCAATGCAAGCTGGGAGAATCTGCGTGTTGATGGATATCTACATCTACCGCTTGAGTTGTACGAACGTCTAGGACCCGGGGCGGACCCGTGCCTACTCTTCACTTCGGAATCCGAATTCGTTCTTGTGACGAATTGTTGTGGGAGGTCCAACTATTACCATCTTGAGTTAGTTAGAAGACGTCTGCTGACGTCTGAAACGGCGCTCTGGGGGGACTCGCAGAACCTTGAGCGTCAGATTCGCCTGTGACCTGATCTCGTGATAGATGCAGTCAAAGACGAGCGCAGCGTGCTTATTCATAAAGCCGATGACGTACCTGCCCCTCGGATCATCCGCCCAAACGAGATGACAGGGACATGTGTGCAGGGCTCGATTCTAGTTCTGCTGTCCCGCGAATTGGAGGGGGTGTATCGGTCACTGGAGAAGGGCACAGGCACCCTGGCGCGCTGGCGGTTGGCACGTGAGGCCACCAAACTCCGCACGCGGCACGCCTTTGTGCTCGAGTTAGCCGTGATTTTGATTTTGGTGATCGAACTGGGTACCTATTCCACAGCCAAGTCGGATACCAGTGACATCGTCTGCTGTCCGAACGACTGTGAAACGAGTCGGGGTGAGTCATGATAACGAACAAATCAGAGATCCACATGGAACAGCTGGATGTGGGGCATGAACTGCCTGCCGGGCAAGACGGAACCGGTGAAGGCCAGGATGCAGAGCAGGGAATCACTGCTGGGGAGGCGCCCGCAGCAGGCGGCGATCTGGAACGAGCGAATGCGGAATGCAACGCCCTGCAGAACCGTCTCGCCCGCTTGCAAGCAGAATTTGAAAATTCGCGTAAGCGTGCCGTGCGTGAACAGCAGGAGTTCAAGGATTTTGCCTTGGCGGAAGCGCTCAAGTCGATGTTACCCATCATGGACAGCCTCGACCGGGCACTGCAAGCTCCAGCGCAGACACTTGAAGACTTTCGCTCGGGAATCGAACTGATCCGCAAGCAGTTCGAGGATGCTCTTGCCAAGCTTGGGCTGACTCAGGTTCCGACAAGAGGTGAGACATTCGACCCTCGTGTGCATGAAGCAATCGAAATCGTGGAGACTGCGTCCGCTCATGACAACCAGGTGCTCGAAGAACTGCAGCGGGGCTACAAGCTGCGAGACCGACTGCTGCGCCCCGCTATGGTGCGCATTGCGCGCAAGCGAGAGCATGGCTCTGAGCCCGAAGCCCGCAGCGAAGACTAGGCGTGCCCTCTGTTTTGCTTGGAGAACCCGGCCGACAGCGGCGCAGTGTGGTGATGCCGCCGAACTTGCAAGTAAATACGGTCTGAGACATCTTTGCCAGGAGCAGGTAAGCATGTCTGACTTGCGGGAGGTGAGAGCTTCGCATTTTGCGAGTGCGTTTGACCCGATGTTCGCCGCGCAATCGGAGGACGCAACCCACCTCATGCAGAGCCAACGTGCAGGGTTTCATGAATCAAATGGCCAGCCGGAACCTACTTGATGAATTGCCGCCCAATGTAAAGGTCAAGCTCCGCAGAAGCGCTCGGCCAAAGTGGGTTGCACCGATGCTGGCCACGCTCGTCGACGAGCCTTTCTCGCGCGCAGGCTGGCTGTTCGAGCCCAAACTCGATGGAGAACGCTGCCTCGCATTGCGGTCAGGGCGCAACATCCAACTCCTGTCTCGCAATCAGAAGGAACTCAATGACAAGTATCCTGAGTTGTTGAGGGCGTTCCGAAATCAAGAAACAGAACGCTTCGCTGTGGACTGCGAAATCGTCACCTTCGACGGCAACGTGACCAGCTTCGCGAGGCTTCAACAGCGCATGCAGGTCCGGCATCCATCCGAAGAACTCCGTCGTAAAGTCCCGGTTTGGATCTATGTTTTCGATCTGTTGCACTTGGATGGTTACGACACCCGCCGACTGCCTTTGCACAACCGGAAACAGTTGCTGCGAAAAGCGGTTGATTTTGCCGACCCGGTACGTTTCACCGAGCATCGTGAGACCGAAGGCGAACGCTATTACCAGGAGGCGTGCCGAAAAGGGTGGGAAGGCATCGTGGCAAAAAAGGCCGACAGCCTGTATGTCTCGGCGAGGTCCCGCGAGTGGCTTAAGTTCAAGTGCACCCGAGAGCAGGAATTCGTTGTCGGCGGGTTCACGGAGCCAAAAGGCCACCGTGTGGGGTTCGGGGCGCTCTTGGTGGGCTATTACAAGGCTGGGAAGTTGGTGTATGCAGGCAAGGTCGGCACGGGCTTCGACGACGAAACTCTGCAGAGATTGGGGAATCAGCTCGCACAACTTGAAACCAGGACCTGTCCGTTTGCGGTCGGTGATCCCCCACGCGTTGGCGCCCACTGGGTCAGACCGAAACTTGTGGCTCAAATCGGATTTACCGAGTGGACGGCCGAAGGCAAGCTTCGACACCCACGTTTTTTGGGACTTCGGTCCGACAAGAGGCCGCAGGAAGTCGTGCGGGAGCAGTAGGTTGACTGGTCAAGGTCAGACCGTTCAGGTTGATCGTCACCATGTCGAGATCACGCGTCCAACGAAAGTGCTATTTCCAGGGGACGGAATCACCAAGGCCGACTTGATCGACTACTACCGTCGCATTGCTCCCTGGATACTGCCGTACATGCGAGGCCGTCCGTTGGCCATGGAACGCTACCCCGACGGAATCGACAAGCCGAGCTTTTTCCATAAGATGGTGCCATCTTATTATCCGGACTGGATCAAGACAGTGACCGTCAACAAGGCTGGCGGCACGGTGACACACGTTATCTGCGATAACGAAGCGACCCTTGTCTATCTCGCAAACCAAGCATGTATTACTCCCCATGTCTGGCTGAGCCGGTTCAACAAGCTCCGTTATCCCGACCAGATGGTCTTCGACCTAGATCCCTCCGGCGAGGAGTTCGGACTGGTGAAATCGACGGCTCAAGATTTGAGCGGGCTGCTGGATGAGTTGGGACTGCCCGCATACGTCAAGACGACAGGTTCCAAGGGGCTTCACGTGGCCGTGCCGCTTAAACGGCAGGAGGATTTTGACTCCGTGCGTGCGTTTGCAAGGCGCGTAGCAGAGATCGTGGTGCACGAAGATCCGGGGCAGCGCACGCTTGAGCAGCGCAGGAATAGGCGCCGCGGGCGAGTTTTTGTGGACACCAATCGCAACGCATATGCGCAGACAGTAGCCCCTGCGTATGCGGTTCGGGCCCGTCCTCACGCGCCTATCTCAGTGCCGCTAGCTTGGAGCGAACTGGAGAATGAGGACCTTCGGCCGGATGGCGTAACCATCATGGGGGTGTTCGAACGCCTGGAAAAGGTCGGGGACCCTTGGAAGAATTTTCGCCGGGACGCCACCTCGTTGAAAGTGGCCTATCGAAAGCTGGAGAAACGGAGTGCCACTCGAAAAATACGCTAAGAAGAGGAGGTTCAGCGAGACACCTGAACCTACGGGGCGCGTCCGCCGTAGGTCGAGAGGCGATCGCATCTTTGTGGTCCAGAAGCATGATGCGAGTCGATTGCACTACGACTTTCGGCTGGAGATAGACAGAGTCCTCGCATCCTGGGCCGTACCCAAGGGGCCATCG
>QIAH01000219.1 GCA_003225465.1 Acidobacteriota bacterium | reverse complement strand
AGGCAGATCTTCGATGAAAACAAGGCGTGGCGGGCTATTCCAGCATCCTGCGTACCCTGAAAGGCATAGTGAATCAATTAAGCTGTTTCAGCGCGTGAGAGAGTCAACTCTACCGGAAGGAGTATATGGTGGGTAATCCGCCACCAAGCGTTGCTTAGTTTCAGACTATGTCCCAAGCAGTGTCCCAAAACTGGCTAACGTCGTCACTTTCGCGTGGTCTCTGATGATTCAATGCGACTGTGAGAGATTGCGATTACCTCGGACGGAAAACCGTACTGGGGTTCGGACGGTGGAATACTGCTTCGATAGCAGTTGCCAACTGCGTGCCTCTTCCAAATTGATGGAGCGAGATCATGAGCCTGACCCGTGAGCGCGTCGTCGCTGCGTGGTTGACGACTTCATGTCGATTCCAGCCATCTTCTGCTTCATTAATCTGGCAGCAGGGAGCGCCCGGTTCAGCACGTGGTTGGCATAGGATTCCGGCATTTCAAATCGTTCTGCATGCTGCTGAACGAGGTTTCTGGGCACTTCGCCGGATTCAGCGGGGGATTCCAAGCACCTGCGGTTCAATCGAGTCGAACGGCCAAATTCGTCCTGATCGCCTACGACATGACCTTTCAATTTCGCACGTTCAAGCTCCAGTTCCTTGACTTTTATGTCCAGCTCGACAAGTCGTTTCTCTGCATCTGTTTTGGTAGCCTCGGCGAAGCTCTTTTGAGTCTCCGCTGCAGCTTTGCGCCAACCGAGCACCCACTCGACAACACCCGCACTCTCCAAGGCGACTCGAGTCATCACAGGAGCCGTGGGAGTGCCGGTCAGTCCGGCTGCGCACGCCACCAGCAAACCCAAGCCCGAGGAGAATAGCCCGCCGCCTACTGTCACCTGCAACGAACCGGGGCTCAGATTTATCTCGGGAGGGAGCATCTGTATTCCGCAAGGCTGATTTGCGGCGCAGATGTCAATAAACATTTGAAAGAGAAACACGGAACACGCAGTTATCTGCGTCAGTCCAAACGGCAGATGAACAGGTCGCTCTTTCAGGGCATCGGGAGAAACTGAAAACACGATTGTTTGCTCAGACGAGCCCTTTGACGGAACCAGAATGTCTCCGTCGGAGACTAGACCTGCAACTAACTCATCGGGCAAATCAACATGTCGCAGCAGAACGGGCGTCAGCAGCGACCGATGTTCGCGTACCCAAGCCTCTCCCTCGTGCAGGTAACCGGATTTCGAACGCAGAGCAGAAGGCCGATCTTCTTTGTGAAGCGCTTCGCGAACAACCGCCAGTTGTGTATTTTGAGGAAGCCAGTGCTCAAAGATTCTGTAAAGTGTTTTTGCTTCTGGCATGCTTTTGTCTCCAAAAAGAATCGGCAGTCCAAGGATTACCGCAACTCCGCACTTCGGTTCTGCACACTCGGCGCTGAGCACATTTTCCGGGATGGTCGCGACGAATGATGTTCAAGCTAGAGCACGATGACGAGGGCGGAGCCCAAGAGTTAGTTCGAGCGGGTGCGGGCTGTTTCCGTACGAGCGAAGGATTCTCGCAGGTCATCCCCGAAGTCGGGGACTCCCCCGCCTGATTCTGCTCCTATTCGGCGGCATCCCTAACAGCCCTAGTGTTCTCAGAAGAAATGGCGTTCAAAAGGAATGCTAGTGCGGTGTGGTGCCGACCGAAAGTGACCGAGGTCGTAGCACGGTAGGGGCCTGAGGAGGCGCAGTCATTTCGCTAAATGAGGTTGAGCTTGCAGCGGGGAAGGAGCGCCTCGCAGCTTCCGAAAAAACTTCCCCGCCATTCTTGTTTGCGATACGAGGCTACCCAGGAAGCGCGCTACCTTGACGCAACCTCCCCAATGAACACTCCAAACGCGGGCAGGGTCACCTCCGGTCCATTCGCGCCGGCACCGGGCGTAGCCACCAGTGGGTCCAAGCTTGCGGGAGAGGCCCCCTGTGCCCCCAGATGAAAGCTCGCCTTCTGCGCCGATCCCGACATGTTCAGTGCGACCAGCACCGAGTTCCCCTTGTAGGTGCGCAGGTAAGAGAGCACGTTGGGATCCTCCTCATTCAGCGCCGAATAATTCCCCTCCAGCAACACCGAATTCGTATGCCGCAGCGCCAGTACCTTCCGATAAAACTCTAGCACCGAATTCGGATCCTTCGACTCAGCCGCAACGTTGTGTGTCTTGTAGCTCGGCGGAACCGGCAACCAGGGCTCGTGCGTGCTGAAGCCCGCATTTTCCGCGTCATTCCACTGCATGGGCGTACGCTCTCCGTCACGTCCCTTGTCAGCGGGCCAGCCGGTTCTGCCTTTGGGATCTTTCACGTCCTCCTTCCGCTTGGGATCGTTATTCTCCATGCCAAGCTCTTCGCCGTAGTACATGATGGGCGTGCCGCGCAGCGTGAAGTAGAGAGCGGCCATCAGTTTCGCGATGTCGTCGTTGTGGGCGCCATCGCCGTACCGGTTATAGGAGCGTTCAATATCGTGGTTGCTGATCACCCAGGTAGGCCAGCCACCGGCAGCGTCTGCGGCCGCGATCTGCCGGCGGAATTCCGGCGGCGATAGCTTGTCGACCCGCGTGAACATGAAGTCCATCGGCAATTGCAATTCGTTGTTGTGCTCCCCGTAATACTTCTTGAGTTCGTCGATGCTCTTGGTCCAGGTCTCACCAATCAGCACGGCATCATTCTCGTCAGCAACCTTGCGCAGGTTCTGCAGAACCTCATGGACGCCGGGTAGCTTCTTGTTATAGATCTCCTGCGTATTGGGATCGCCGAACTTGTTCTTGCCGGGTAGCACGGGATTGTCGCGCAGGTCGGGATCTTCAAACAGAGTATCGACAGCATCCAGCCGGAATCCCGCAACTCCGCGCTTGTACCACCAGCGCGTGACATCGAACATCGCCTTCTCGACCGCGGGATTGTTCCAGTTCAGGTCCGGCTGTTCAGCGTAGAAATAGTGGTAGTAGTACTGCCCGGTCGTCGGATCAAACTTCCACGCCGAGCCCCCGAATTCGGAGATCCAGTTATTCGGGGGCTGGTTCGGCGCCTTGCCGTCGCGCCATACGTACCAGTTCCGATACGGTGACTTCTTCGACGACTTGGACGCAATAAACCATTTGTGCTTGTCCGAGGTGTGATTGATGACGTAATCCATGATGATGCGGATATTTTGTTTCTTGCCCTCGGCCGCCATTCGGTCGAAGTCAGCGAGCGTGCCGTACATCGGGTCGATGTTCTCGTAATCGGAGACGTCATATCCGAAGTCCACCTGAGGCGACGGATAACAGGGCGTAATCCAGATGGCGTCCACACCCAGGTCGTGGAGATATCCGAGCTTCGAAGTAATTCCGTTCAGGTCGCCCACGCCGTCGTTATTACCGTCGGCGAAACTGCGGGGATAGACTTCGTAAAAAACCGCGTGCTGCCACCATTGGTGGCCTTCCGCATCCACGGGATTCTTCTGCGCGGCGGCTTGTAAGGCGACGAGGCTCAGGGCCAGCAACAGCGTTGGTGTGAAAAGGAATCTGTTCATGAATGACCTCCAGGACGAGAACTTTCTTTTATAGTCCGCCAAGCTAGGGAGCGGGCTCGAATTTTCATTGCTTGCGGCGAAATACGATCCCTGATTGGAACCGTCATCGCGCAGCGAAGTAGAGCACCACCTTCTGGCGCGTGTAGTTTGTGGCCGGGGAACCCTCGTCGACGTTCTTCGATGTCCGATCCGGCGCAACCGCAACATGAACCCGAACCTGCCCGTGCCCACCGGCCCCTTTATTCCACTCCGCACCCTCGACACGACTGAGCTGGCCTGCATTCCAAACGCCAAGCTCATACGTGGAACCTTGCACTCCCGAAACCTCGAGTTCCAATCGATCTTTGGCTGCGGTCCATGTCTCCGCCAGCACCCGCAGCCCCCGGCTCGTGCCTCCTAACTCGGGCAAAGCAGCAGGCACACTCAGGCCGAAGTCGTTGTGCACCACGACGTGCAACTTGTTCGCTCCCTTGTTGACCGGAAAACGCACAACCACGTGCTGATCCACCGCGCTCTTCAAGACACGATGTTGCACGAGGTGCCCGTTCATCTCCACGGTCATCACCTCGGCCAGAGGGCTGATTGCCGGCGAGAACTCCAGGGTGCACTCGCCCGATCCGCTGCGATCCGCCTCCAGCGTGAAGCCTTGCTCACTTCGTTCATACTTAAGATCCAGCACGCATGATCCTACATGCACGTTCCTGATCGCGAATGACGCCCAATCCGCGGGCACGTGCGGTGCGAAACTCAGCAAGTGAGCATTCGCGTCGGCGGACAAGCCAAACAATCCGCGCAGCAGCGGGCTGACCACCATGGCTGCCGACCAGATCTGGTGTGGCGAACTCGTCGAAAGCGGTTGGTAGTAGTCGCCCGACAAAACTTCCGTGACGTGGCCAAGGGAGCCATCCAGGCCTAGCAATGCATTCGCACGCAGATTCAGATACGCCGGCAAGGCGCGATGATATTGATACTCGCCCATCGACGCCCATCCCGTGAACAGCGGCCACACCGCACCGTAGTGGTAACCGCCGCCGCTATACTTCAGCGACTGCGCCGAAATAATTCGCATACCCCAGTCCGTTTCATGCCCCGGAGCCGCCAACTCGCTGATCATGGGCTGCGCCTGGTCTTCGCGCAGCAGGTGAAACCACATCGGCACGGTTGCGAGAACCGTCGACTCATCCAGCGGCTTGCCCGCTTGATCCAGAGCGAACGCGTATCGCTTTTTCTCCGCGATCCAGAACGCCTGGTTCAGCAACTGCTCGAGCGTCGAGGCTTCCTGCGCCGCCTGCCGCTCGGTATCTTCTTTCCCCACCAGCCGCGCAAGATTCGCTAGCGCTTGCAGCGCTGCGGCTGCCACGCCACTCTGATAAATCTCGGCCTTTACCGGGAGCAACGGTCCGCCTTCCACCCAGCCATGACCAATCCCAAAGTTCTGGGGGACGCCCTGGGCATCGTAGGTGGAATGCAGGTACTGGTAAGCCTTCCACACGCTGTCCCACTTTTCCCGCGCGAACGCCACATCCCCGCTGGACGTGACATAGTCGTTCATCCCTACGATATAAAGGGGAGTGGCATCGGCGGAAACATATGGGTAGTGAACCAGTCCACCAGAGTCGCCGTTTGCGCAATCTCATGCGGGATTTTTCCATCCTCGCGCTGAAACTTGCTCAGAAATTCCAGCGCCGTGCGGGTCGTCGCAAAATCTCCCTCAGCGTCAAGCGCGAGCGCAGTCCACATCGAGTCGCGCCCGAAAAACCACGCGAATCCCGGCCGCTGACTCATTCCCGAGGTGCGGTACCCGGCAATCAAGCCCGTCCCGAGAAATGGATTGTTGACCAGTCCTTGCAGCATGCTGATGCGTGACCAGTCGTAGGCTTGCTGCATCTTCGCATCGGGAATTTCGACGCTTACTGTCCGCGCCAGATAAGAACGGTAGTATTCCGCAGACTCGCTCAGCAGCTTTGGATAGTTCGCCGTCAGCTGCTGATAAGTCGCTTCCGCCTCCGCCGGTCCGTGAACCGAAGCCGACATCACCACGATCCGGCTCTCGTTCTTCTGAGAAGTTGCGCCTAGCTCGAAAGAATTTTCGTTCGTTGCGGAGTAGTTGGTCTGATACTCGAGGCTCTCGTTCGTCGCTGTCGGAGATCCAATGAGCGCCGCGTAGCGCTTTTGCTCCTCGCCGAAAGAGAACGCGTGCAGCTTCGGATCCCACGCGGAAAACGTCGCTCCGAGTGCGGCCGGCCACTCCAACTGAAAATCGCGCTCGAAGGACACGCGCACGTTCAGCGGCTTCTCGCTTTCGATGTCGAGCAGCACAACCGCGCCCGCTTCCTGCACCGGAACGAACAACGTTTCCCGCACGCGGAAGGTGTCGCCTGCATAAATGATGGTAGAAGTTTCGGGCCGCGCAATCACGGTCCGCGCAACCGCTTCCGCCGGCACCAGATGCCCTTCCGCCTCAAACTGCAGCCGAAAATTCCGCAGCAGCTTCAGCGGATAGACCCACGCTTCCATCCGTCCCGATTCGTCGCCGAACAATCCCGCCCGCGTTCCCACTGCCGTCAGAAACTCCCACGACCTGTCAGTTCGCGACAACTCCAGCGAGCGCTCCTGCGCGAAGCCCAGCACGCACAGCGTCAGAAGGATCAAGAATAGGCCCTTCTGTCCGGAAAAATGTCTTTGGAGGCGAAAACGATGCGTTCGTGGCATCTTTATTAAGGAAGATCTGGCGGCATCGTCCGGCTTTATGATGCCGCGCTCAAACTTGCTAACAGCGCAGGATTCTCAATAAAGTAGGGGCGCATTCTAGCATGGGCTCCTGCAGGAAAGGTACCACGCTTTTGTCCTCCTCCCGACGTTCGTTCCTCCAGTCGCTGAGCCGATCTGCACTCGTACTGTCACTGGAGACGGTGCTCGCCATGGCGCGTCCCAGGCGTTTGTTCGCGGCCTCACCGCTGGCGAGTCAGGTAGCCGCGCCGAAGCCCGGGAACGACCTGGGACTGAGCTTCGTCAACGTCGCTAAAGAATCGGGCCTCAACGCGAAGACCATCTTCGGAGGCGAGCACAAAAATAAATATCTCCTCGAGACTACCGGCTGCGGGGTCGCCTTCTACGATTACGACAACGATGGCTGGCTCGACATCTTCCTCGTCAACGGCTCCCGTCTCGAAGGCTTCCCCAAAGGACTGGAACCCACTTCGCATCTCTTCAAGAACAATCGCGACGGCACTTTCACCGACGTGACCGCGAAAGCCGGGGTCGCGCATTCCGGCTGGGGACAAGGTGTTTGCATTGGCGATTACGACAACGACGGCTACGAGGACCTCTTCGTCAGCTACTTCGGCAAGAACGTTCTCTACCACAACAACGGCGACGGCACCTTCACCGATGTCAGTGAGAAAGCCGGAGTCGTGGGTAACGGCAAGCGCTGGAATACCGGCTGCGCTTTCGTCGATTACGATCGCGATGGCAAGCTCGATCTCTTCGTCGCCAACTACATCGACCTCGACCTCGCCACCGCTCCCGTCCCCGAATCGGGACCCTGCCTCTACAAGGCGGTCATGGTCGCCTGCGGACCTCCGGGTCTGAAAGGCGGCAAGAACATCCTCTACCACAACAATGGCGACGGTACCTTCACCGACGTCTCCGAAGCTTCAGGCATTCTCAACGCCAATGGGACCTACGGACTCGGTGTGCTCACCGCCGATTTCGATAACGACGGATGGCCCGATATCTACGTCGCCAACGACTCGACCGCCAGCGCGCTTTACCAGAACAAAAAGAATGGGAAGTTCCAGGACATTGCGCTTGAAGCCGGCTGCGCCCTGAGTCCCGACGGCAAGCCGCAGGCGGGCATGGGCGTGTCGGCAGCCGACTACGATCTGGATGGCAACCTCGACATCGTAAAAACAAATTTCGCAGGAGATACGCCGTCGCTCTATCACAATCAGGGCGGAGCCAATTTCGAGGACACCACCTTCACCGCAGGCTTGGGAATGCATACGCAATACCTCGGGTGGGGCTGCGGATTTTTTGATATGGACAATGACGGCTGGCCCGACATTCTGATCTGCAATGGCCACGTCTATCCCGAGGTCGAGCAACTCAAGACCGAAGCCGGCTACGCGCAGCGCAAGTTGCTCTATCGCAACCGGCGCAACGGGCGGTTCGAAGACGTCTCACTGCAGGCCGGAGCCGCCATTTCCGATCCTGTCGCCTCGCGCGGTTGCGCTTTTGGCGACTTCGACAACGATGGCGATCTGGACGTCGTCGTCAACACCGTGAACGATTACCCGCAGCTCATGCGCTGCGACTTGCGTACCGGCAACAACTGGCTCAAAGTGCGCACCATCGGCACGAAGTCCAATCGCACTGGAATCGGAGCACGCCTGAAATGCGTAACGAAAGTGGCCGGCGAGAACAAGCCTCACGAGCAAATCGACGAAGTCCGCAGCGGCGGCGGCTACTTCTCGCAAAGCGATTTGCGGGTTCATTTCGGCCTTGGCAAGGCGGAGAAGGTCGACGTGCTGGAGATCCACTGGCCTAGCGGCCAGGTCGATGCCATCAAGGACATCAAGTCCAACCAACTTGTCTACGTGCAAGAGGGCGCGGGCATCGTGCGAACTACTCAGTTTGAAACTGCCAAGCGCAGCTCGCGCTGATCAGAAATTCTCCAGCATCCACACGTTCGAATCGCCGTGCGCCTTCCAGATTGCCAGGTGCTTCCCATCGGGCGATGGGATCGCCCAGCCTAGCGTCATCTCTTTCTCCGCGAGCAACGGGCGCACTCTCCCTGTCAGAGCGACATTCACCAGGGCCTTTCCGCCACCACTGCTGTATCCCGTCGCCCACACGCTCTTGCTGTCTGCCGCCCAATCGATGCTGCCTACGCCCTCCCAACCCGGCACTGGAATCGTCTTCTCAGGTTGGTCCCGCAGCGGCAGAATTCGAATCTCCGGCAGTTCCTGAATTCCCTCTCGCTTCGACATCGCCAGCATCTGCCCGTCCGGAGAAAGGCTCCAGTTAAAGTCATAGGCGTTGATGGAATGGATCTCCGCTTTCTTGATCTCCGCACCCATCCCTTTTTCCGGATCGAAGTAGAAGAATTGCTCATGTCCAGGCTCAAACCGGCTGATGATGCACACCGCCGATGGCAAGCGAGCGCATTGCTGGTTGTTTATGCCAATCGCTTCCAGCACTAATTGCGGCGGCCCTCCTTCCAATGGTGCGCGCATTAACCGGGAAGGAATCTCGCCCGACGCTCCGTTGGGCGGCGTGATCAGATAAATGATGCTGTTGCCATCCGGGCTCAGCCTCGGTATCGCCAAGTCCTCATCCGACCGAACCAGTATCTCGGGTTCGGCATCATGAACTCCCTGCCGGAAAATATTGAACCTTCCGTTGCGATCGGATGTGAAAATCACCGACTTGCTGTCGGGAGTCCACGAATATGGGAAATCCGCACGCTCATCGAGCGTCAGACGTCGGGGCGTGCTGAGCCTGGTTCCGTTCGCATCCAGATCAGCCACGTAAACATCTGGCTCCACCGCTTGCCGGAAGTACGCGAGCCTCTTGCCATCGCTGGTCACACTGATCGCCGAGGCTTCTCCGGTGCCATGTGTGAGACGTATCGCATTGCCCGCCGCTCGACCCTCACCATCCACCTTCAGGGCCCACAGGTTGGAATCATTCTGATTCGGCACTGCTTCGCCCAATGAGTAGATCAATCGGTTATCCGGAGTCCACGCAATCGTGGGCCGGAGCCCCGCCATCGAAAGCAGCGTATTCGTTTCGCCGGTCGCGACATTGACAGTCTCCAACTGGCAACGAATGAACGGCATGCCCGCCATGAATTTCCCCCGCATGAAGGCAAGACGCTTGCCGTCGGGCGACCATACGGGCGGGCCGAAGACATCATCGCCGCCTCCCGTCAGCTTGTGAGGCTGTTCCCCATCCGACCTCACCAGCCAGATCTCCTTATTCAGGGCAATGTACTTGAACTGGATAGCCGATGCCAGGTAAGCGATCTTCGAGCCATCGGGCGATACCGCGGGCCACGCTCCTTGCGCGACCAGCTTCCGCGGCGTTCCGCCCATGAGGGAAACTTCCCAGATACTTTCCGGTTCCCGCGGCCCGGCAACCCATGTCGCCAGAATATGGCTTCCATCCGGAAACCAGCTCCGCGGCCGGGGATCGAAGCCGCTCGGTACGCTAATCGCGTGCGTTTCTCCCGTATCGATTTGCCTGAGATAAAAACCGCCGGAGTCGGTAAAGGCAAGATATTTCCCGTCAGGTGAAATCACTCCATCGATGACCGGCAACTCCGGCGCGTTCGCAGTCAGCCTTCGCTCGCTGATATTGCCCGCCCGCGTCGCGGTAGAAGTGGCCGCATGCCAGCCGACGATGACTCCCACCAGCAGGGCCACGGCGACCACGCCAAGAATCCACCAGCGCCGCACCGCGTGAGGGCGCGACACTGCCACTTCCGGGGGGACAGATACCTCTGGCACCCCGCTGACCGGCGCCAGAAAGCGATATCCCCGGCGGGCCACGGTTTCGACGAATCTGGGGTTTTCGGCCGAGTCGCCCAGCACATCCCGCAGCCTTCTGACTGCGGTGTTGATGCTGTGCTCGAAATCAACAAAGGTGTCATCGGGCCACAACCGCCCGCGCAATTCTTCCCGCGTCACCACCTCGCCCGGACGCTCCAACAATGTCAGAAGGATTTGTAAGGGCTGGTCCTGCAGCCTGACCTTGACGCCGTTGCGCCGCAGCTCGCCGGTTTTCCGGTCTACCGCGAACACCCCAAAGCGTAGGGTGTCAGGGACGCCCGCCGGCAGGCTTTTCGCCTCTGACATGCCCTGCAGTCTAGCACTGGCTGAGCCCCACATAGATCGTTACCTCGCCCGGTATCTATTTGACGTGACACACCCTTATCTCGTTACCCAGATTTAACCGCCGGGTCACCCGCCCACCCTTGCGATACGTGCCGCCCGAACCCAGAGTACGGCCAAACGCCGAGGGAGGGCGCGGTTATGGGGCACACAGCAAGAATTTGGGCAGCATGGTGGATGGTGGGATGGTCTTTGCTGGCGCGGGCTGGGGAGCCTGCGAAGGACAATCCACAGGTCACTGTCTTTGTGAACGATAGCGCAAGTGCACCGGAAAGAATCGTGCTCGCAGCCGAACAGAATGCCGGCCGCGTTTTTCATCAGGCCGGAGTGGAGGTGGAATGGATGAACTGCGGCGCGCAGGATGGCAACCGGTCACACACACAATGCCGCGACAATATGATGAGTTCCGGTCTCGTAGTGCGCATCATTCCCCACGCACGCACCCTCGGAGATGACATTTTCGGAGTCTCTTTTGTGGATCACGATTCGGGAACCTACGCTGACCTGTTCTTCGAGCCGATTGAGCAATTGCATCAACAGAATAGAGACATCTCATTGGCGCCGATTTTGGGCGATGTACTGGCGCACGAACTGGGTCACCTGCTGCTCGGTTCGAACGCGCACTCTCGAGACGGAATCATGCAACCACATTGGACGCGAGAGCAGTTGCGCCGTGTCGCCATGGGGCAGATGCGCTTCAGCAAAGAACAGGCGGCCAGGATGCGGACGCGAATCGCATCATCCCAGATCGAACATCAGAACTCACCCCCGCTGGAGGCTTCCAATCGCTGACGATCCACGCAAATTCTCCAGAGAGATCCAGCGATCTCGGAATGGTGTTCGCATGTCAAACTCATCTTTGTGATCGTCGACCGGTTTTTTGGAATCTCTTGGTTCTCTTTGCGAGCTTTGCGCTTAAGACCTCTGTGTGTCGCTCACCGGCAGGAATTCACCAGCGCCCTTTATTGCGATCGTGTTCCTCCACTCGGCCTTGCTTCCGCTTCCGCAGATTTTCCGCTTCCTTCTTTGATCGTGTGAATCTTGTCGACCGCCAAATCGTCAAAACGTTCGGTTAATCCACTCGGCCAACGAATCTGGACCCAGTCAATCTTTACTGATGCGCCAAGCCCGAAGTGCACTCGCATGTCATTGTTTGACGCGTAACTCGCCCCACTGCGCACCTCATCCACCAGAGTCCGCGCGCCCGCCTTCACCGTGATCCGCGCTCCAATCCCGTCCCGATTGGATTTCGTCCCAATCGTGCGAATGCCAATCCAGTGATTCGCCGAACGCACCTGGTTTACCAGCAGGCTCGGATGATCGTTCATGTTGCTGATCACGGCGGAAAGTCGCCCGTCATTCCAGAGATCTCCCACCGCCAGCCCACGACCGGCATGCATCGCAGTGATCCCTGGACCTGCCTCGACGGAAATATCACTGAATGTGCCGTTACCATTGTTGTGATACAGGATGCGGGGCTCCGGGTAGGTGCTGCCTAAGTGCTGCTTGTCCACTTCCGGATACACGTGCCCGTTCACCACCAGCAGATCAGGCCAGCCATCATTATCAAAATCGAAGAAAGTCGTTCCCCAACCCAGATACTGCGTGTGCAATCCGAGGCCCGCGGCAAAAGTCACATCGTCAAACGTGCCGTTCCCGTTGTTGCGATATAGGGTGGATGTGTCATCGGAAAAATTGGTTTTGAAGATGTCGAGATTTCCATCGCCATTGAAATCCCCAACGCTGACGCCCATGCCGGCCTGCTCCCGGCCATCCTCGTTGTAGGCTGCACCCGCGCTCACCGCGACATCGGTGAATGTGCCGTCATGATTATTGCGGAACAGAATGCTGGCCGTGCTGTCGCAAGCAATATAGATGTCCGGCCACCCGTCGTTGTCGAAGTCAAATGTCGCCACGCCCAGCGAATAGTGCCCGGATGTCTTGTCGATATGTGCCTTGGTTGTGACGTCGGCAAACTTCCCGCCGCCCAGGTTGTGATAGAGGATGTTCTTCGCCCCCGGCAGTCCGCGCGGACCGCACATCACCGGAACACCCTTCCACACGCACGAAGCCCGCTCGCCGGGCGCAGGTGCGGTAGATAGATCGAAATCCACATAGTTCGCGACGACCAGATCCAGCAGTCCGTCGCGGTCGTAGTCCACAAACGCGCAGCCTGTGCCCCAAGCCTTTCCCGATCCCGCCGTTCCAGACGCTTCGCCAACCTCCCGGAATACTCCGCGCTCGTTGTGATAGAGCCGATTCTTCCCGTAATACGTAACGTACAGATCCTCCCACCCGTCGTTGTCATAATCTCCCACACAGGCTCCCTGACCCCAGCCGCTGGCATCGGCAAGTCCAGCTTGCTTCGTCACATCGCTAAAGGTGCCGTCATGATTGTTGCGGTAAAGATGATTCGTGGGGCCCTTACCTGCGGGAAAGCCCTCCAGCGTGGTGCCGTTGACGAGAAAAATATCCGGCCAGCCATCATTGTCATAATCGAAGATTGCAACCCCAGTCCCGGTCGTCTCAATGATGAACTTCTTCGAATCCTTCCCGCCGAAGACAGTCATCATCGTCAGGCCGGCCTTGTCCGCGTCGTCGACGAACTGCGCCAGGGGAGAAGGCTTGCTTGCAGAGGTGGTGCCCTGTGCCCGTGCGACATGTGCCAGCCAGCAGACGGAGAGCAACCCGAGCAGCAAGGCGACCTGCCATCGGAAACATCCACCCCGCAAAAACCGTGCGCCCAGACTCATCCTCTAATGAAATACTAGTCTCAGCCATACGGGTCAACAGCAGGCGACTCGGCGACGGAAAGAAACAATCGGCAACTCTCTGTGAAGACTCCCACTTATCTCCAGCGGCGTGCAGTTCTGCTGCTCGCGTTTGCGCTGACTGTGACCGGCCGAGCCTATCCCCAGAAAACCGCAACTCCCCCGCAAGCCGATGCCAGCTACCAGCGGGGCATGACCGCCCTCCAGCACGGTGATCTCGCAGCCGCTCGCGCGGCCTTCGAGCTCGCGGTCAAGCTCGCACCCGCTAGCCCCGAGGCCCACAATTCACTCGGCTGGACGCTGCTTTCTGAAGGCAACCCTGACGGAGCCATTATCCAGTTCAAACTCGCTCTCAAGCTGAAACCGAACTACCTCGAAGCCCACATCAATCTCGCTAACGCTCTTGCGCGCAAGCGCGACCTCGACGGCGCCGAAGCCGAAGCCAAAGAAGCAGTGCGGCTCGATCCCAACAGCTCAGAAGCTCATCGCACCCTGGGCCGCGTGCTGAGCTTTCGCGAAGATCTGCAATCGGCCACGACCGAACTCGCTCGCGCGGTCAAGCTTG
>QIAH01000218.1 GCA_003225465.1 Acidobacteriota bacterium | reverse complement strand
CATGAATGGGGCGAAGAGGCCTTCGCCGCGGCACAGCGCGAGAACAAACCGATGCTGCTCGATATCGGCGCGGTGTGGTGTCACTGGTGCCATGTCATGGACCGCGAGTCCTATGACGATCCGGAAGTGGCGCGCATCGTGAATGACAACTTCATCGCGGTGAAAGTGGACCGCGATGAGCGCCCTGACATTGACAGCCGCTACCAGGCCGCCGTGAGCGCGATCAGTGGGCAAGGCGGCTGGCCGCTCACCGCGTTTCTCACTCCCGATGGAAAGCCGTTCTACGGGGGCACGTATTTTCCGCCTAATGACCAGTGGGGACGGCCTAGTTTCAAGCGCGTTTTGACCTCCATCGCGAGTGCGTATCTGGAGAAGCATGCGGACGTGAATGAGCAATCGAAAATGGTCGAGCAGGCCATCTCGCAGGCGGAGTCGTTTCTGGGGCGCAACGGGCGCTTCTCGCCGAGCGTGATTGCCAGCATCGTGAAGTCTGTGCTCGGCATGTTCGACGAGCGGAATGGGGGGTTTGGACAGGCTCCGAAATTTCCGCATCCGGGCGCGCTCGATCTTCTGATTGGAGAGTACGCGCGCACGGGAGATGAGCGCCTGAAACACGTGATTGTCACCACCCTGGAGCACATGGCCAAGGGCGGCATGTATGACCAGCTGGCAGGCGGATTTCATCGCTACTCGGTGGACGAACGCTGGGTGGTCCCGCACTTCGAAAAGATGTGCTACGACAATTCGGAACTGCTGAAGAACTACGTGCACGGATACCAGGTCACCGGAAATGGGTTCTTCGCCGAGGTGGCGCGCGACATCATTCGCTGGATGGACGAGTGGCTCAGCGATCGCGAGCGCGGCGGATTCTACGCTTCGCAGGACGCAGACTATTCCATGGACGACGATGGCGACTATTTCACCTGGACGGTGGCGGAAGCCAGGGCGGTTCTCGATCCGGAAGAAGCTGATGTTGCGCTCTTGTATTACGACATCAATGAAATCGGCGAGATGCACCACAACACCGCGAAGAACGTGCTGTACGTGCGCGCGTCAATTGAGGAAATCTCCGCACGCCTGAACTTACCACCTGAGCGAGTGCGCGAACTGCTCGCCTCCGCGAAAAAGAAAATGTATGCCGCGCGGCTTGAGCGCCCCACACCCTATGTGGATAAGACCGTGTATGTGGGCTGGAACAGCTTATGTGTGTCAGCCTATTTGGACGCGGCCAAGGTGCTGAGGCTCGAAGACGCTCGCCATTTCGCGCTGCGTTCGCTCGATCGAGTGCTGTCGGAGGGATGGCGTCCGGAGCAGGGACTGCTGCATGTGCTCTCCTATTCCGATCCCAAGGCAAACCGGCGCGAAGTGCGTGGCCTGCTGGACGACTATGCATTCACGGCGGTGGCCTGCCTCGACGCGTATGAAGCGACGGCGGATCTTTCCTACTTCAAATTCGCAAAGGGCATCGTCGACGCGATGATTGAAAAGTTTTTTGATCCGGTCTCTGGTGGCTTTTTTGATGCCGAAGTCAATACCCAGGATGGAGGCAAGACGCTCGGAGTTCTATCGGCGCGGCGCAAGCCTTTTCAGGACTCGCCCACGCCTGCGGGGAACTCCGTGGCGGCCATCGCGTTGCTCCGCATGCACGGCTACACGAATGAAGAAAGCTATCGCGACAAGGCGGAGCAGACGATGGAAGTGTTCGCGGGAGTAGCGGCGCAGTACGGAATTTTTGGAGCCACCTATGGCATCGCGGGCGTGCATTTCTCGCAGCCCCATACTCAGGTCGTAGTCATCGGAGAGGGCGACGCTGCGGATCGGTTGTTGCAAGCGGCAAATGCGGTGTTCGCGTTGAACAAGACCTCCCTCAACCTCACGCCTAACGAAACGGTCGCACAGAATGTTCCACCCGCACTGGCAGAAACGATCCGTGGTTTTGCAGGGAAGCCCAGCAGTCAGGCGATGGCGCTGGTCTGTTCGGGTTTCACGTGCCAGCCGCCAGTTTCTGATCCCGAGCAACTGACGCACATGCTGCAGGAGGCGGGCGCCACGCCCACCAAGCACTAACCAGACGCAAAAAGCTGCCGGGCTGCGCCCCGCCGGACAGGCGAGGGCGCCTGTCCCTACGCACTTCTCGTCAATGCCGGCGGGTGCAATCAGCATCGATTGCAAAAAAGAAAGGGCCGACGCGAGTATTAGGCTCGGGTCGGCCCACAGGTATCAAGATTTCGCTACGCCAGGTTACTACCAGGTTACTTTCGTGACTTGCGCTTTTTTACTTAAGGCTGCAACCTGCTTTCCAGGGTGGGCACAGAGGTAGCGGTCCACCGTCCGGAGCGGGAACTCTAGGGGCGGCGGCTGCTACGTATGTGCTCACGAACGCTAACATCAGGAACAGTGCCCTGACCGTTCGCTTCATTGGGTTCTCTCCTTTGCGTGTAAGTGTCCCCAATTGATGGGGCTACCTACGCGCGCCCGAATTATACAGGCCTGTGTCAAGCAAACTACATAAGATTCTCTAGGGACATCTCTGTATGTATATGATTGTGTTCGGTTTCGGACGCACGGGCGCCCTCTGAGCCCACGATCCAGAAGCATCGCCGACCTTTCAGTTCTAAGCTATTTCCTTTGATTCCATGCAGTTATCGACGGGAGCGGCAACAGCCACTGGACGCGCCTCCCGAAAGAGGAAACTTCCCAAATTGGGACTCGATGGCAAGGGTTCGCTGGCATGATCTGAACTCCATCATGCTGATCGGGCGATGGACTCGGCGTGCTAGGTCTTGGAAACAACTCGCTGTGGTAGTGGCGGGTAATCAAATTTAACGCGCCGAGAACCGGTCTCGGTGACGGAGACCTCTTCCAGATTCGATTCCGTCGATACGGCGTCCGCGTTCGTTCGAGAGAGCGCGCGATCGACCATGCTCTCGAACATGGGAATCAGCGAATCGGCTGAAGCGGGATGCTGGATCGCATTCAGCCCCTCTTCCCAGCGTTGCGGTCGCAGCATGTGAGCTGCGGGCGCGCGCGCCGGACTCTTCAGCAGCATGTAGCCCACCCAGACCAGGATCGTGATGTTGTAAGCCGTCATGTTGATGAAGCTGGTGAGAACCTGGCTGACGTTATCGCTCGACGCGTTCAATGCGACCAGAGAAAGTTCCACGCCAGCGAAAGCGCCGAAGCCCAGAGCGATACCGAAGCTCTTCTGGCGCCAGTTCGTGCCCAGGTAGCGGGAAAACACCAGCAGAAACAGGATGAGGCCGCACTGCACCACGCGCACACTGCTTTGCAAGGTCATGATGCCGGTCTGCAGGGGATGTTCGGTTCCGGAAGCGGTGGAAGCGGCCACTACAGCGGCGACCATCAGCATGACCAGGCCGGCCCATTTGAAAAGGACAGAGCCGAGATCGCGGAGTGTGTGATAGGGACGGAAGACATCGAGAAAGACTTCGTGAATGACGCGGAAACCGAGGACGACACTGACGGCAGTGGTGGCCCAGTAGAGATAGAAGAAGATCGCATAGAAGCGCGGGCTGTGGAGCGGAAAGGTGATGGCAAAGACGACGATTTGGAAGACGACATAGACGAAGAAGATGGGGAAAGTCCGGTGGAGCTTTCGCCACAGCATGATGCCCACCAGGGACGCCTGCAACGTAGGATGGGCGAACCAGAGGGCGTTATACGCGAAATTGGCAGTCGGACTCATCCGCTCTTCTTGGCCGTCTCAGTGCCGATCGAATCGGCACGGAAACGGCGGACACCACGGCCCGGCACAAAAAAATTCTTTTGCCGTTTAACCTTAGCAGTTCTGCTCGTCGGATCAATGTACCAAAGTAATCGAAGGTAACCATTACCATTGACCGACCACAAGGCTCTGGAAATAAATGCATTAGAAACTGAACCTCCAGGTTGCGAGGGAAAAGAGGAGAACGCGGAAGTAACTTGTGGGCGGTTCCTTCTGTGCGGATTTTGCGCAGCGTGCCTAAGCGGAGTGAATATAGGCGCGCATCATGCGGACCTCGTCGTCCTTTTCCGACAGGTCATGCAGAATAATGTCGCGCATGGAGACCATGCCTAGCAATTGCTCGCGCTCGCAGATGGGCAGGTGACGGAATCCGTGGCGGCGCATCAGGAAGATACAGGTTTCAAGATCAGCCGTGGGTTCGACGGTCAGAGGATTCTCGGTCATTACTTCGCCCACCAGCGTGCGGGCAGGATCGAGGCCCGCGACCACGACGCGGCGCATGAGATCGCGCTCGGAAAAAACACCGACAAGGCAGCCGTCGCGCAAAACGGGTACAGCGCCGATATTGCGCTCTACCATTGCGTGGGCGACTTCCAGAACGGTTTGCCGGGTATCGGCGCGGTAGGTTTCCTGATTCTTCACGAGATCGTGGATGCACGCCATGCTCCACCTCCAAAGACAAAAGTCAGATGCAACTGCCCTGGGCGAAGAGCGCTCGCGTGCGGGAGTATACGACGAAAATGGGGAAGGAAAGCAAGTAATCAGGTGTCTACTGGAGGAATCTCAGGGAAATAAAAGAGGGTTGAGCCCATTGCACTCCCGCTTCCCCATGCATGGGATGCGCGTTTTGCGCAGTTGCGCCAACGCCGCCGCGGCTAATGCTTTGCTGACCGGCGAACTTCGTAGACAGTGGGTAGCGCATCCGAGCCGGTGCGTACAAAACTTCGCACCAGCTTTTTCGTAAGCATTTGGTACATCTTCCTCGGCGAATGGCAGATATCGAATCGTGCCTGGGATCTACCGAATCAGGAGCGTGCGCGCAGCAATTTTTCGGGCACCCCGGTTTTCGGGACCCGCGGTGGCGAGACATTGTCGGCCAAAAAGATCAGGTAGGAGCAGTTCCATAGGGCCGTCGGCACGGTGCCTCGAGCACGCGTGGTGAGCACGATGTTGTAATCGCCGGTGACGGCCAGGGTATCGATGATTGAAGCCTGCGGCTGTGGTTCCAGCAGCGCGAGGTAGGAGAGAAACTTGTAAATATCGCGTTCCCCCTGGTAGCCCTGAGCAGCGAACGACAAGTCGGCATCCTCGTTGGCGAAGTGCCAGGCCAGAGAAGCGGCGAGGGCAACCGCGCGTTCGTAGGCGTCGGAGGCGAGCACGCCGGGGGCGGGGTTATCAAAGACCAGGCGCATCTTGCGTTCGTCCTCACGGCTGAACTCGCGCACTTTGAGCGAACCGGACTTGGCGGTCGCTTTCCAGTCCACGTGCCGGGCCGTATCTTCCGGCATGTATTCGCGAATGCGGTAAAGATCGTATCCTCGTCCGCGCACGAAGGCTTCCACTTCGCCGGTGATCATCGGAAGGATATCGAGGAACTGGTCGGTAGGCTCGACCCGTGGATACACCAGCACGGTGCGGGTCAGCGGGACACGCCGGGTCTTGGTGAGAAAGGCAAAGGGAAAGCGGGTGGCGAGGCCGAAGCTGTTTTCGGCGAAGCGCCCGCGCCGCTGGAAACGCAATTCGAGGTCGGCCGAGAGCTCGGTCTGGGGCGCGACATAGGGAAAGTAGGCGGAGCCGTCGAAGATGCCGGGAGTCGAACCGTCGTGCACAATGCGGCGGACGCGGCGATCGGGCAGCCGCACCCACTGCTGCTCAGGCGGACGCTTCGGGGGGAAGCCAAAGGTGGCCGGCTCCCAGAGCCATTGGCTGACGGCTTTCTTGCGCTTGGAAGGCACGACATGAACCGAGAACGAAGGCAGACGCGTGCGCGGATTGCGCAGCAGGATGCGGCCGAGAACGGGCCGTCCGGCGAAGACGTGCTCGGGCAGGCGCACGTCGAGTTGCAGATCGCGCAGGACCAGAGCGGATACGATGCCTGAGACCAGAATGGCCGCGAGCATGGCGGCGACCACGATGTAGAGCAGGTTGTTGCCCGTGTTCAGCGCGGCAATCCCGATCAGCAATGTTGCGATGACGTAGATGATGCCCGCGCGCGTTACTTCGTAATCGACTGCATCGCGCAAGGTTTTGACCGCTACCCGGCGCGCGAGATGCGGGACGGTGGTCAATCCGACGAGGGTGGCGAGGATCAATGCAGCGGAAGCAAGGATGAGCGTTGCCCAGACGTTCCCCGACTCGCGGGAAACGGTGGAGAAGAGAGCAGCCGCGAAGGCCAGCGCCAGCCCCACCAGCGCGAGCAGGAATTTCAGCCAGAGGTCGGCATGCTCCAGCTGGGCAAGCGCGACGAGGCGCGCCAGGGGACCCGGCGCTTGGTTGTTATCAGAGCGACTCACAAGAGGGAAACCAGTTCGAGCCTAGCACTGCAAGGGACGGCGAGCAATTGCAGGGATTGGCGGGGGCGAAGCTTTCGTAACCTCGAGAAAAAGGCTCTGGGCTCTAGGCTCTGGGCTCTCGGCTTTAGGCTCTAACGTGGAGGGGCGGGCGGGGACGCCCGCCACTCCATTGGGCGTGGATTTACTTTAACGCTTTGCGGCGTGCGCTTTACGCCATCGCCACAGAACGAACACCACGATGACAGCCGCGATCACGAGGGCGATGTTGAAGCGCTCGATATACTCCGTCAGCACATCCCAGTGCTTGCCGAACTTGTAGCCTACGAAGGAAATGACGGTGACCCACAGCAGCGCGCCCAGGAAATTGAAGACCGCGAAGCGCTTCCAGGGCATGCGCAGAACGCCTGCGAGCGGGCCGGCGATCACGCGCAGGCCGAAGATGAAGCGCGCGAAAAGAATCGTGACGGCGCCGTAGCGGTCGAACAGTCGCTCGCCGCGCGCAATGGTTTCCGACTTGATGCGAAATGCGCTGCGGTAACGATCAAAGAGGCGGCGACCTCCGCGATAGCCGATCAGGTACCCCAGGTTGTCGCCCAAGGTGGCCGCGCACACGCCGACCACGATGATGTAGGGGAGTTGCAGTTCCTCGCGGGAATACGCAAGCAGGCTGGCCAGCAGCAGGACGGTTTCGCCGGGCACGGGCATGCCGGCATTTTCGAGAAGCAACGCCACGCCGACGGCCCAGTAGCCATACTGCGCGATCAGGTTGCGCAGGAAATCGAGGATGGCTTGCTCCTTCTCTAGTCAGTGGCCGTCGTATCCATGTTAACGCGTAGTTCCCAGGTTAGCGTCCAAAGAGCGGACGCGAACCTGGGGCACCGGACTCGTGAGGCCACACCGAAATATTAGCTAGTGCGCGATCATCGGGCACTGGATTGTTGTTCCGGCAGCGGACGCCTGAGAAATTCGAGCAGGGTGGCGTTGAATTGTTCTGGCGTCTCTTCGTAGGGGAGATGTCCGACGCCCGGATAGACGACCACTTCGCAATGCTTGAAATGACGGCGGAGTTGCTCGGCGGATTGCGCGTACACGGCGACATCCGAGCTTCCCCAGATCAGCAAGGTGGGAATATCGGCGAGTTGCGGGATGGTTTGTTCCAGCTGGCGCAGATCTTCGGTCCAACTGCGGACAATGTTAACTCCGTATTCAAAGCTGCCGGGGATCGACAAGACCGGGGCTGCATAACCCTCCAGCGTGCCTGCGCGAATGCGCTGGGGATCGCCATAGAGCCGCGCCAACAAGTACTTAAACGCCCAGCGCATGTAATTCATGCTGCGCAGAAAGAGCACGGATCCCAGCGGGCTGCCAATAAACGGCGCGAGCCGGCGGCCATGCGCGGACCAGGGATTCACGGGGGCAACCAGGACAAGTTTTCGAAGATGAAGCTCAGGGTGCTGCCGGCAGAGGGAAGCAGTCATCATCGCGGTGGCGCCGCCGTGGGAGGTTCCGAGCAGGTCGAAGGTCGAGACTCCAATGGCTTGGAAAAATTTCAGAACGCGTTCCGCAACTGCGCACAGGCGGCAATCGAGCTGCGCGGGCCGATCGGAAAAACCTGTCCCTAGCAAGTCCGGCGCATACACCGTGAAGTGACGAGACAACACTGGGATGTTGAAGCGCCAGGAAAAAGAATAGCCCATCAGGCCATGAAGGAGAATGAGAGCGGGCCCGGAACCGGCCTGCAAGTAGCGTATGCGGGCGCCGTCAATTTCGGCAAAGCGCTCTTCTACCTTGGGCTGGGACAGGGACGAATGTTTCTCGGCGATTTTCGATTGCACGATGGTTTCTTTGGGTGTACGGACAACTTTTTACCACGCGCGGGAGTCTATGTATGTGATATCGCCTCTGTCGCTTCTGAATAATGGGGAGCTTCGGCTCCCCGTTTCTTTTAGGTAGCGCCGGCATCCTGCCGGCATGTTTGCTGCTTCAATAACGGCGGGCGAGACGCCGGCGCTACCCGAACCGGCGCTACCCGAACCGGCGCTACCCGAGATTTATGCTGCCTTTGGCCTTTTTTTGCCCAGAAATTTGCGAAGAACGCGGATTCCCTTGTCTACATGTTGTTCTTGCAAGAGGAACGGTGGGAGAAAACGCACGACCGTGTCTTGCGTGCTGTTGAACAGCACTCCTTGCGCGAGTCCTTGCTCGACGATCGGGCGCGTGGGAATGTCGAGGTCGATGCCCTGAATGAAGCCGCGCCCACGTACTTCCTTCGCGGCGGCGTAACCGTCTACGAGTTGTTGAAGTTCATGTTGAAGATATGCTCCGACTTTGTTGACATGGGCCAGCAGATTTTCTTCTTCGACAATGGCCAGGTACTCGAGAGCGACGCGCGTGGCGAGCGGCCCGCCGCCGAAGGTGGTGCCATGCTGGCCGGCGGAAATCGCGCTTGCGAATTCTTCGCGCGCGAGAAAT
>QIAH01000217.1 GCA_003225465.1 Acidobacteriota bacterium | reverse complement strand
ATGTCTTTCACGGACTCCGACGGCTTGGAGAGATTTTTCACCACGGAACTCCCGGTCTTTCGCCGCCCACCTCTCAGCCGATCAACCGGCGGGCGTTCTCAACGTCGAACTCTATCTAGGAAGAAACACTGCGCCCCTTCTTTTTGACTTCCTCCCCCACGCCTCATAAGATTCCTTCCACTTCCCCCCCAACCACATGATCGGCCAGACCATCTCGCACTACCGCATCGTCGAGAAGCTCGGCGGTGGCGGCATGGGAGTCGTCTACAAGGCCGAAGACCTCTCGCTCGGCAGGTTCGTAGCCTTGAAATTCCTTCCCGACAACGTCGCCCAGGACGCCTCCGCCCTGGAGCGCTTCCGTCGTGAAGCCCGCGCCGCCTCCGCGCTCAACCATCCCAACATCTGCACCATTTACGAGATCGGCGAGGGCGAGGGTACTCGCTTCATCGCCATGGAATACCTCGAAGGCATGACCCTCAAGCATGCCATCGCCGGACGTCCCATGGAGATCGAGACGCTGCTTTCCTTAGGAATGGAAATCGCCGACGCACTCGACGCCGCGCACGCTGCCGGCATCATCCATCGTGACATCAAGCCCGCGAATATCTTCATTACCAGGCGCGGTCACGCCAAGATCCTCGATTTCGGTCTGGCCAAGGTGGGAGACGGCCCTGCCTCCGCCAGTCGCATCGCGGACGCGAACACGCAATCCAAAGATGAGCACCTCACCAGCCCGGGATCCACTCTGGGCACGGTCTCCTACATGTCGCCCGAGCAAGTGCTTGGCAAGCCGCTCGACGCCCGCACGGATCTATTTTCCTTCGGCATCCTGCTCTACGAGATGTCGACCGGAGCTTTGCCATTCCGAGGTGAAACCTCCGGCGCCATCTTTGATTCCATCCTTCATGCCGCCCCGGCCGCTCCAACGCGTCTGAATCCACAGGTGCCCGCCGACCTCGAACGCATCATCCAAAAGGCGCTCGAGAAAGACCGCGAGGTCCGCTACCAGCACGCCTCTGAAATGCGCGCCGACCTGTCGCGCGCGCGTCGCGATACTGGCTCGGGTTCCAGTGCTCGCGTCATCGCCCCGGTTGCTGAACCAACGAGCAGTAAGTGGTGGATTTGGGCTCTTGCCTCCCTCCTCGCTGTCGCTCTCATCGGCGGGTTGGCTTGGCGATTCAAACCCTCGTCGTCGCCGGAGACCAAAGCCGCTCCTCCTCTTGCCACCATCGCTGTTCTTCCATTTCAGAATCTCGCCTCTGACAAGGACTCCGACTTCCTGCGCATGGCGCTCCCTGACGAGATCGCCACCACCTTGAGCTCCGTACGCACCCTGTCGATTCGCCCCTTCGCCACAACCAGCAAGTACGCGAACGCAGGAACCGACCTTCAGCAGGCGGGCAAGGAAATGCACGTCGGCAGGATCGTGACCGGCCACTTCCAGAAGGTGCGCGACCAACTGCAGTTGACCATGGAAGCGGTGGACGTCGCCGCCGACCGCGTGCTCTGGCAGGACACCAGAAACGTTCCCGCAGAAGATTTGGTGGCGATGCGGGACCAGGTCACAGCCCAGGTGCGCCAGGGTTTGATTCCGGCGCTGGGCGCGAACACGGCGGCAGGAGACAGCGGGACCCGCCCCACCAATGAAGAAGCCTACGACCTCTACCTGCGCAGTGTCGCCATTGCGCACGATGGCAATCAGAATCGTGATGCCGTTCGCATGCTCGAGCGATCCGTTGGACTTGACCCCACGTTTGCGCCCGCATGGTCTGCATTGGGCAAACGCTATTACTACGAAGAGGAATACGGCCCCGGAGCCACCGGTTCGATGTCGCGCACCGACCCCACTTTGCGGCGCGCACTCGCGCTTGATCCCAACCTGGAGGACGCCGCCCAGCAAATCGTCAGTCTGGATGCCGACGCGGGCAAACTCCCGCTCGCCTACCAGGAAGCCAAGGCCATGGTCGACAAACGTCCGCAGAGCGGTTTTGCTCACTTCACTTTGTCGTACGTACTCCGCTATGCCGGGTTGCTGCACGATGCAGCACAGGAGTGCGAGGAAGCCTTGCGCCTCGATCCCGGAAACTACCAATTCCGCTCGTGTGCAAGCGTCTTCGGAACGTTAGGACAATTTGATCAGGCCCGAGCCTTTCTGCAATTGGATGCGGGTTCGGAGTGGTCCACGAATGTGGAAGCGCACCTGCTGTTGCGCGAAGGCAAACCGCAGGCGGCTTTGGAGTGGCTTCATCGTCTGCCCAGCAGTACCTTCTTCCACACTCGCGCTCTGGAGGCCTGTCACTCAAAACCCCGGCCTCCAGGATCAGACCAACTTCTGGATCAGGTCGAGAAGGATGTGCTTGCCTTCAAGGATCCTGAACCCAGATTCAATACCGGTGCACATTACAACGCCTGTAGAGGGAACGCCTTCTCCGCGCGACTGATGAAATCGGCGATTGCGGACGGTTATTGCGGGTATGAAAACTTGCAATCCGATTCGCTGCTGGCCGAGTTCCGCAAGTCTGCCGAATACCCCGCCATCCTCGCGCAAGCCAAACAATGCCAGGATCAATTCCTGGCCCAGCGCAACCAGCAGCAGAAATAAAATGATGGAGTGACGGGCGTCCTCGCCCGTCGAACTGCGTCCATCAAAAGATACGCTGTCATCGTGAGCGGAGTGAGGCGTCAGCCGAACGGAGTCGAACGACCCCACGTCTGTCACGCACTCCGAAGGCCTGAAGAGATTTTCCACCACGGTCCCCCATGCTTTGCCGGAATGGAGCGGCAGGTCGAATTGCGTAAATCGAAAGCCCCCGCAGCGAAATCGCCATGCGTCGATCAACAAATGCGCTGTCATCGTGAGCGAAGTGAGGCGTCAGCCGAACGAAGTCGAACGACCCCACGTCTGTCACGCACTTCGAGGGCCTGAAGAGATTTTCCACCACGGTCCCCCATGTTTTGCCGGAATCGAGCGACAGGTCGAATTGCATCGATCAAAAAATGCGCTGTCATCGTGAGCGGAGTGCGGCGTCAGCTGAACGGAGTCGAACGACCCCACGTCTGCCACGGACTCCGATGGCCTGAAGAAATTTTCCACCACCGTCCCCCATGCTTTGCCGGAATGTAGCGACAGGTCGAATTGCGTAAATCGAAAGACCACGCGGCGAAATCGCCATCTTTGACTTCTCACGCCGCCCAAACATAAGATTCCTTAGCTCGGCACTCCCATGATCGGCCAAACCATCTCCCATTACCGCATCGTCGAGAAACTCGGCGGCGGAGGCATGGGTGTCGTCTATAAGGCCGAGGACATCAAGCTGGGACGCTTCGTCGCCCTCAAGTTTCTTCCCGAGGACGTCGCCTCCAACTCCCAGGCCCTCGAGCGTTTTCAGCGTGAAGCGCGCGCCGCTTCCGCCTTGAATCATCCCAATATCTGCACCATTCACGAGATCGATGAGGACAATGGCCAGACTTTCATCGTGATGGAGTACCTCGAAGGCGTGACCCTGAAGCACCGCATCGCAGGTCACCCCCTGGAGACCGAGACTCTGCTCCAGCTTGCCATCGAAATCGCCGACGCGCTCGATGCCGCTCATGCCCAGGGCATCGTTCATCGCGACATCAAGCCCGCCAACGTCTTCGTCACCAAGCGCGGTCACGCCAAGATTCTCGACTTCGGTCTCGCCAAGCTGCTGCCTTCCGCGCGCGATTCCGCGCAGACTGCCGGCCCCACCGCCATCAGTGACGCCTTCCTGACCAGCCCCGGAACCGCGGTCGGCACCGTCGCCTACATGTCTCCCGAGCAGGCCAAAGGCAGAGATCTCGACGCGCGCACCGACTTGTTCTCTTTCGGCGCTGTGCTCTACGAGATGAGTACCGGCTCCATCCCTTTCCGAGGCGACACCACCGCTCTTATCTTCGAAGCCATCCTCAATCGCGCGCCGCTTTCCCCGGTGCGGCTCAATCCCGATGTCCCGCAACGGCTCGAGGAAATCATCAACAAAGCTCTCGAAAAAGATCGTGAACTCCGTTACCAGCATGCCTCGGAAATCCGCAGCGACCTGAAACGTCTGCAGCGAGACAGCGGCTCGGGTCGGGGCGCTGCAGTTCCATCGGCCAGTTCATCGGGGGAGACCCCGGCTTCCATGGCTGGAGCGCCTTCAGCAAAACCAGGCAGCGGTTCTGCCGGCGGTGCCTCTACTCCCGTTGCCGCCGCGTACTCCAGCAGTTCAAGCGTCACAGCCGTCGCTCGTCAGCACCGCATCGGCACCATCGTCGCGTCGCTGGTTGTGCTCGCTCTACTCGCTGCCGCTGGTTTTGGTATTTACGCCTTCCTCACCCGCACCGGCCCCGTGCCCTTTCAGAATTTCACGATCACGCAGGTCACCAACAACGGCAAGGCGGATTTAGCTGCGATTTCTCCCGACGGAAGATATATCCTCCACGTCCAGAACGAGAACGGGATACACAGCCTTTGGCTCCGTAACATTCCGACCGGCAGCGACACGCAAGTGATTCCGCCCGCGTCCAGCGTATATCGGGACCTGGCCTTCTCCCCCGATGGCAACTACGTGTACTTCCGTAAGTCTGGCAACGTGCAAGCGACGGAGTTCAACTTGCAACGCGCGCCCGTGCTGGGCGGCGCTCCCAAACAGGTGGTCCGCGATATCGACAGCAACCTCGCGTTTTCTCCTGACGGCCAGCATATGGCGTATATCCGCGCCAATGATCCCGATCCGGGCAAGTACCGCCTGCTTACCGCGAACCTCGACGGCAGCGACGAGACCGTGCTTCGCATCGCCCAATCCACACGCGGATCCGACCCGACCCAGATCACATGGTCGCCCGACGGGAAGCGCATCGCATACTCCTACCTGTCTGCAGGGGCTGCGCTCAGCTACGTGGAATGCTACGACTTGGCGACCAGGCAGGTCACAACTCTGGCTGCTTTGGACAGCAACAATGTTTTCGAGGTGAAGTGGCTGCCAAACGCGCACTGGCTGCTCGTTGTCTATTCGATAAAAGGACCTCACATCGAGCAAGCGCAAATCGGCTTGCTATCCAGCGACGGTAAGTTGCGCCCAATCACGCGTGATACCAGTCGCTACGCTACTTTGACTCTGTCGGCCGACGGCCACAGTGTGGCGACCGTGCAGATAAAGACCACCCGCGGGCTCGACCTGATCGCCGTTCCTGATTCTCCCAAGCCTGCCGTGCCGCGGTCGCTGACTCAGGTTGCCGATCCGCGACAGCTGAATTGGACTCCCGACGGGAAATTGCTCGTTTCCGACAACGAGAAAGTCACTCGTTTAGATGCCGATGGACAGAACGCAACCGTCCTCATCGGAGATCCGACTGCGGCGCTGTTCAGCCCAACTCCATGTGGCGATCAATACCTCGTCTTTGCCTGGGCCCGCCATGCCGGCAACACGGTCAACATTTGGCGCTCGAAAGCAGATGGCTCCGACCCCAGGCAGATCTCATCGGGAGTCTTTGACCGCAGCCCAGCCTGCTCGCCCGACGGGAAGTGGGTGTACTACATTGCCTCTCCGGGAACCTCCCGCCTGATGCGGGTGCCAATCGATGGAAGCAAACAAGAGGAAGCGGTCCCTGCAGGTGACATCCCCAACCGGTTCGCCATCAATGGGGTCAGCTTCATCTCGGCGGACGGGAAATCGTTGGGCTTTGTCGTCGATCTGATCGATCCGCGCACCAACGACGCCGTCAGTAAGCTTGCGATTGTCAGCCTCGAGGCTGGATCCACAACTCCTTACCGACTAATCGATCTCGACCCGCGCTTCAGAGGCGCCGAGGATGTCGGCACGGGGTTGAAACTCGTGCCTCACACCAACACGGTGGCCTATCCCATTACCGAGAACGGCACGACGAACCTCTGGCTGCAGCCGCTCGACGGATCGGCAGGGCACCAGCTTACCCATCTCACCTCGGAGCCCATCGCGGACTTCGCTTGGTCACCGGACGGAAAAATCCTTGCAGTCACCAGCCAACACGACGTCGCCGATGTGGTCTTGCTGAAGGAAGGAAATCCGTAAGGCCAAACTCTCAGTTGTCAGTAGGCGGTTCTTCAGTCGTCAGCGAGCACGACGATCCGAGACCTGAGACTGACACCTGAGACTGACACCTGAGACTGACACCTGAGACTGACACCTGAGACCTGACACCCTCTCTAGTCGTACTTCTCGTACAGAATCGACTTCCGGTCCCAGCCCAGATTCTTCAGCAGATCGCGATTCGCGCGGACCATTTTGTCGAGCCCGCAGATGTAGGCGTGCATGTCGAGCCGGTCGCCGACGATCGAGGGCACATGTTCCTGCACGTAGCCGCGCAGCCCTTTCCAATTCGGGCCCCCACGGCTCAGCGTCGGAAGGTAGTCGAAGTTCTTATGGGCAGCCGCGAGAGCGGTGAACTCGTCGTGATAGTAGATGTCTTTCTCTTCGCGGCTGCCGAACAGCAACCAGAACTGTTTGTTCTGATGCCGCGCCGGGTCAGCTAAGAGCCAGTGCAGCATCGAGCGGTAAGGTGCGATCCCCGTACCGGTCGCGACGAAAATCGTGTCGCGCAGCGGCGGACGCAAAATGAAATTGCCGAATGGACCTTGACCGGAAATCTCCGCGCCCGGAGCGAGGTCGCATAAATAGTTCGACATGAACCCATCCTGCACACGGTTCAGGCAGAGCGCGAATCGGTTGCCATCGGGGGGAGACGCGATGGAATACGCGCGCGTGATCTCCTCGCCGTCAGGCTTGGTGTGAGTCAGCGACAGCCACTGCCCCGGAACGAATCCGAACCGCGGAATGCCTTCCACTTCGAACGCAAGATGCTTGGTGTAGTTCGAAAGGGAAGTGCTCTCGCTCAGCCGGGCAGTCAGGATGGGGAACGCCATACTACTTAGATGAGCGTAGAGGTGCGCGGGTGTCTTATACAAACTGGTGGAATGTTCCATGTGGAACGTTTTGTAATATTGACGTTATCTTAAATTAGCTTAAAGATAATATATCATTCTATGGAAGTCGCGGGCAGTACTGGAGTTAGTGTTTTGATTTCGAGCTTCTTTTGTGTCTAGAGGCGAACCTATCACCAGATGCCGATTAGGCGGCAGGAGAATCGGAGGCAGCGAGGTGCCGCGGCATAATACGCCGCGGCCAGACAGGCGAAGCCTGTCCCTACGTGAGTATGGTTATTCTACCGTGACCGACTTGGCCAGGTTTCTGGGCTGATCTACGTCGCAGCCTCGGCGGACGGCGATGTGGTAGGCCAGCAGTTGCAAGGGGACGATCTCGAGGATGGGTGCTAGTTCTTCAGGCGCCGGGGGAACGTAGATTACGTGGTCGGCGGCTTCCTTGATTTCTTCGTCGCCTTCGGTTGCGAGCGCAATTACCTGACCGGAGCGCGCTTTCACTTCCTTCAGATTCGACATCGTCTTCTCGTAGCGGACCAAGGAGAGTGGGTCGTTGGGGTCACGAGTGGCGACGATGACAACAGGCAGGTTCTCATCAATCAGAGCGTTGGGACCGTGCTTCATCTCTCCCGCAGGATAGCCTTCGGCGTGGATGTAGGAGACTTCTTTTAATTTGAGTGCGCCTTCCAGCGCGATGGGATAGTGAATGCCACGGCCCAGGAACAGGAAGTCTTGCGCGCGCGAGTAGGTCTTGGCCAGTTCCTCGCATTTTTCTTCGTGAGTAAGAATCTGTTCCAGCTTTCCGGGCAGGCGGGTCAGTTCGTGCACTTCGGATTTCAATTGCTCGGGACTGAGAGTTCCGCGCACCTGTCCCAGGTAAAGGGCAAACAGGTAGAGCGCGGTGAGCTGGGCAGTGAATGCCTTCGTGGAGGCAACGCCGATCTCGGGGCCGGCATGGGTGTAGAGGGTTCCTTGTGCTTCGCGCGTAACCATGGAGCCGACCACGTTACAGATGGCGAGGGTCTTGGATCCCTTGGCCTTGGCTTCGCGCTGCGCGGCGATGGTGTCGGCGGTCTCTCCCGATTGCGTAATCAGCAACGTGATCGTGTCGGAAGGAATGATGGGGTCGCGATAGCGCCACTCGCTGGCGTAGTCGACTTCGACCGGGATGCGTGCCAGGCTCTCGATCATAAACTTGCCGGCTTGTCCGGCGTGCCAACTGGTTCCACAAGCAGCGATGTTGATTTTCTTCGCGGCTCGGAACTCGGCCTCGGTGATTTCCATTTCTTCGAGGAAAATGTGGCCCGTGTCCTGCGACACGCGTCCCAGGGTGGTGTCCTTCACGGCGCGCGGCTGCTCGTAAATTTCCTTCAGCATGAAATGCTTGAACCCGCCCTTTTCAGCCATGATCGGGTCCCAGGTGACATGCTGAATCTGCCGGTCGACGGGATTGCCGTCGAAGTCCGTGAGCTTTACACCGTCGGCAGTGATAACGGCGAGATCACCGTCGCCGAGGAAGAACAGGTCGCGGGTGTGATAGAGAATCGCGGGCACATCGCTGGCGACGAAGTACTCGTCCTTGCCGAGCCCGATCACAGCGGGAGGACCATTGCGGGCAGTGACAATCTTGTTAGGATCATCGGCGGCGATCACGCTCAGGGCGAAGACCCCAGTCAATTCCTTAACCGCTTTGCGAACAGCGTCTTCGAGCGGCGGACGATGGCCGTTCCCGGTCTTCAGGAAATACTTCTCCACCAAATGGGCGA
>QIAH01000216.1:8552-12407 GCA_003225465.1 Acidobacteriota bacterium | reverse complement strand
TTGCCACAGCGCCGGTCGAACAGCCCGTCATAGCCAAACTCTTCATAGCGTTCCCGCCAGCGTCGCATGTGCCGGTCGCTAATCCCGATGATCTCAGCCGCTTGCCACCAGGTAATCTTCTTCGCCATGGCCCGTAAAATCACTTCCTGTACTTTCATTGCCCGCTCCATCGCGGCCCTCGGATAAGCTTCCATGCTTCGCATGGTCTCTTATCCTCACCGCTCGCAAAGCGGACATATCACGTGCTATTTGAACCGGACATATCATGTGCTACCGACAGTTCCCCGCTCGTTAATTGACACACCCCCACCCGAAGAGTAGCGTTCGCCGAGTGGCCCTTCACTCCAAAATCTCGGGCCGGGGACCAACATGGCGTACAGATGTATGGGTGCTGTGATTGTGCTAGGTCTGGCGATGCAAGCGGGATGGGCTCAGGATCCCACGAAAGTTGAACCCAAGCATTACAAACTGGATTTCGAGAATGAGCGCGTCCAGGTTGTGTCCGTGCACTACGGCCCGCACGAGAAATCATCGATGCACGAGCACCCCGGAGGGGTCGTAGTTGTACTCACCGGAGGCCATCTCAAGTTCACTGACGAAAACGGCAAGGTGAAGGAAGTCTTCGCCAAGCCCGGCGAAGCGCGCTGGTTCGCGCCTTTCAAACACACCGTCGAGAACGTGGGCGACACGGCCTACAACGCGGTTTACGTCGGGGTGAAAGGGGTCAAAGACGTAGTCTCAAAGGAAGGCCCGGTCGAACCCGAGGCGAGCAAGATTTTAGCGGAGTACCTGGCAGAAGCAACAAGTCGGAAATGAGACCATCAGAGGGAAGAGAGATAAACTGAGACTTCGGGACGTTTCGCCGGGTGGCTAGGTGTCGGGTCTTATCAGCTGCCAGCTAAACCCACGCTTTCACCGCGAATGAAGCTGAAGCTTTCCTCTTGTACTCTTTATAGCCCCTCGGAGTCAGCCGGATCACACCCCGGATCTCCTCCTCCACGTAGCCTTCGTTTCTCAACTCCGACACGGTCTGGCGCACTTCAGAAGAGGCAACCGTGCGTTGCGGCAAATGCACAAACTCCGAAGGATCTTCCTCGTAGCATTCGGCCAGGCGATGAATCAGTTCATCGGAAAACGCTTTTTCCAGCATTAGCGCTGTCATAGCTAGCAATGTAATCGGCAGAATTCGCCGGCGGTATGGCCCGTCAGTGGTGGTTAGTACATTACCGACGACCCTGTCCGGAGGGCCAATACAAGTACTACATCGCGAATGTGGAAAAACACCCTCCGGAACTAGAAAGCCAATGCCTGACTGCAGCCTTCGTGTCCATCCTTTGCCCACAACCGACGACTGAGGAGCGAGCAAGGAGTAACGACCAACGACCAGCGCCCCTCAGACGAGCTATACTCTTTTCAAGCTTATTTCCTCTAAGAGAGCCTCCATGTCCGTCACTCGTTCAGGAATTCTCATGCTCGTGATTGCCGTTGCTTCGCTAGTTTTCGCCATGACCGTGCTTGTCGCTGATGACGCCCCTTCGCCGACCATCCTTACCTACCCACATCCCAAAACCATCGACCAGGTCGACGACTACCACGGAACCAAGGTGGCCGATCCCTATCGTGGCCTCGAAGACACCGATTCCGCCGATACCCGTGCCTGGATCGAATCCGAGAACAAACTGACGTTTCACTATCTCGATCAGATCCCATACCGCCATGCCATCCACGAGCGTCTGATGAAGCTCTGGAACTACGAGCGTTACGGCGTCCCGGAACAGCAAGGCGGCCGATACTTCTACCAGCACAATAGTGGCCTGCAGAATCAGAACATCCTGCTCGTCGCCGATTCGCTTAACGCCGAGCCTCGAGTCCTGCTTGATCCCAACACGCTCTCGAGCGACGGAACGGTGGCGCTCGTCGGCCATGCGGTCTCCGACGACGGCAAGCTGCTTGCCTATGGCACGGCTGCTTCCGGCTCCGACTGGATGGAGTGGCGCGTCCGCGATGTCGATACCGGCAAAGACCTCCCAGACTTAATCAAGTGGGTGAAATTCTCCGGAGCTTCCTGGACTAAGGACAACAAAGGCTTCTATTACAGCCGCTACGATGCGCCCAAATCCGATACCGCGCTACGCGATGCCAATTACTTTCACAAGCTCTACTATCATCGGCTCGGCTCACCGCAGTCCGAAGACAAGCTCATCTACGATCGTCCTGACAACAAGGAACTCGGCTTCGGAGGCAACGTTACCGACGATGGCCACTACCTCACCATCACGGTCTGGCAGGGAACCTCGCCCAAGAATCGCCTCTACTACAAGGATCTGACCAAGCCTGATTCTGAAGTGGTCAAACTGCTCGACGACTTCGATGCTGAATACGGCTTTGTCGATAACGACGGCCCCGTCTTCTGGATCAAAACCGATCGCGACGCTCCCCGCGGCCGCGTCATTGCTATCGATACACGGCATCCCGAGCGCGCCAATTGGAAAACCCTCGTCCCGCAGGGAAAAGATAAGCTCGAGCACGCGAACGTTATTAACGACAGCTTCGTTCTCGGATATCTGAAAGATGCGCAGACCGAAGTTCGCATTCACGATCTCAGCGGCAAACTTCTTCACACGGTCGATCTCCCCGGCATCGGCACCGCCGAGGGCTTCGCCGGAAAGCGTAAAGATAAAGAGACCTTCTACGCCTTCACCAGCTTCATTACGCCTACCACGATCTACCGCTACGACCTGCCCGCGGCAAAGTCGTCCGTCTACCGCCAGCCGAAGGTCGATTTCGATTCAAGCCGCTATGAGACGAAGCAAGTCTTCTACAACAGTAAAGATGGCACCCGCGTTCCGATGTTCATCACCGCGAAGAAAGGTTTGAAGCTCGACGGCCAGAATCCCGTCCTGCTTTACGCATATGGTGGATTTAATATCTCGCTCACTCCGGCATTCTCGGTGGGCAACGCTGTGTGGCTCGAAATGGGTGGTGTCTACGCGCAACCGAATTTGCGCGGTGGCGGCGAGTACGGGGAGGAGTGGCATCTGGCCGGCACGTTGCAGCGAAAGCAAAATGTGTTCGACGACTTTGTCGCTGCGGCCGAATGGCTTATCGCGAACAAGTACACATCGCCATCAAAGCTCGCCATTCGCGGTGGCAGCAACGGGGGCCTGCTGGTGGGGGCCTGCATGACGCAGCGCCCGGATCTGTTTGGCGCAACATTGCCAGCCGTTGGCGTGATGGACATGCTCCGCTTTCACAAATTCACTATCGGATGGGCGTGGACATCGGACTATGGCTCCTCCGATGATCCTGAGATGTTCAAAGCGCTCTACGCCTACTCGCCACTCCACAACCTGAAGCCCGGAACCAAGTATCCGCCAACGCTCATCACCACTGCCGACCACGATGATCGTGTAGTCCCGGGGCACAGCTTTAAATTTGCCGCGACGCTGCAAGCTGATCAGGCGGGGCCCGCGCCAGTTCTGATCCGCATCGAAACCAAAGCCGGTCACGGAGCAGGCAAACCCATCTCCAAGCAGATCGAAGAAACCGCCGATTCCTGGGCCTTCGTAGCCCGCAACCTAGACATGCAGGTCGCCCTGCGGTAGGGGCCGATCTCTTGCTGAGCTGTGCTTTGTGCATCTCCTAGCGAGAAACTCACTTCTACAACGAAAAAGCCGCCCGAACGGGCGGCTCGTTGCAGATCCAAGCTCTTCTAGTGTGGTGTCCCAAAATACGGGGACAAAGTCAGGCGCCAAATCCAGCCGGAGGAGTCCGCGTCACTCGGCGGCTAAAGCCGCCCGTTTCGAGCGTTCAATGCGGCGCGGCTGAAGCCGCGCCCTTTCAAAACGTTATCAA
>QIAH01000216.1:0-8467 GCA_003225465.1 Acidobacteriota bacterium | reverse complement strand
CCGTAACTTCACTCGATTGATCTCCACCCAGCTGCATTCGTCCGCTTTCGCCATTCAGGTACCGTGCTCGATTGCCAGTGCGGAAGTAATTTTGTCAGGGCCTTGCTTCAACCTAGCGATGGCGCTTGGATCTTTGAATGGCGCGATCGACCTTTACAACATCTTCCTGGCAGTTCTTTTCTGTGTTGTCGATGGAGGAGACACGGATCCAGTGGGTGAGAAGGGAACCTTTTTCCGAGATCAGGACCATGCTCACCGCGGCGCGCTCGTGGTCTTCGGTAATATCGACGCCCGCCAGGTCAAGGGCGAAGTTGGCAGCGCGCAAATCCTGTACCAGGCAAAACTGGCGCGATTTCTTGATCGCGTCTTCCATCCCCGTCGCGAAAATCTTGCTCGCCGCGTCTTTCTCGCCAAAATCTGTTTGCAGGAAGAGCGTCGTGATGCCGGGATGTACGCTCAAATTCGGACACGCGGCCGCAAGCGCGGATGGGCAAAATCTAGCCATCAGCAAGAAGAAACAGATAATCGCCTGTCGCATAAGGTCTAGCCTCTCTTTTATGGGGTAAACGTACGAAGCCCGATGACACCAGGGAACAGGACGTCGTCTGGGGCCGCCACTGACTTGTCGATTGTACCGAAACGACGAGGCCACGCAGTTCGTCTGCCGCTTTGGCTGCACGTCACAGGTGGAACACAGGTTTCTCACGTATCATCAATAGAAGTATGCGGGTGCTGTTGGAAATCTTCGGCCAGACGCTGAGCACGCTCTGGGCGCATAAATTGCGGTCATTTCTGACCATGTTTGGCATTGCGTGGGGCGTGGGATCGCTGCTGCTGCTGGTCGGTTTGGGCGAGGGATTTCGCTCCGGAAACAAGAAGCAATTCGATTCGCTCGGCGAAAACGTAATGTTTATCTGGGGCGGACGCGCGCCGGCGGTGGAGGGCAGCTTCAACGGCATGCGGCAGTATTATCTGACCTACAAGGATTTCCTCGACATCCGGCGCGATTGCACGGACGTGAAAGCGGTCGCCCCTGTTATCTCTCGCGGCGATCTTCGCTCCGTGAGTGATTTTTTTCAGAGCAGCGGGCAGGCGATGGGCGTTCCGGCATACTTCAACCAGATTCGCTATCTACCCATAAACGAGGGCCGTTGGCTGAACGATCTGGATGATGCGCAGAAGCGCCCGGTGATCGTGCTCGGCGACGAGGCCCGGCGCCTGCTGTTTCCCGGTCGTCCCGCGATCGGCAGCACGATTCTGATCAATGGCATCCGCTTTGAAGTGATCGGAACGCTACTTCCCGTCGGGCACGGCGACAACAATACCCTCAATCTGCGGATGTTCGTGCCGTTTAACACCATGAATCAGTATTTCCCGCCCACGGTAAATGTGAAAGATTCCATCTCATTTTTGAATTATCAGCCGCGCTCGCGCGACTTGCATGAGATGGCAAAGCTTGAAGTGCACAAAACTATCGCCCGTAATCACGGCTTCGACTATCGCAGCCCCGATGCTTTTGACGAATGGGATACGATCCGCACGGTTGACAATGTGGGCAAGATTTTCGACGCGATGAATGCGTTCCTGGGCAGCGTCGGCCTGGTGACGCTGGCCTTGGGCGCGATCGGCATCATCAACATCATGCTGGTCGCGGTGGCGGATCGCACGCGCGAAATCGGATTGCGCAAGGCGATTGGTGCGACCAATGGCAGCATCATGTTCCAGTTTTTCGTGGAAGGAGCATTCCTGACTTTGCTAAGCGGTGGCATCGGCATGGGTTGTGCGGCCGCCCTGATGGCGGCCCTCTCTAAATTGCCGTCGCCTCCGGGATTTGATCCACCCAAGCTGGTGCCGATGACGGCAGCTCTTGCCATCATGGCGTTGGCGATCGCCGGCGTAGCTGCCGGACTTTATCCCGCGCGTCGCGCCGCCATGCTGCAGCCGGTGGAGGCGCTCCGCAAGGAATAGCATGAATCGCGACCTGCTGCAGCAAGCCTTCGGCGCGATGCGCCACGATCTTCGCAAGACCGTGCTCACAATGCTGGGCATGGCCTGGGGCATTGCTACGGTCGTGTTGCTGCTGGCTTACGGCGAGGGTTTTGGCCGGGCCATCAATAACATATTTCAGAGTTTTGGCGCTAAGGCAGTGGGCGTCTTTCCCGGGCGTACTTCGCAGCAGGCGGGCGGGAACAAGGCGGGAGTGGAGGTCCGATTCACCAGCGACGATATCGAGTTGCTACGCAACGTGGTTCCGCTAGTTCGTCATATCTCGCGGGAATCGGATAAGCAGTGCACGGTGGTGAACAACGCCCGCACCTTTACATTGCCGGTCACCGGCGTGGATCCGCCGGTAGGCGCGATCTGGAACCTTGATATCGAACAAGGGCGCTTTTTGAATGACGAAGACAACCTGGCGCATCGGCGCGTCGCTGTGCTCGGCTACGACGCGAAGGCGAAACTTTTCTCCGGAATGGATGCGCTCGGGCAGGAGATCCGCATTGACGGGGTTGTCTTTCAGGTGGTCGGACAGGTATCGGCCCGTATGCAGGAAGGCGACAATGACATCAATCGCCAGATCTATCTCCCTTTCAGCGTCATGGATGCGCTGCAGGACACGCATTACCTGGGCGGCATCTGGCTGGACTATGAAGGGCTTGATCACGACAAGGTCACGCAAACGATTCGCGGCTCGCTGGGACTGGCGCACAATTTCAAGCCGGACGATTTGCGGGCGGTTCACGTTTTCGACGCGCAGAAGCAGTTGTCGCAATTCAACATCATCAGCATGGGGCTCAAGATTCTCCTGACGTTTATCGGGACGATCACGCTGGGGATTGGCGGAATTGGGCTGATGAATATCATGCTGGTGTCGGTGACGCAGCGCACGCGAGAGATAGGCGTCGAGAAGGCGCTGGGCGCGCGCAAACGCGATATTCTCTTTCAGTTCCTGGCCGAGGCGATGGTGATCACCGCAGTGGGAGGAGTGCTGGGCATTCTGCTGTCCTACGTAGTGTCGTTCTCGGTGGGCTCGCTGACGCTCTATAGTGCGATGGCGCAACATGCGGATGCGGGAGACATTCGCTTGATCGTGGCGCCGAAAATTTTGCTGATTGCCGTGAGTATCCTGGCGGTCGTCGGTGTGACTAGCGCGATGTTCCCGGCGGTGCGTGCCGCCAATCTCGATCCCATTGAGGCTTTGCGCTACGAGTGATGTGTTTCAGGAACGCTCGTCTTCGACGGGAGCTGGCACCGATGGGTCGCCAGCCAGTCCCAGTCGTTTGCGCGCATTGAACATGGGACCTCGCGCCGGCTGGGTGGGCGCAAAAACTGAAAAACCAAACGGCCCCTTCAGATCGTCATAAATGGCCTCCATGCCGCCACGCATGAAGTAGGCCTCGTGCCAGAACCCGGTTCCGCCGGAATCGCGGAGGAAGTTCTTCCACCATTCCTGATGGGGCAGGGATCGCGACCAATTTTCAAGGGACTGAAAATCTCTCCAGTACTGACGCATGCCCGCGTTGAGTGGAAAGAATGAGTAGAAGACGTTCTCGTGCAGAAGCAGACCGTCGGGCTTGGCCGCAACCGCAGCATTGATCTTGGGGCCGAAACTGATGAGCGTTTTGAGCCCGGCCAGCGTACGCACCTGCATTCCAAGGTAGATCACAACCAGATCCGGGAAATCTGAAAGGTTGACCGTCGTACGTTGGGTTCGTGCCGTCATCGCAAGTTCCCCCTAAATGTGTCTGGATTTGCAAAGCATCAGCCGCATCCGAGCATGACCTTGCGCCAAGTGCTTCTTTCCTTTCTTTATTTTAGCGAGTCGCAGGCTAGGGCAGTTGCATCTCAACTTATAGGTTCATCGGGTCGAGTCCATAAATCCAAACAGGATTGCCAAACGGCCATTCGGACGGGGGTACCCAGTTGGTGCCCTTGGACCTTCGTGCCGGCCCGAAAACATTAGCTTTTCAGGTATTTCCCGTATAATGAGAGCTTCCATGCCAAAGTATTCCATCGTAGTTCCGCTGCATAATGAGCAGGAGAATGTCACCGATCTCTATGATCGCCTGAAGGCTGTCATGGAGGCAAACGGAGAGACCTTCGAGATCGTGCTGGTGGATGACGGCTCGGACGACAACACCTTTCCTATGCTGCGGGAAATCGCGGCGGTCGACAGTCGCGTTACGGTCGTCAAGCTTCGCCGTAATTTCGGCCAGACGGCGGGGCTGGCTGCTGGATTTGACCATGCGCGCGGCGAGTACATCATCGCCATGGATGGCGACCTGCAGCACGATCCCTCTGACATTCCGATGTTCCTTGAGAAGATCGGCGAGGGCTACGACATCGTGAGCGGTTGGCGCAAGCAGCGCATCGACAACCTGTGGCTGCGCCGGATTCCTTCCCGCATCGCCAACTGGATGATGGCCAAGTTGAGCGGCGTGGATATCCACGATTTTGGCACCACCTTCAAAGCTTACCGGCGCGAAATTCTGGAGCAGGTTCCGCTCTACGGCGAACTGCACCGCTTCATTCCGGCGCTGGCTTCGTGGCATGGGGCTTCGATCATTGAGGTTCCCATCCGCAATGTGAACCGGGAGCGCGGCCTTTCGCACTATGGCATCTCGCGCACGTTCCGCGTCTTCTTCGACCTCATCACGATTCGCTTCCTGCTGCGTTATCTCTCACGACCTCTGCATTTTTTCGGGACGGTGGGCATGCTCAGTATCCTGAGCGGCTTTTCGGTTGCTGGCTGGCTGGTATTTGAGAAACTGCTGCGCCACTCCGATCTGTTGATCCAGCACGGCCCCCTGATGATCTTTGCTGCGGTACTGTTTCTTGCCGGGCTGAACATGCTGGCGGTCGGTCTGCTGGGCGAGATGCAGGTTCGCCATTATCACGAACCCACACGGCGGGCGCCGTACTCGGTGGATCGGGTGCTGCGCGCCCAGAGCGAAGAGCACACCGTCTCCGAGTAGCTTTATCCTCGTCACAGGCCCTGGTGACCAGTCTCCGCGACTTCCCACTTGTCTCGCGGCATAATCATCCAGTCGGCCCATTAGCCGCGTTGGGGGTATAATGCCCGGGTTTGCCACCATGGAAAACGCTACCCAATTCCAACTTCGCCTTGCTCGCCGCATGTCGCGCCTGGGCACCGAGACCGCCTTCGAAGTCCTGAACAAAGCGCGCGCACTCGAGCGGCAGGGCAAAGACATCGTCCACCTCGAAATCGGCGAGCCTGATTTCGACACGCCTTCGAACGTTGTCGAGGCTGCGGTTGACGCCCTGCACAAGGGATGGACGCACTACGGTCCCTCCGCGGGTTTGCCCGAACTGCGGCAGGCCATCGCTGACTACGTCAGCCGGACGCGTGGTGTGCCGGTTACGAGCGACGAAGTTGTGGTTGTGCCGGGCGGTAAGCCGATTATTTTCTTCTCGATCCTGTCGTTAGTGGATGAGGGGGATGAAGTTATTTATCCCAACCCCGGATTCCCGATATATGAGTCCATGATCCACTACGTGGGCGGCCGCGCGGTTCCTATTCAACTGCGGGAAGAGCGCGATTTCGGGCTTGACGTGAACGAACTGGCCGCGCTCATCAACGACCGGACCCGTCTCATCATTCTCAATTCGCCACAGAATCCGACCGGCGGAGTACTCAGCAAGAGTGCGATTCATGACATTGCCGCAGCGATCGGGGATCGCAACATCATGGTCATGTCGGACGAGATCTACAGCCGCCTGCTTTTCGAAGGCGAGCATTTCTCGATCATGTCGATCCCGGGTTTCAAGGAGCGGACCATCCTGCTTGACGGCTTCTCGAAAACCTATGCCATGACCGGTTGGCGCATGGGCTACGGCGTGATGCGCAGCGATCTTGCGACTCAGGTGACGCGCCTGATGACGAACTCAAACTCGTGCACGGCCAGCTTCACGCAGGTCGCAGGAATCGAGGCGCTGCGCGGGGATCAGTCGTCGGTCGATCGCATGCGCGAAGAATTCAAGCGCCGCCGGGACGTCTTTGTGGCCGGGCTGAACAAAATCAAGGGCTTCTCATGCCGCATGCCTAAAGGCGCGTTCTACACCTTCCCGAATATCACCGAGACCGGATGGCCATCGAAGAAACTGGCGGATGCGATCCTGCAGGAAGCCGGGGTGGCGTGCCTCTCGGGCACAGCCTTTGGCGACTACGGCGAGGGCTATCTGCGCTTCAGCGTAGCGAACTCGCTGGAGAATCTGAACAAGGCGCTGGATCGGATTCAGCAGTGGACGGTAAAGAATCTATGAAGCAGCTATTAGCTGTTAGCCTTTAGCTGTTAGCTCGAATCCCCGGACTCCAAAACTTACATTCCTAACAGTGCGAGAAGCAAGAGCCACCAGCTAAGAGCTAAAAGCCGCTCTCTCCGTCACTCCTCCTTGTGACAACCCTCACTGTCCACAGAGAGGTTCCTAGATAAGCTCGGTTCGCGAGCCCCAGGAGCGCAGGACTTGCCTCGTCCGCGCGCCAGTAAAGGAGCCTACATGGCCCTGAAGAATTCTGTGAATGGCGAAATTGGCCGAACCTACTCCATCGAAGATTTGAAAGATGCCGCCAAGCTGATGCGCGGCTACGACCTGGTCGCGCTGAATGCCGCCGGCAGCGGGCATGCGGGTGGCACGCTGTCGATCATGGACATCGCCGCCGCACTATACCTGCGTGTGGCCGACCATGATCCCGAAAATCCCAACTGGCCAGACCGCGACCGCATCGTCTGGTCGACCGGGCACAAGGCGCCCAGCCTCTACTTGGGCCTGGCATTTGCCGGCTTCTGCCCGATTGAGGATGTTGTGCTTCTGCGGAAGCTGGGCTCGCCTTATCAGGGTCATCCGCATTGGTTGAAGTTGCCGGGCGTGGAAGTCTCGACCGGATCGCTGGGGCAAGGTCTGAGCATTGCCGTCGGTTTGGCTCTGGCGGGCAAGCTGAACGGGAAGAATCACAAGGTCTTCTGCATCATGGGCGACGGCGAGCAGCAGGAAGGCCAGATCTGGGAAGCGGCCATGGAGGCAGCGCACCATCATCTCGACAACCTGGTCGGCATCGTCGACTGCAATCGCCTGCAGATTGATGGTCCGGTCGAGGAAGTGATGAAAGTCGAGCCCTTGGAAGAAAAGTACTGGAGCTTCGGTTGGGATGTACGCCGCATCGACGGGCACAACATGGAGCAGGTGGTCGAAGCTCTCGAAAGCGCGAAGAGCCATCAGGGCTCGCCCATCGTGCTGCTGGCCGACACCGTGAAAGGTAAAGGGGTCAGCTTCATGGAAAACATTGCGGGCTGGCACGGGAAGTCGCCCAATCGGGAGGAACTGGTCAAAGGGTTAAACGAACTCGGTGTGGCGGAGCGGATTCCGGTCAGGGCATTGCTCGACAAGGCGCAGGCCTACCAGGACAAAATTGATCGCAAGCTCCACCAAAAAATGCCGCAATTCAATAACGACTACTGGTGGAATCGCGCCCTCAACATGAAAGTGAAAATGGAACCGACCCGCAAGGGCTTCGGCCAGGCGTTGGCCGAGAACGGCGACGATGAGCGGGTCGTATGCCTGGGCTTGGACATTTCGGGCTCCATCACCATCAGCGACTTCTATGCTTCCAAGCCCGAGCGCAAGAAGCGTTGGATCAGTCTCGGCATCGCCGAGCAGTCGGCGACCTCGGTCGCGGCGGGACTTGCCAAGGAGGGAAAGCTTCCTGTGTTCGGCACCTACGCGACCTTTGCGGCCGCGCGCAACCTCGATCAGATTCGCACCTCGATCTGCTACGGCGAGTTTAACGTCATGATCGCTGGCGCACACGGCGGCGTCTCCGTGGGGCCGGATGGCGCAACCCATCAGGCGCTCGAAGACCTGTTCGCGATGTGCGGCCTGCCGAACATGACGGTGGTCGTCCCCTGCGACGCAGTCGAGACCCGCAAAGCCACAAACTACTTGCTGCTCGAGCACAAAGGTCCCAAGTACATCCGCTTTGCGCGCGAGGCCACGCCGGTCGTTACCGACGAGCAGACGCCCTTTGTTTTCGGCAAGGCCAATGTCATCCGGTTGCGCCAGCCTGGCGACAGTTTTTTGAAGGCTTTTGAAACCAGGCTGGAAAGCAACTATGAAGATGAGGGCGAAGACCTCACGATCATCGCATGTGGTCCGATGGTTCCGGAAGCCATGCGCGCGGCCTGGATTCTGCGGCGCGAATTCGGCTACGAGACCCGCATCCTCAACCTGCACACCCTTAAGCCGATCGACGAAGCTGCCATCATCTGGGCAGCCAGGCAGACCGGAGTCATCCTGACCGCGGAGGAGCATCAGATCGGCGCGCTGGCGTGGCGAGTGAGCAACGTCATCACGGGCAGTCCTGTGCTCTACGGCCAACCCGTGATCACGGGGGCGATTGGCGTGAAAGACCGCTTTGGCGATTCAGGCGCGCCCTGGGAACTGATCAAGGAGT
>QIAH01000215.1 GCA_003225465.1 Acidobacteriota bacterium | reverse complement strand
ACAGATACCCGGTCCCGTACCTACATTCCTGACGGCGGTGGGCAATCCCAAGCTGAAATCGGAAGCTCTGCGCGCGTATGAAATCGGCTATCGCGTCAATCCCAGCGAGCACGTTTCGCTGGATGCGACGATCTTCTACAACCACTACGACAATCTTACGAACGTGAATCTGAGCAATCCGATGAGCGTCGCGGGACGGCCGATCGTTCACCAGAATCCTACTTATGTGCAGATTCCGGTGCCATGGCAAAACATAAGTGCCGGCCAAACGCACGGAGCTGAGCTGTACGTCAAGGTCGCGCCCATCAAGCGCTGGCAGCTTGCGACGGGTGTGACCGAATTACGAGGCAATTCGGTCAATCTCAATGACACGCTGAATTTGCCGGTGGCCAATACGCCCAGGCATCAGTTCAACATTCAATCGCGTCTGAACTTGAGCCGGAGACTCGATTTCGACTCCGGCCTGTATCACTACGGCGGAATTGCCGGCTATCGGTTTGCGGGCAACGTCGCTCAGGATGTGCCTGTGCACAACCGGCTGGATGTTGGGATTTCTTTTCACCAGGTAAGGGGATTCACCTTCTCCGTGTGGGGACGGGATGTTACGGCCGATCAGCATTGGGAAACGCGGCCGTTCTTGTTTACAACGACCTCCTCGGAGACAGGGCGCATGGTGGTTTTCAAGCTGACCTGGCAATCGCAAGCGGAGAAAGGCAAGGACGACTAGGAACTCGAAGCTCGGCTGCAGAAAACCAAAACGCAGACGGGCGGGGACGCCCGTCGCTCCAGTGGGGTTCGTCATTGCTGCGCGGGCGGCCGGGTGGTGGCGGGCTTATCGAAGAGCTTCGGATCCAGCTGCGGGTTGATGTGAACCTCGGTGAAGGTCACCACGCTGGACTCTTTGCCGTCTTGCTTGTTCACATGTCGTGTAGGGAAGCTAACGCCGTCGAAAGACTTCCATTCCGAAAGATCGGTCTCGCCCTGGAACGGGCCGGAGTTTCCGGTGGCGGTGTAGGACTCGCGCAGCAAGACGCCGCGCGCCGGGTCCACGTACCAGCGGAGGGCCGTGCCATCCGCATTGACGTCGACGATTTTGGCGTCGACGTTGCCGACTTTCTCGGAGCCGTTTGCGGTGAAGGTGAACTTGGGATCATCAACACGCGAGGCGATGAAGGTGGGGTCGCGCTTGATCTGCTCGAGACTCTCTTTCGCGCCAGAAGGGGGAATCGGACGGACCTGTCCCTGGGCAGCCATGAAGGCTCCGGTTGGCGTAAAGACCACTGCCATGGGACCCATCGGAGAATCCATGGCCAAGTGCATGTGGTCGGGGTAGACGATGGTGAGGGTGAGTTGCGAGGCGGCTTCTTCCTTTTCTTTCGACTCCTGCGAGAGTTTGGCCTGGATGGCGTGCACCGTCTTCAGCTTGGCAGCGCCACCCATCGATTCGACGACCTTGGCCGCGAGTGCTTTGCCTTCCGGATTGGACGCAGCCGGAGCGGCGGGCGATTCTCCGGCAGCTTGCTCTTCGCCGGGAGGTGTCGGAATGGTGATGTCAACGTTCTTGACGGGACCGAGCGCGGAAAGCGGCTTGTCGAAGTCTTTAGGATTGCCCACCACCAGCACGGCCAGTTGATCCTTATGAAGGTACTTTGCGGCGACGCGGTTTACGTCAGCAACGGTCGCCTTCTCGATGCCCGCGCGATACTGCTCGAGGAAATTCAGCGGGTAGCCATAGAACTGGTAGGCCATACGCTCGCGCAGAACTTTGTCGGGCGTGTCGAAGTTGAAGATGAACGAATTGAGGATGGAATCCTTGGCGCGCTTGATCTCGTCATCGGTAATCGGATGGGTCTTGAGGTCGTCGACATCCTTGTAGAGGGCCTCGATGGACTCGATGGTTCGCTCGCTCTTGGTGCCGAGCACGAAGCGGGTGATGCCGGGATGGTCGAAGGCCGTGCCGATGCCGCCGCCAACGGAGTAAGCAAGCCCTTTCGCGGTGCGGATATCCTGCACCAGGCGTGAAGAGAAGCCGCCTCCCATCACTTCGTTGAAGACTTCGATGGCGAAGTAGTCGGGATTGTGGCGATCCGTACCGGGCGCGACCATGCGCACGTTCGACTGATTCACATCCTCCTTATTAACGAGATAGTAGCCGGGCTGGGCGGGATGGGGCTCGATTTTCGGCTCGGGAAGAACAGGTCCTTTGGGCAGACCGGCGAAGGCGTTCTTCAGTTTCTTTTCCATCGCGGCGGCATCGAAGTCGCCACTGACGCCGATGATCATGTTGTTGGGGTGGATGTATTTCTTATGCCAGGCGAGCAGGTCATCGCGCTTGACCGCCTCGAGCGTGGCGTACTCCATCTGGCGAGCGTAAGGATTGTCGGGACCGTAGGCAAGCTTGGCGGACTCGCGCGCGGCAATCGCGCCGGGATTGTCGTTGCGGCGGGCGATCGCCTCGGCATATTGCTTCTGGGCGAGGTCGAGCTTGTCGGCGCGGAATTCGGGATCGTGAATCAGATCGAGAATGATCTTGAACACGTCGTCGAAATCGTCCTTGAGGCAGGACCATCCGAGGGAGGTCGCGTCAACGCCGCCGCCGGTTTCGACCTTGGCGGCGCGGCTCTCGAGGTAATCGTCCATCTGATCGCCGGTCTGGGATTTCGTGCCGCCGGTGCGCCAGACATCGCCATAGAGCTGGACGAGACCGACCTTCTGCGCCGGTTCGTCACGCGATCCACCGCGAATGCGGATGGAGCCGTCAATCAGCGGGAGTTCGTGATCTTCCTGCAGGAAAATCACCAGGCCGTTGGGCAGCTCGAGGCGCTTGGGCTCAGCCGGATGGAAGGGCGGCAGAGTGGGAATGGGAATCTGCTGCCATTCGGGAGCCTGGGAGTACGCGAAGGGCAGTGCGCCGAAAAGCAGCACCATCAGCGTAAAGATTGCAAGGAGGCTTGTGCACGGCGATGCGGTTCTTGACCTGTGGACTCTCACTGCGCACCTCCCTGTGAGGCTGGTGCAGTCTTGATCGTTTCATTAATGCCGACGGTGCGGTTGTTCTCGGTGAAGGTCTGGTTGGCGACGCGACGAATGTCGGCCTTGGTCACTTTGTCGATGCGGTCGACCGAGCGGAACAACTCGCGCCAGTCGCCGTAGCGAGACTGGTAAATGGCGAGCTGTTGGGCGAGGCCTGCGTTGTCGGCGAGGCCGCGAATCAGGTCAGCCTTGGCGCGGGTCTTGATCATCTTGAGTTCGTCGTCGGAGATATCTTCCTTCTTAATACGGTCAATTTCGGCGTGGATGGCGTCGCCCAGTTCCTGCGGAGTGTGACCGGGCACGGGCACGGCATAGAAGGAGAACAGGTGCGGATACTTATTGCCGGGTAGGCCGGAGAATCCCGCTGCGAAAGCGGCGATTTTCTTGTCGCGCACCAGCGCACGGTAGAGGCGCGAGGTGCGGCCGTTCGACATCAGGTCGGAGATGGCATCATAAACCGCGTCGTCGGGGCTGCGGTAGTCAGGACGGTGGTAGCCCTCGATATAAAACGGTTGCGCGCTCTGGCGAAGAATCACGCGGCGCTCAGAGTTCTGCGGCGGTTCGGTGGTTGTGCGTTCATCGGGCACCGGCTTGGTGGGCAGACGGCCGAAATATTTTTCGGCGATGGGAATGGTTTCGGAGGATTTCACGTCGCCGACCACGGCAACCACCATGTTCGAGGGGATGTAGTACTCATCGAAAAACTGCTGCGCGTCCGTGGCGGAGAACGAGTTGAGGTCCGACATCCAGCCTACCGTCGGGCGATGATACGGGTGGGCCTGGAAGGAAGCATTGATGAACTGCTCGACCAGGCGGCCGATGGGGTTGCTGTCGGTGCGCAGTCGGCGCTCTTCGATCACCACGTCGCGTTCTTTATAAAACTCGCGCATCACCGGGTGCAGGAAACGCTCGGATTCGAGGTAGGCCCAGAGTTCGAGGCGATTCGCCGGGAAGGAGTAGAAGTAGTTGGTTTCATCGTCGCTGGTATTGGCGTTCATGCCCTCGCCGCCCTGGCGCTCGACGATCTCGCCAAATTCGTTGGGCTTGACGTATTTCTGGGCTTCGTCGATGGCGTCCTTCCATGCTTTCTCGAGCTGCTTGACCTTGTTCTCATCGCGATCGACGCGTTTATCGCGCTCGGCAATGTATGCTGCGTACTCGGTTTCTACCTTGGCGAGGGCTGCTTTTTCGGCGGGATAGTTCGTAGTGCCGATCTTGTCGGTTCCCTTGAAGGCCATGTGCTCGAACATGTGCGCGAGCCCGGTCTTGCCCATGGGGTCCTGCACCGAGCCGGCATCGACGTGGGTGAAGAACGAGAACACCGGAGCCTCGGGACGCTCGAGGATCACGACAGTCAGGCCATTCGACAGGGTTTTGACCGTGGTTCGCTTTTCAAAAGACGCGAGGTCCTGCGCGCAGGCGACGACGGTAAGAAGAAGGAGCAATACGAGCGTGCGAACTGCCGGGCGTTTCATCGGACCTCCACTGCGAGTGGGCATGGGCTGATGGACAGTATCCCAGGGTTGGGCGGACCAGAAACCGGGAAGAAATTCCACAGTACGTGGGAGGAAAGGAGGATGTCAAACGGGGGTAGTCGTCGGTCTTCGGTCTTCCGTCTTCGGTCGTCGGCTCAGGCGGAAGTCGCTGGTCCCTTCGCTCCGCTCAGGGCAGGCTAACTACGGTCGTTGGCCAAAACAATTTGAGTTCGGCAGCAGGGCAGCGGGCATCGTATTGTGGGTCGTCGCTATACTTAGCGGCGGCAGAGGAGTGACGCGTGCCCAGCGGAGGCAGCTTGGCAATCTCGCCCGTGGTGGATGTCGAAGGCAAGCACTTGAGCTTGTCGAATCTGGATAAAGTCTTGTATCCCGCGACCGGTTTTACGAAGGGACAGGTAATCGACTATTACGCGCGCATCGCGCCGGCGCTGTTGCCTCACCTGAAAGGGCGTCCGGTGACGATGAAGCGCTATCCCAACGGCGTGGACTCGGAATTTTTTTACGAGAAGAATGCGCCGAAGCATCGGCTGGAATGGGTCAAGACGGCGCCAATCTGGAGCCGGCACAATCGGCGGCACATCAACTATCTGTTGGTCGATGATTTGCCGACGCTGATCTGGCTGGCGAACCTGGCATCGCTCGAGATTCACCCTTCGCTGGCGCTGGCCAAGGACTACGACTGTCCGACCATGCTGGTGTTTGATCTGGATCCGGGGCCGCCTGCGAATATCGTGCAATGTGCGCAGGTGGGACTTTGGCTGCGCGAGATCTTCGAGCATTGGGGATTGCAGAGTTTCCCGAAGACTTCGGGGTCGAAGGGATTGCAGGTGTACGTCCCACTGAACACGCCGACCTCTTACGACGTGACCAAGCCATTCGCGCAGGCGCTTGCTCATTTGCTGGAACACGATCATCCGGACCTGATTGTCTCCGAGATGAAGAAAGCAATCCGGGGGGGCAAGGTGTTCGTGGATTGGAGCCAGAACGACGAGCACAAGACGACGGTCTCGGTATATTCGCTGCGCGCGCGCGAGCATCCAACCGTTTCGACGCCGGTCACTTGGGAAGAAGTGGAACGGGCGCTGAAGAAGAAAGACGCGAGCCTGCTCGTATTTGAGGCGCCAAAGGTGATCGAACGCTTTGAAAAAATGGGCGACTTGCACGCGCCCGTGCTCGAGCTGAAACAGAAGCTTCCCGATCTGCGGGGAGTGGCGGCGGCCGCTGCGACCCCTGCAACCGTGGATCTGGCAGCGCAGGCGGAAGATACACGCGAGGAGCCAGCCCCGAAGCGCACCGCGGCGAAATCCGGGCCAGGGCATTCAAGGAAAGCCTCCAGTTCCGCGCGCAAAACACTTGCGAAGAAGGCCGCGAAGCCTGCAGCCAAGAAACGTCGGGCGGTATAATCCGCGGGCTATGGCGCAATTGTTCGCAGGGACATCGGGATGGGCCTATCCCAGTTGGAAGCCGGACTTCTATCCCCAGAAGTTGGCACAAGCGAAATTTCTTAGCCATTACGCGACCCAGTTGAACGCGGTGGAAGTGAACTTCACCTTTCGACAGCTGGTGAAAGAGACGACGCTGGCGAAGTGGCTGGAGCAGACTCCACCGGAGTTTAGCTTCACGATTAAGGCGCACCAGGTCATCACGCACATCAAGCGGCTGAAGGGCACGGAAGATTTCGTTCCACGTTTTCTGGCGACCATTGAGCCGCTGGCAGCCGCCGGGAAACTGGGCCCAGTGCTTTTTCAGTTGCCGCCGAACCTTAAAGTAGATCTTGAAGTGCTGCGTGATTTCCTGAAGCTCTTGCCGAGGCGGTTGCAGGCGGCCTTCGAATTCCGCAACGCGTCGTGGTTCAGCGAGGAAACTTACGCCGCGCTGCGTGAGCACAATGCGGCATTGTGCGTGGCTGAGACCGAGGAGATGACGACGCCCGAAGTCACGACCGCCGGCTTCAACTATTACCGCTTTCGCAAACCGAACTACCCTCCGGACGAGCGCAAGGCGATGGTGGAGCGCATCGAGCAGCACCTGAGCGCAGGGCGCGACGTGTTTGCGTATTTCAAGCACGAGGAGACGCCCGAAGGTGCGATCTATGCGCGCGAGCTGCTGGGGAGCTTTCAGAAGTAACCCAGCCGACCGGCGGGGACGCCCGTCACTCTACCGGAGTGGAGAGACGTGCGTCCTCGCCCGTCCGCTTGGAACCGGTTCGTGCTCCCCGAATACCCCCGGGCACTTTCCCCGGCTGAGGCGCAGAACTATTCTCGAAAGAAGTGCGAACACATCTCACGGAGGCGCGTCCCATGGATTTCTATGCGCTCTGAAACCAACGCGCGGGTTGTGTCGGCATTTCTCGACTATCTCAAAGTCGAGAAGGGACTGGCTCCCCTGACGGTGTCGGCTTACACCACCGATATCTGTCAGTTCACAGATTTTCTCGAGGCGCGCAAGCGGGTGCTGACGAATGCCCAACGCAAAGATGTGCGCGACTTCCTCCAGCAGCTATTTTCGAATTCGGTCGACGGGCGCTCCGTAGGACGCAAGCTTTCGGCGTTGCGGCATCTTTACCGGCATCTGCTGGTCGATAAGAAGATCGACCACGACCCGACTTTGAACATCGATTCGCCGAAACAGTGGAAGGTGCTGCCCAAGGCGCTGGCGCGCGACGAGATGGAAAAGACGCTCGCGGGATCGCCGCGAGCGTCCGACTCAAAGCTGGCCTTGGCAATCCAAATGCGGGATCGGGCGATGCTGGAAGTTTTCTACGCGGGAGCTCTGCGGGTATCGGAAATAGTTCAAGCAAAACTTGAAGATCTGAAACTTGAGACCGGCTACATGCTGGTGCGCGGCAAGGGCGACAAAGAGCGCATCGTGCCGCTGGGGAAATCGGCGCAGGCCGCGCTCACGGAATACTTGAAGTCGGCGCGGGGAACACTCGCGGGGGGGAAGAATTCACCGTGTCTTTTTTTGGCACGGGGCGCGCACAAGCTGACGCGGCAGCGCGTGTGGCAGATGGTGAAAGCGGCGTCAGCAGCATCCGGGCGAAAGGCGTCCCCGCACATGCTGAGGCATTCGTGCGCAACCCACATGGTGGAGAACGGGGCGGACCTGCGCACGGTGCAAACGATTCTTGGGCACGCGGATATTTCGACAACCCAGGTCTACACGCACCTCGCGCTGGACCGGTTGAAGACCGTGTAT
>QIAH01000214.1 GCA_003225465.1 Acidobacteriota bacterium | reverse complement strand
GAAAGTCATCGCCTGGCCGCAACGCGCACATGTTGGGGGTAGTTGGTTTCGTAGAGACTGCTCATCGACGAAGTCTTGAATCGATTCGACTAACTGCTTTTGGTCCATTTGCGGATCGCGTTCCATACTCAGAACTCCGAATTTCCGAACGTAAACGCGCAGAGCCCGGTTGTCGCCAAACTGACTAAACCGGGTGCACGTCCGTTTGGTTGTGGAAGACTCCCCCCCGCTTACTAGAAACCTTACACGCAAGATGGATGGGCTTGGTGCGCCAAATTGCGCCACGAAATGTGGTTTCCGCGCGGAATGCGAGCGTCCAGACGCGCTACGATTACGATACGGATGGCGCTGGGATTCGATCGACCTGCTTACCTGGCCGGATAGCTTAGACGCAACCCTACCCGGAGTAGTATCGGTGGTCCAAGGTTAGTTACCGGAGTGCGTGCCACCTGATAACGCTGGTTGAAAACGTTTTCGACCGCTCCAAACACTTCGAAATGGGGCGTGATAGAGCGTCCCATTTGGAGATCCATCGTGTAGAAGCGAGCAAGCGGCAATTGATTCTGGTCATCGTCGAATTGCTGTCCCACAAAACGTCCCGCCACGCTTACAAACACCCGTGATGGATTCCAATATCGCGCCTGCCAAGTGAATACATTGCCCGGGACCTGCGCCACGTCAAGCCCAACCAGATCGATGCTGCCGGGAGTGCCCGGATAGCTGACTACCGTGGCTGCGGTGTAGGAATATCCCGCCAAGATTTGGATGTCACGATTCACCCGCACAGCGCCATCCAGTTCCACGCCGCGCGAGCGCGTGCGTCCCAGGTTCAGTTTCTGCCGTGTTATAAGGGTGGGCGTGGTCGAAAGCGTTACGTTTGCAACCGGGTCGACAATGTCACTCCAAAAAAATGTGTCGCGCATGCTCAGGCGCCCATTCCAACCGGAGAGATTCACTCCCGCCTCTGCCCCAGTGAGCCGCTCCGCGCTCAGCCCCGCATTGTTGAAGGTAAGCACATTGCCCACGCGGAAGGTGCGATACAACTCGTTGAGAGTGGGTGCCCGAAAAGCGCGGTAGACAGAACCCGTCAGCGACACATGTTCGTTCACGGCCCACAGAACAGAAAGCCGGGGGCTTAGCGCGACATCGGTGCGACTCGGATAAGTGGTCTTGGCCGGCGAGCCTGCGAGCGGAACGGTCACCAGACTCCCGTTAAAATTTCTCCAGTCATCAACCCGCGCAGCTAAGATTACTGTCCACTTCGCGTGGCGGAAGATGTCTTCCCCAAAGAATCCCAGCGTTCGCTGCCGGCCTCCACCGTTGCGGTTTCGGTTCGGGCCAGTCAATAGAATTTCGTTACTGGCGCCAATCACCTCGGAGAAGTCTGCTCCTCCTAACAGCGTGTGGCTTCCGCCCACAGGATGCACCCACTGGCCGCCTGCGCCCACTACTTGTTCGGGAACATGCTGGAGATCAGTCAGAGTCTCGCTGTTGCGACCGGGCGCAACCGCCGTGAAGGTCTGATTGTAGCTTTCGACGTCGCCATACAACCTGACCATCAATGAATCGTTGTTGCTGAATTGCTTGTCGACGCCCAGGGCGCCTTCGCCAATGCGCGTGTCGTTTGTTTGAAGTTGCGTTCCGTTGTTGCGCGACTCGGTGTAGAAATTGCCGCGCGCAAATATTCTCCCATTGTTCCCGAGTTCGTGACCAACCCGCGCGTATACGGTGACGTCCTTGGAATTGGCGGGCGTATCCACGCTTCCACGAACTGAATCGGGGACAAGAATGTAGCCGTCTGTACGAAACATCTCTGTCGCCAACGAGTAATCCCATCGGCCCAAGCGACTGCCCGTCCACAAGGACAGGTCTGGAGTATTTTCGTTGCCATAGGAGGTTTCGAGCGTGAACGCGGGAGCGTTCGGCTCGGGAGTCAGGAACTGCACGACCCCGCCCAGCGCCGAACTCCCGTAAAGATTCGAACTGCCGCCGCGAAACACTTCCACGCTGGAAAGCGCGACGCGCGGAATGCGATCCCAATACACCCAGCCGCCAAAAGGATCGACCAGCGGAATGCCATCGAGCATCACGAGGGCACGGCTGGCGGCGCTTCCGCCCAAGCCTCGCAACGACACTCCCTGCGCGGAAGCATTCGCCGTCCGGCTCCCAGAGCGACGAAAAAGAGAAAAGCCGGGCACCTGGCGCAACACGTCATCGATACGCAAAGCAGGAATCGCGGTCACATCCGCCGCTGAGAAAAGAATGGTGCTTCCAGGCGTGTCCGAGAGTGGCACCCCGATGCGAGCGGCCGAGACGGTCATCACCTCCTTTGCGGGACCGGGGTGCAGGACGATTTCCAGATGAACGGCGACGTTTCCATCACCCTGCCACGACTGATGAACGGCCCTGAAGCCTTGCGCAGCGACATCAATCGTTCCCTCGGTCTGGGGCACGTCAGCAAATGAGAATCTTCCATCCGGGTTTGTCCTGATGGAAACAGAGAAAGATCCGCTCTTCAGAGTGACACTCGCCGATTTCAATCTGTTTCCGCTGGAATCGCGCACAACTCCATCGACCGTGACATTCGCAGTCGCAAGCGAGGGAACTGCAATAAGCAGGCAAGAGAGGAGGCAATTAAAAATGGACCGAGTTCGAGGCATCGAAACTTAGAACGCTTGATCGTCCCAACCAATTTCGAGAACCAAAGCAATTTCGAGAACCAAAGCAATTTCGAGAACCAAAGCAATTTCGAGAACCAAAGCAATTTCGAGAGCCAAAGCAATTTCAGAAACAAAAATAATCTGAGACCTTTTAGAACTTGTCATTCCTCGCGTAGCGAGGAATCTCGCTCTTTGACGCTCCCGGGCACAGCAGACTCCTCGCTCCGCGCGGAATGACAATTCTTGACCATCACTGCCGGAAACATCTTCCCCGCGAACCGGCAGTTCAAGATCCGTCCGGGCTCGACTTTTGATACTTCCATGCTCGCGCCGTTGTCGACGCGCCCCGCCCGCGCCACGCATAGCACGCCTCGTTGCCTACCAAGGCCGCAAGGAATCGTACTACGGCTGTCTCATGCCAGCGATCAAAATTTCCGAGGAGAGAATCCTGCAACCAGCGCAGGCCGGAACAATCAGGCATGGTCAGGCAATCTGCTTTTGCTTTACGCCAGCAGCTTCCTCGTAAAGCGCCAGGTACTTATTCACCATCTGCTCGGTGGAGAAATTTTCGGCTACATAAGCGCGTATCTTCTGCGGATCGAGAGGCAGGTCACCAACCCGCTTGACCATCTCTCTGACAGTCCGGCAGATGTATCCAGATACGCCATTCTGCACGACCTCCGGGACCGACCCTCCGGGACTGGCGAGCACCGGCGTGCCGCAGGCCATGGCTTCCACCATCACCAGACCGAATGGTTCGTTCCACTGGATCGGAAACAGCATGGCCAGGGAATTCCCAAGCAGCTCGTTTTTGGCGGCGAGGTCGGCAGGCCCTATGTACTCCACTAATTTCCCGTCCAATTGCGGCTTGACCTTTCTTTCAAAATATTCCCGGTGCGCAGGCTGCACCTCGCCAGCAATCTTCAACGGGATTCCAGTCCGTTGTGCCACATCGATGGCGATATGAGTGCCCTTGATGGGAGCAATGCGACCAATAAAGCTAAGGTATTGCTGTTTTTTCTCGACCAATTTGTATTGGTCCAGTTGAATGCCGTGGTGGATAGTCCGAAGCCGCGGCATCACCTCGTTTTTGCGTTGCGCATCGCTGATCGAAACGTAATACGCCTGCGGATAGTGCGCGTAAAAGGCGCTCAGTTCAGGCGAGTAGGAGTCGTGCAGGGTCAGAACAAACGGACGGTCAACAAAGCGGGAGAACGCAAGCGCCGGCGCCGATTGCACGTGAATCACGTTGCAGTGCTTGCAAGCATCCGCGACCGCCCAGGACACGTGATTGATTTCGCGCAGCCAGGCATGGGTTGGAACTTTGATGGGCCACTCGGTATGCGGATAAATCCAACGAACATCCATTTCCGCTTTGGAGTCGCCGTTGGCATATAAGACGACCTCGGCACCCGATTTCTTAAGACCCTCGGCCAGGTGCCCCACGAACAACTCCGTGCCTCCATACTCCTCGGGTGGTACCGCGATGAAGGGAGGCGCGATCAGAGCGATTCTCAATCAAAACCTTTCCACGATATTGCGCCGCTGATCTAGGAGTCGTCGTGGAGACCCCGTCGCAGACGAGACCTGGCCGGTGATCCGGAATGACGGTGCCGAGGACATTAAGGTGGTGACGCTACTTACGTGCTGTCTTGGCCTCCTGGGCCTGGCCCGCATACTTTCGCACCGCCGCTAAAAAGGGTTCGGCGGATGGAGGAGGGTTCACCTTCCCGTTCAGAATTTCCGCGAACGGCACCATGTCTTGGTACAGGACGCGAGTCTCATCTTTGTCCTGCGTGATGGCTGCGCCATTCAGATCGATTCCCGCGAAAACACCCCGAGCACGGGAATAGGTCAGGACTTCCGCTTTCATTTTCCAGTCGGTATCGGCGCCCGCATTTCGTCCTACAGGACCGGCCGCGGCCGAAGCATCTGCGCCGAGTTTGAACTTGCTCTGCAGCAGATGTTGCATGCCCTGGTCGTTGGTAACGACCATGACCAGATCGACGGCCTGGCCGCCAATCTGCAGACCCCAGCTACCGCCTGTGATCGTGATAGGCGCAGGAGCGCTCCATCCGTGCTCCGTGCGGCACGTCGCTACGCCTTTGCCGTGGCTACCACCGAATCCGAGGGCCACCTTGAACATCGAAGGCACCACCGCGATGCACTTCGCATCCTTCATCACTTTGTCAGGAATCGCTTTGTCCGGGGTCGCCATCACCTCGTTCAGCACTTTCGCGGATTCGTCAATACGCTTCGCGATATCGGATTGATCGCCCTTATCCTTGGGCCAACACAGGCCAGTCAGAAGCAGAAGCGTCGTCCCTATCATCAGGACACGCAGAGAAGATTGTTTTTTACCTCGGTACATACAGCAAAACTCCTTTCTTACACTCACACGAGCATCGTCACTCTCCGCCAAGTTGACACTAGTCGCCGGCCCGGTAACGGTCTATCCGGTGCAGCCTGTAAATTCAGGCGGGAATCTGCCGATTGGAAAGGCTCGACCGGCGCCCCATCCTGACCTCGCGTTCTTTGCGAAGTTAGGGTGGGAATTCCTCATGACCTTTCCCCGTAGATGAATTGCAATCAGTACATGATCGTCTTGGTCAGATGATGCGGCCATGACGTGGTGTGATAAGGAATCCAAAAGCGCGCATCGATCTGCGGGATGAGGATCTTGTTTTCTGGCGCGCGTTTCTTGTTGATCTCTTCTCGAAGCAGGGCGGTGGCATAGATGCAATGCGCACGAATTTCCACTTCCCATGCGCTGTCCCGCGGAATCATGGCGTAGCCGTTAATCGCATTTTCCAGCTTCTCTGAGTAACTCGTGATCCCCATCAGCCGCAAACCCACCGGCACGATATAGTCGGCGAACGCTGTCATCTTATCGATGTCCTCGATCGCGAACTGACCGGATTTGCGAAGCATGGAGTACACGAACCACACACCAAGTTGCGGCAGCTTGTAGAACTTGATGGTATGCCCGTCATATTGGCTGACGTCGTTGAAGCGCGGGAACTCTTTTGTGAGGCGCTCGATCAGCCCGTTGCCATTGTCGTAGAGTCGGGGCGGGCAGGAGCGAATGAAGTTGTGGAAGCGGCCCTGATATTTCGCGGCCAGAACCGAACCAACCTGGTGCCAGACTTCCATCTTTTCGTCGAGCATCGGAAGCTCAATGTTGCCGGCGAAAATGCGCTCCAGTTCTGGACGGGTGACCTGGGCGAGAAACTTGCCGTCGAGGATCGGGATGCCGTTGTCCATCGCCCGCTTCATGCAGGCAAAGAGCGCGTCGGAATCGGACCAGTGACGGCCCGCATAATCGACTTGAAATTTCGTATGGGTCGTAAAGTCGGTGAAGGCGGTGTCGACGCAGTCGGCGGTCATCACGAAATCCATGGTTTCATCGGCACTGCCCTGGCCAATGCCGAAGGGCAACTGGTAGTCCGGCATGGGGAGTTCTTCATAGGCCATCCAGGCAGCGACTTCACGAACCTTGTCGACGTTGGTGTGAACATCGCGAGAATGCTCGACGACGGGAGGAAGGCTGTCGAGGACGGGACTTCCAGTAAGCCTCGGAAGTGCTGTCGAGGGTGCAGCCGTAGCGGATTGCGAGCGTGCGACGTCTGCAAACGCTGGTAGTGCGGCGAAAGCGGAAACGCCTCTTAATAGATCGCGGCGCGTTGGGTTCATGAATTTCATTGAGTGTCCTCCTCCGCGTCTCTGGAGACTGCAGCGGCTGAAGCCGATGTTGTTGCAAAGCTGTTACGGCACGCCTGAACAGCTTGCTGAAAACTCTCGCGATAGCTGCGTTTTGAAAGGGCTCGGCTTCAGCCGAGCCATGAGAGCCACAAAACTCAATCCGGCTTTAGCCGCTGAGGTCTTGGGCGTCGCCAGGCAAGTACTTTTCAGCAAATTGTGAAGGCATGCCCTGAAACGAATCAACAGATTCAACTCACCCGTTCGCCTTGGCAATCAGCGCAGAATCGCGAGCCCGTAGAACACGAACATCAGCACCAGGTACAACTTGCTTCGACCGCCCGCTCCCGCGAATTCTTTCCATGCAAGCACTCCCCAAAGCGCGGCCACCATGGGCGCGGACTGCCCGATGGCGTACGAAATCGCGACGCCGGTGAGAGAAGCCGCCACCATATTAAAGACCGTGCCTGTTCCCCAAATAAATCCGCCCAGCAGTCCAAGCAGGTGTCCAGAGGCTGGTCCTCGAAAAAATCCGCTGAAGCTGACCGGCTCTCCCACCAGCGGATGCTTCATGAAATACAGGTTCCAGATGAAGCAGGAGAGTAATGCCCCCAGCGTCAGAAAGACGACGGCACTATAGGGGCCCAGCGAATTCCCGGTTGTCATCGCGCGGGTCAGGAATGGCGCCCACAATCCCATCAGAATTCCGGAGATGACGCACACGATGACGCTCTTGCGCGAGACCGACGTTTCCGCCCTGCCAAGGTTGCCATACGCCTTGCCGTCGAGAATGACCGCGATCAGCGCGCAGATCACGCCCAGTGCGAGCAGAGCCGGGTTCCCTTTGGGCTGGAGAATGTAGCTGAGAACCGTGCCGACCACGAGCGCAATGCCGATGGAGATGGGGAATGCGACTGCCAACCCTGCCATGTCAATGGCTGCGACCAGGAGCAGGTTGGCGAGGTTGAAAATCGCGCCGCCGATCAGAGCATAGATGACGTTCGATGTATCGGCTGCATGGATGTTATTCGTCAGGCTCGACGCGTCATGTCCAGTGCTGCCCAGCGTGTGGCCAAAAATCAGGGCAATCAGAAAAATGCCGATGGCATAGTCCCAATAAAACAGCTCGAACCGGTAGTTCTTGACGCCTTTATAGGTATTGGCCCAGGAACCCCAGCAAATCGCGCTGGTGATCATCATCAACAGAGCAAGCGGAAACGTTTGCGGCGTGAACATTCTTTCTCCTTGAGTTCGGGCGGGGCCGGGAACGGCAAGTCCCTTCCGGCGCGAAATGTCCACCGAACTTATTTACCGCGAATTCTGGCCACGAAAAGTTGCAGGAATCGGTCAGCGTCCACGTCGACGCAGACTTTCGCATTGGGCTCGACTTTGTCGGCACCCTCAATCACGTAGCGATCGTCATGCAGGACATTGCGCTCGATATACCCGCGCCGATTGCCGACCGTCTCACCGCGCGTAAACTCGCCGCGGGTTTCCACATCGACATGCATGGCCTGCGTTTTGACGAGGGTTGGATCGATCGCGACCGCAACCGCGGAGGGATCATACATGGGCGAGCCGGGAGACCCGAATTGCGCCGACAGGTCCACCAAATACTTCAGAACCGCAGAAATGAAATCGTTAATAGGGCCGTGCGTCTTGGCGAGTTCGTCGAGGTAGTGACGGGTGAAGAGCGCTTTGTCGCCAACCTCGAGTCCCACCATCGTCAGCGGCCATCCTGCCTGAAAGACGACTTGTGCGGCTTCCGGATCGTTATAGATGTTGGCTTCGGCGGCGGCATTCACGTTGCCCCCGCTGATGGAGCCGCCCATCAGAATGACTTCCTTTACCAGCGGGACGATGGAAGGATCTTTCTCGACGGCGAGGGCGATGTTCGTGAGCGGCCCTACCGGCACGAGCGTAATTTCATGCGGAGATTCGTGCACAAGTTGAATGATCAGATCGGGACCAAAACGCGCGTCCACCTTGCACTTGCTGGCGGGCAATTCGATATTCGCCAGTCCATTCTTGCCATGCCAGAACTCGGCGGTGATCAGCTTCTGAAACAACGGATGCCGCGCTCCAGCCGCCACTGGAATATCGCACCGCTTCGCCAGCGAGACCATCCGCAGCGCGTTCTCGAGCCCCATGTCGGCGGTCACGTTTCCCGGGACCACGGTGATCGCGCGCACGTCGAGTTCAGCCGAGTTCAGCGCGAGCATGAGCGCCAGCGCGTCGTCCGTTCCCGGGTCGGTGTCAAAGATGATTTTCTTCGCCGCCGAGGCGGAAACCGGGAACACCGACAACAGCATGAGTAAAAGGAGAGGTGCGGTCAGGACGAGCCGAAGGGCGCGAGGGACTGCAAGCAAGCGATGAATTTTCATTAGCGGTCGACGCCGTAGCCTAGCGTCGCGATTCAGGAGTGTCAAGGAAAACAACCACTCACCACAGAGTCACAGAGACACCGAGAAGGCCAAAGAAAAGCGCATTGCTAAAGATGCCGCCAGGTAGCATGGAAGTCCCTGTTCAAATGGTCGATCGTATCTTACGAGCGTGATTCCTTGCCTTGGCGATCTCTCTGTGTCTCTGTGTCTCTGTGGTGAATCAGTCTCACCCTTTTGCGCGATCTGCATTGGTGCCCCAGGTTCGCGTCCGTTCTTTGGACGCTAACCTGGGGATCCTCACATGAGTTAGCGCTCAAGCAGCTTCTTTCTGCGTGCATTTTCATCGCGAGCGGACACGCTGATGTCGAACTCTGGGGTGAATGAATCTCACCGTTTTGCGCGATCTGCCGTACAATTGCGGTCGAGATCGAGGATGGCGCGGCGAATCGTCGGTCCGGCGAAGAACATCCAATGACAGTGGAAAACACTGGACGTTTCGGGATTGCCGAAAGCACGGCGAGTGCGTCGCCCGAAGGACTTCATCCCTCAGCCGGAGGGCCGATCGCGACCCTGGGCGGTAAGCCTCTGCTCTCCAACCGTGGCCCTCTCAATCTCGACTGGGTCAAGCAGGTGCGGGTGAACACCAGCGCGGTCGAGCGCCGGGCGCAGAGTCACGTGCTGCGCCGGACCGTGAAGAAGGATTGGCAAGTGGCATGGTTGCTGCGCGCCATCACCTGCATGGACCTGACCACTCTGTCGGGAGACGACACCGACGAACGCGTACGGCGACTATGCGCCAAGGCGCGTCATCCCCTGCGGCAAGACTTGGTCAAGCGGCTTGGAATCGAAGACCTGAATATTCAGGTAGCCGCGGTGTGCGTGTACCACCATTTTGTGGAAACCGCGCGCCGCGCGCTCGAAGGCACCAGCATCCGGGTCGCCGCAGTGTCGACGGGATTCCCTGCCGGACTCTCGCCGCTATCGGAGCGTGTTGAAGAGATTCGCCGCTCGGTGCAAGCGGGAGCGCAGGACATCGACGTGGTCATCACGCGCGCGCACGTGTTCGGAGGACGCTGGCAGGAGCTCTACGACGAGGTCGCGGCCTTCAAACAAGCAAGCGGCCCGGCTCACATGAAAGTAATCCTGGGCACGGGCGACCTGCTTACCCTGCGCAATGTCGGACGAGCCAGCATGGTCGCCATGATGGCCGGTGCGGACTTCATCAAGACGTCCACCGGCAAGGAGCCTACCAACGCGACTCTGCCCGTCGGCTTCGTGATGACGCGAGCCATTCGCGAATACGCGCAGGAAACCGGCATGGCGGTTGGCTTCAAGCCCGCGGGCGGCATTCGCACCGCGAAGCAATCGACCGAGTGGCTGGCATTAATGAAAGAAGAACTGGGCCTCTCGTGGATGAAGGCGGAACTCTTCCGGTTCGGCGCCAGCGGGTTGTTGAACGACATTGAGCGGCAACTGGAATTCCACGCGACGGGCCGGTACTCGGCGGACTATCGCCATCCCATCGCGTAAACGAATAAGCGAGGGCGAGGCATCATTTCGCCAAGCCCGGAACAAGCTGTCACGACAGCCGGCGGGACGCCGGCGCTACCAATCCGCATGAGCATTGCTGAAAAATTTGTCACGATGGAGTTCGGCCCCGCCCCGGAAGAATCGAAAGAGGCGCTCAGCTGGCTTGACCGGCACTCCCGTCGCTTCGGTCACTTCATCAACGGAACCTGGGTACAGCCTTCCGCGGGACAATTCTTCGATACCAACGATCCCTCCACTGGAGAGAAACTCGCGAGTGTTTCGCAAGGATCGGCCGCCGATATCGATGCCGCGGTGAAAGCCGCTCGTGCGGCGTTTTCCAAGTGGCAATCACTCAGCCCGCATGCCCGCGCACGTTACCTGTACGCGCTGGCACGGCAAGTCCAGAAACATTCCCGGCTGCTCGCGGTGCTCGAAACCATGGACAACGGCAAACCGATCCGCGAAAGCCGCGACATCGACATTCCGCTGGTGGCGAGGCATTTCTACTATCACGCCGGCTGGGCGCAGTTGTTGAAGCAGGAGTTTCCCGAGTTCACCGCCTGCGGCGTCGTCGGTCAGATCATTCCCTGGAATTTTCCCTTGCTGATGTTGGCTTGGAAGATCGCGCCCGCTCTGGCGACCGGGAACACGGTTGTGTTGAAGCCCGCTGAATTCACGCCTTTATCTGCGCTGGCCTTTGCTGGAATCTGCGAGGAAATTGGGCTGCCCGCTGGAGTTGTGAACATCGTCACCGGCGATGGGTCAACAGGCGAGGCCCTCGTCAAGCATGCCGATGTCGACAAGATTGCCTTCACGGGATCAACCGAAGTGGGCCGCGCCATCCGCACTGCGACTGCGCAGAGTCACAAGCGGCTTTCGCTCGAGTTGGGCGGCAAGTCGCCGTTCATCGTGTTCGACGATGCCGATCTCGACGGCGCGGTGGAAGGCCTGGTAGACGGAATCTGGTTCAACCAGGGACAGGTGTGCTGCGCGGGATCGCGCCTGCTGATGCAGGAGAGCATTGCCGAGGCGTTGATCGGCAAAATTCGCGACCGCATGAGCACGTTGCGCGCCGGACCGCCCCTTGACAAGGCCATCGATATCGGCGCCATCGTGGCCCGCGTGCAACTCGATCGCATCCAAAAGCTGGTGAACCAGGGCATCGCGGAAGGCGCCACCTGCTGGCAGCCCCAGATCGAGATGCCCGCGCGCGGTCTATATTTCCCGCCTACGCTGCTGAGCAATGTGCATCCGACCTCCATTGTCGCGCAGCAGGAAATCTTTGGCCCGGTGCTAGCCGCGATGACATTCCGCACTCCCGCGGAAGCTGTCGAGCTCGCAAACAATACCGTTTACGGTTTGGCATCTTGCGTATGGAGCGAGAACATTAACGTTGCCCTCCAGGTGGCGGCGCAGATCAAAGCCGGCGTGGTCTGGGTCAATTGCACGAACCTGTTTGATGCCGCGTGCGGTTTCGGCGGCTATCGCGAGAGCGGGTACGGACGTGAAGGCGGACGCGAAGGTTTGCTCGAATATCTCGAACCGGCGTGGTTTGGCAGCGCGCCCACCCTGCCCGCCGCCAAGCCTTCACCGGCCGAAAAATCAGAAGAAGAAACCGACGCCTCCGTCCCTGCCATCGATCGCACTATAAAGCTCTACATCGGAGGCAAGCAGGCACGGCCGGATTCCGGCTACTCCATGCAGGTGCGCGGCCGAGACGGCGAACCGCTGGGCGAAGTTCCGCTCGGCAATCGCAAGGATATTCGCAACGCCGTCGAGGCGGCACGCAAAGCCGCGAACTGGGGCAAGAGCACCGCACACAACCGTGCCCAGGTTCTCTACTATATGGGCGAGAACCTGTCGCAGCGACGCGACCAGATTGCTCGCGGCCTGGCACAAGCGGTCGGTGAGAAACAAGCGGCGGCGGAAGTCAGCGCGGGCATCGAGCGCATCTTCTCTTACGCGGCCTGGGCAGACAAATTCGATGGCGCCGTGCACAATCCGCCGTTTCGCAACATCGCGATCGCGATGAACGAGCCGATTGGGACGGTGGCCGTCATCTGCCCGCAGGAAATGCCGCTGCTCGGTTTTCTTTCGACGGTGATGCCGGTGTTGGCGATGGGCAACACGGCCGTGGCCATTCCGTCGGAGACCTATCCCCTCATTACTGGCGACCTGTATCAACTCTTCGACACCAGCGATCTGCCCGGCGGCGCCGTGAATATTGTCACCGGCTATCAGTCGCAACTTCTGAAAGTGTTGGCCGAGCACGATGACGTCGATGCCATCTGGTCCTTCGCCGATGAAGCGAGCGCCGCTGCGGCAAAAGCATACTCCGTCGGGAACCTGAAACAGGTGTTCACGAATGAAGGTCGCGCGATTGACTGGTTCGACCCAAAGCAAGGTGAAGGCCGCTGGTTCCTGCAGCATGCCACCCAGGTGAAAAACATCTGGGTCCCGTACGGCGAATAGCGGCGTTCCATGGGCCCCTCCTACGCTCCGCGAGTCAAAATCTGCTGCATCAGCAGCGTAGAAGAAGCCGCACTGGCGATTGCTTGCGGCGCATCAGCGTTGGGGCTGGTCTCGGCGATGCCCAGCGGGCCGGGCGTAATTCGAGAGGAACAAATTGCCGAAATTGCCGCCACGGTTCCACCGCCCATCGCAACTTTTCTACTCACGAGCAAACAGGAAGTAGAAGAGATTGTCGAACAACAGCGCCGCTGTCGAACAAACTGTATTCAGCTTTGTGATTGCCTGACGGCAGGAGCGCATGCCGACCTGCGGCGGGCCTTGCCGGGCATTAAGATCGTGCAGGTCATCCATGTGACCGGGCCAGGCTCCGTCGACGAAGCCCTCGCTCTTGCGCCATCAGTCGACGCGATTCTTCTGGACTCTGGCAATCCCGCGCTCCCGGTGAAAGAGTTGGGAGGCACGGGCCGCAGTCACGACTGGAGCCTTAGCCGTCGGATCCGCGAGCAAATCAGCATCCCAATTTTTCTAGCTGGAGGCCTGAACGCGACCAATGTCGGACAAGCGATGAACGCAGTCGCTCCATTTGGCCTCGATCTCTGCTCAGGCGTGCGCACAGACGGAAAGCTGGATCGTCAAAAACTGCTCGCTTTCTTCGATGCCGTCCATCTTGCAGAAAGCGAACTCACTGCACTGTAATGCGAGAGGCTGCATTGCGAAATGCCAGGCGGCGTTCATCCCCCTCAATCTTGTCATTCCAAAGCCGAACGCGGCGGAGGAATCTACCGCATGACAGCCGTCTTTAGCTGACTCCGGACTATTGAACTGCGCTCATCTCTTCCCGTTGACAACTCCGCGCACGGCTGACTAGACTCGCCCTTCTTTCGTTTCCGTTGAAGTCACTCGAAAAAGAACTTTATGGCCAAGCGTCCTCGAATCGCAGTGGTGGGCAGCGCGAATATCGATCTGACAACCTTCACCAACCGCTTCCCCAAACCTGGCGAGACCATTTTCGGGGATTCCTTCGACTTGGGCTTCGGCGGCAAGGGCGCGAACCAGGCAACCGCCTGCCGGCTATGCGGCGCGGACGTCTTCATGATCGCGCGCGTCGGCAGCGACCTGTTCGGACCTGCCACCATCGAAAATTTCAAGCGGCTCGGGATTGACACAACTCACGTGAAACAATTGGAAGGAGTATCGAGCGGAGTGGCGCCCATCTTCGTCGAGCCCAGCGGACAGAACCGCATTTTCGTAGTGAAAGGAGCGAATGACCGCCTGATGCCAGCCGACGTGGACGCGGCCGCCGACCTCCTGAAGACCGTCGATTGCATGGTCCTGCAATTCGAAATTCCACTCGAGACGGTCTACTACAGCGTGCGGTTCGCCCATGCAAACGGCATTCGCTGTATCGTGAACCCGGCTCCAGCCGCTCCGGTAGATCTGAAAGCGCTAACGGGGCTCGATTACTTTGTCCCCAACGAAAGCGAGGCAGAGACAATCACGGGCATGCCGGTGCGCAACCTCGAAGACGCAAAGAAGTGTGCGCAGACTCTGCTTTCCGGCGGAGTGAAACGAGTGATCATAACCCTGGGCGCGAACGGTTCGCTGTTGGCGGGGCACGAAGGCATGGAACATATTCCCGCATTTCAGGTGAAAAGTGTTGACAGCACGGGCGCAGGTGACGCTTTCATCGGCAGCTTCGCCGTATTCCTCGGAGAAGGTCTGCCGGAGCGCGAAGCGGTGCGCCGCGCGAACCTGTATGCCGGGCTTTCGACCACGGGCGTGGGCACGCAAAAGTCTTTCTATGACCGCGTCCGCTACGATGCGGAATGGGCAAAACGCGCCGCCGCTTAGAGCCGCAAATCGACGTCCGGCCGATCCCTTTCCTTCGCGACCTGTGCACCACCTTCGGTACCTGTGCGGTTAAGAGCTTTTCTCAGCGTCCTCTGCGGATGTTCTCTGCGATCTCTGCGCGCTTTTCCTTTTCCGAGCTCGTGTTCGCAATATCGTTTTAGCCTGAGAATCGTTCAAAGCTGCGCGCTGACCGCGGGTCCCGTCGGAGTCTCTCGTCAAAAATTCGAGCTGCGCGCGCGTGCGGCATTTGCAGTAAACGCCACAAAACTCTTGACTTCACAGCCCTAAATCCAGTTATATGAGCGCACTCCGATCAGGGGCCTCCGATGTACTGCGTGGGGAAGAGAGCGTCCCGTTCATATTCGGTGTGAGCCTCCAGGGGGGAAATTCATGCTGAACAAAAAAGCGCTGCTGCTCGTCTTTTGTGGTTCACTCCTTTTCACAATTTCGCCGCTTCTGTACGGTCAAGCCACTGGAAGTTTCTCGGGCACCGTTACGGATAAAACCGGCTCTGTGATCTCGGGAGCGACGGTTCGAGTCACCTCGCAAGGCACCGCAGCCGAACGCGAGTCCAAGACGGACGACACGGGTCATTACCTCATTCCATTGGTTCCGATCGGCAACTACACCATCCGGGTGGAATCCCAGGGCTTCCAGACGGTTGAGCAGAAGGACATCCGGCTGCAGGTCGACGAGCATCGAGACGTAAACTTCACCATGTCGCCGGCGTCGGTGTCCTCGACGGTGGAGGTGAGCGCGACGGAAGTGGCGGTCGAGACCACGAACCCAACCCTCGGCCAGGTGATCACCGCCGAGCAGGTGGCCGACCTCCCTCTCAATGGACGCGATTTCGTGCAGTTGGCAACGCTGACTCCCGGAACCACCCAGGAAACCAACCCTAACAGCTTCTTCAACGGCGGTCCCAGCAGCGAAGTTTCGACCCGAGGCTCGTTTTCCCTCTCGGTGGGCGGATCGCGCGCCAGCAGCACCGACTGGTTGTTCGATGGCAACGACAACAATGAATTGACCGCTGGCGGAATTGCCATTCTGCCGTCGATCGATGCCATCCAGGAATTCAAGGTTCTCAGCTATAACTATTCCGCCGAATATGGTACGCGCGCGGGCCCGACCGTTCTGGTCACCACCAAGTCGGGAACGAACGCGCTTCACGGAACAGTATTTGAATTCTTCCGCAACACCTCGCTGGACGCACGCAGCTATTTCGCCAGCAAGCGGGAACAGTTCAACTTGAACCAGTTCGGTGGCTCGCTGGGTGGAGCGCTCGAGAAGGACAAGACCTTCTTCTTCGTCGACTATCAGGCTAAGAGACAACTGCACGGGCAACCGTTCCTTGGGCTCATACCGACTCCGGACATGGTTAACGGCGACTATAGTTTCGATCCGCTCGGCACTGCCCGCCCAGGTTGGGATGCTCAGGGAATGGACAACCCGCCCAATAGCAACAAGTTCGGCAATATCGTGAATCCCTACAACTTCGGCGCATTCCAATGTGACGGAGCGGGAAATCCGCTTGCGCCCGACCCTACTACCGGAATCCAGCCTGCAGGCGTGAACTGCAACAAGATTCCCACTAGCATGATTGACCCGGTCGGGCAAGCGATGTTGCGGCTGTACCCAACACCGAACAACATCAACGCAAACACGATCACCAACTTTGCCAGTGTGCCAAACCGTTCACTCAACGAAGGCGAGTTTGACGTTCGCCTGGATCATAATTTCTCTACGAAGGATTCGTTGTTTGCACGATTCAGCTACGACCAGGCAGTTTCGTTTATTCCGGGAGGTTCGCCCGGATACGCCGCGCCCAGCCCGTTTGCCAGCACCCAGAACATCACCAACCACGGGCGCAATGTTGTAGTCTCGGAAACGCATATCTTCTCATCGAACAATATCAATCAAATCAGCGCGGGTTTTAACCGGATTTTCAATCACATCAAGTCGTTCGGCGATGGTACTTGTGAGGCCGCCAATCTCGGAATTCTGGGCGCTGATCTGAATACCAAGTGCCCAAACGGAGTCCCGGGATGGTCACAATCCTCCAGCGACTGCATGAGTTGTGGAATGACTGCCACTCTCATGAACAACTATTGGGGTCTGGGTGACCGCGGGTTTGCGCCATTCCAAGGCGGAACAAACGTGTTCTCCATCTCCGATTCTTTCGACATGATCAGGGGCAAGCACAACATTCGCATTGGCGGCTCGATTCGCGCAAATCAGATGAACGTAGAAACTAATGCCTTCCAGGATGGCTTCTTCATCAACTTCGGCCTGAGTAACGATGCCACCGCGGATGTCCTTCTTGGGCAGATGGGCGGCATTCTACATGACCAGACCTTCTTCGGCGCAACCACCGGTCGTCGCTGGAAGCTGTTCCGCCCGTATATCCAGGACGACTGGCGCGTGACTCCCAACCTGACCCTGAATCTCGGGGTCGCGTGGGCATTGGTCACCCCCATCACAGAAGCGCAAGGCCGCCAGGCGAATTACGACGTAGCCAGCGGAAAAATGTTCGTCGATGGTCCAGCCTCAATCACCGGCTGCGACTTCTGCGTGCATAGCAGTGGGGCGGCCGGGGTCAAAATGGATAAGAGGGCTTTAGAGCCACGCATCGGCATAGCCTGGAAGCCGTTCGGACTGCAGAACACAGCCGTTCGCGCCGGATACGCCATCTTCCATGATTCCTCCTGGAATCAGGGCGCCCAAGGATTGTGGGAGAATCCGCCCTATTTCTCGGAATCGGCCAATTTTGCCGGCTCAACTATTCCGTTGGTCTGCCCATTCGGCAACGCCTCGGCACCGACTCCTGTCAACTGCGGGCTGGAAAATATTTTCCTGCCGGTCAACACGACGGCACCGAATCCTGCCAGCTATTTTGGAAACGTGCAGTCTCAAAACCTCAATTTCAAGCAGGGTATGGTCCAGCAGTACAACTTGAACATCGAACACCAACTTCCCGGAAATCTTGTGCTAACGGCCGGATATGCCGGTTCGCACAGCACGCATATTCTGGTCGACGGCTTGAACCTGAAGCTCAACTCTCCAACTGCCTGCGGAACCGTTCCCGGGTACACGTTGGGTTGCGGGTATGTGACGCCCGGACAAAATGTTCCTAACTTTTTCAATATCCTCAACAACAACGACGCCGGCCGGGCCCGTTACGACTCTCTGCAAATCAAAGCCGAGACCAAGAGCTCGCGCCATGGTCTCTACGCTTTGCTGGGCTATACATGGTCGCGAACTTTCGATTCTGGCTTGCCGGACGGCCTCGGGACGTTCCCAGGGGCGATTTACTGGCCCCTGCCCGGTACCCAGAAGGCGGACTGGGCGCTGTCAGCCCTTAATTCGAACAGTCAATTCACTGCAAGCGTGCTGTACGATCTACCCTTATCGAGAGGGCGATTTCGGGCTTCCCACTGTTTGTGATCGATAGCAACAACCAGTCCGGTGTGCCCTTCTTCTGGAACGGTGGCGCTGGATTCAACCGGCCTGACCAGGTAGGTGATCCAAATAAGGGCGGCCCTGTCGCTGCTAACCCGGGTTGTGCAGCCCCCGCCAAAGTTCACACATTGGAAAACTGGTTCAACCCGTGCGCGTTCGTTGAGGCGCCTACTTTTGTCCTCAACCCGGGCACTCCGCAGCAGACTACAGTTGGCGAACTGGGAACTGCTTCACGTACCCCAGTATCGGGTCCACGTTTTGTAAACACCGACTTCTCGGCCATCAAGAATTTCATGCTGCCCTTCCGTGAGGGGATGAGCTTGCAATTTAGGGCTGAGTTCTTCAACCTGTTCAACCATCCACAATTCTGGTTAACGGGCGACACTTCTCAAGGCAGCATGCAAAACATTAATGCGCCGAGCAGTTTCGGGCTGGTGAACAGTACGGTCAACAATCCGCGAGTAGTGCAATTTGCCTTGAAGCTGAAGTTCTAGGCTAAGCGGGTTGCAGCGGAACTATTGTTGGGCAGACTGAGTGAATCGGACGCACGTCCATTTGCCAGGTCTGCCCATCTCTTTGCTCATCGAGTTCTTGGTCTGGAGAAAACGAAAACATGGATCGTTGGAAGTGGACTTCCACTGTAACTCTGGCGCTAATCCTCCTTCTCACCCTCTCCGCCTCCGCCCAGAAAATCAAAGTCATCGTCGACCAGGATGCGCGCGGGCCCGGCACCAGCGATCAGCAAGCCATCCTCGTGTTTCTGCAGTCGGAGAAGTTCGACGTGCTTGGGATTACCACCGTCAGCGGCGACCAGTGGGTGAAGGAAGAGACGCAGCACGTTCTGCGTCTGCTGGAGATCGCGAACCGCACCGACGTCCCGGTCATTGCGGGCGCGGAGTTCCCTTTGCTCAACTCCAAGGAGGAGAGCGAGCGCTGGGAGGCCTTGTACGGCAAGTTCGAATACAAGGGGGCGTGGACTGATAAGTTCAAGGCCAATCGCTCCATCGTGTTCGAGATGC
>QIAH01000213.1:11946-22375 GCA_003225465.1 Acidobacteriota bacterium | reverse complement strand
ACTTCGCGAACGCCGACATGGTCGGACATTCCGGCAAGATCGAGCCCACGGTCAAGGCGGTCGAAACCGTGGATGCTTGCCTCGGGGAAATCGAGAAAGCCGTCCGCGCGCACGGCGGGGCAATGCTGGTCACTGCGGATCACGGCAACGCCGAGCAAATGATCGACCCGGCGACCGGTGGTCCCCACACCGCGCACACCACGAATCCGGTGCCGTTCATCGTGGTCAGCGAAAACGCGCAGCAATTCACGCTCAAGCCCAATGGGTCGTTGCGCGACATATCTCCGACCATCCTCGGCATGCTGAACCTGGCGGAACCCAAAGAGATGACGGGGCACGATCTTCGCGTGCCGTTGGCTAAGAAATAGGGAACAAGGCCTGCACACGCGTCGTATTTCCCATCCTGAGATTCAGCACTCAAAATTACGACTTGTAGATACTTGTCATTCCGAGCAGAGCGAGGAATCTGCGCTGCCCGGCCGCGGCCAAAGAACGAGATTCCTCGCTGCGCTCGGAATGACAAGTATTGCCGAGGCACACTGCCCGTGATAAGACACCCGCCCGGTGAATGGCTATGGCAGTGTAGTCAGACGTGGGTAGGTAGACAACGTGGAGTCGCGTTTTCAGTGAATGGGCGTGGCATTGGTGGCGATGCATACCCAGTTCTCGCCCTTGTGCAGCCAGGTGTCGACGAAGCGCTCCCGGCGCGTGTAGGGTTTCCCGCCTTCTACTCCCTTCACGCGCAGCACTCCGCTGGCGATGGCGACGTTTCCGTGGACATTCACTTTCAGGGCTTCGGGTGCGACCTGCTGTTCTTGCGCATTGCTGGCTTTCACGCTGGCGAGGAATTCTTTCTTGGTTTGAATGCTGCCGTCGTCATTGATCAGAACAATGGACTCGTCGAGGATGGAGTCGAGAGCCTTGGTGTCAGCACTCTTGTAGGCCTGGTTCCAGAGCTTTTCGAGGGCGATGATTTTGCCTTGAATACTGGCATCGCTGTCCTGGGCCATGGCTAAGCCAGCAGCACATAACAACACCGTGCACATCCCGGCGAGTCGCATGTGAGGATCTCCTGCGAAGAAGTATAGGACCAATTCGCTCATCTCTCGCGGGTCGGGACCACTGGAAACAACACCGGCAGAGCGGAAATTGCGCAAACAAGCTTTTAACCGCGAAGATCGCAAAGGTAGCGCGAAGGACGCAAAGAAATGCTGAGCGGTTTTCTTCGCGTCCTTTGCGTGATCTTTGCGTTCTTTGCGGTTAAAAGCTCTTCGGTGCGAATCTGCAAACCCGCTAACGGAACACAAAACGGGATAATGTGACCCCAATCACTGTCGCTTGTGTCGAATCTCAGTAGCATGGGCAGGGAGAAATCCGGGGAGGATCCTTGTCCGCCGCCTTTCCATCGATCCGCCGCTGGTGGATTTACCAGCTGTTCTATGCGGTCATTGCCCTGACGGTGTTCGGGATTTTGTGGGGCCGGAGATTCCGAGCGCTCTGCTTCTTGTTTTCTCGCTCGGGAATCTGAATACGATCGCGATCGATCTCCTGCGTGCCCGCCTGTCCACGCAAACACCCGCCTACGATTGGTTGGGGTTCACCTTGGCGGAGATCGTCCTGATCCCACTCTTCTTCCTGCTTACCACAGCGATTGGCCTTTCTCTGTTGGGACCCACGCATATGACGCCGCCACTCTGGCGTTATGTGGCGACGGGATGGAAGATGCCGTTCCTGATCACATTCGTCACCGGAGTGGGTTATAACTTTTTCCGACAGGCGAGTGAACGGCTCGAGCGGCGCAATCGCGAGCTCGAGCACGCGGTGAAAAGGGAAGTCGCAGGGCGCGAGCTGCAGGAGCAGGATCTGGAGCGGGCGCGCGAGATCCAGCAAGCGCTTCTGCCGAAGGAGATCGCGCAGGTGCCCGGTTTCGAAGTGGTCGCCGCCTGGGAGCCGGCGCGCCTGGTCGGTGGCGATTACTACGACGTGATTCGCTTGAGCGAGACCAAGCTGGGCATCTGCATTGCCGACGTCGTTGGAAAGGGCGTTTCCGCGGCGCTCCTGATGGCGAATGTGCAAGCAACAGTACGCGCGTATGCATCCGAGCAGGCTGCCCCTCCGTGGCTATGTCGCCGCGTGAACGAGATTCTGTGCAGCAATCTTGCAGACGATAAGTTCGTCACGCTCTTTTATGGCATCCTCGATGCGGAAGCGCGCACGCTGCGCTACACCACTGCCGGGCATCTGCCGCCGCTGCTGGTGCGCCGGGATGGAACCCACGACACTCTCCGCGAGGGTGGGGCTGTTCTGGGTGTGTTTCGCGACTGGGACTATCAGGAAGGCCTCATCTCGCTCAGTCCTGGCGATCGCATTTACCTGTTCACGGACGGCATCACGGAAGCGACGGGCGCCAATGGCGAGGAATTTGGGGAAACGGGCGTCCTCCAGGTTGCGATCCGGGAAAGCGCGTGTTCAGCGGGCGAGATCAGGGAACGGTTGCTGGGCGAGGTCAGGCAGTTTTGCGATTGTCAATTCCACGATGACGCGACGTTGTTGTTGATTGCCGCGCAGGGCCGGAGTGGGGATCCGGATCCTTCGCCGGGGTCGAAGGTCAGTGAAGACGTAGCAGCATCGGCTCTTCGTGAATAAGGACCAGGAAGAGGAGCCGGCGCTTCTTTCGCGTCAGTGGGTCGATTTCCAGAAAATCTTCCGATCGGTTCGAGTCATTCTGATGCCGTCGGTTTGCGGTACACTTTGGGCTCCTGTGGAGGTCTTGAGGAGCCACGTGCGATTTCATTTCCTGCTGGCGCTAGTTTTGATTGTTGCTATGTCCTCCAATGTTTCCGTCCGAGCCGCTAATGACAATGCCGGCCAGCCTTTGGTGCTGGTTGCAAACAAGGGCGACCATACGCTGGGCCTGATTGACCCAAACGCAGGGCGGCAGGTTGCGGCCATCGATGTCGGGGGTGTCACCGGACACGAGGTGATCGCCTCGCGCGACGGCCGCCTTGCCTATGTTCCCATCTACGGCAACTCGGGCGTCGGCCAGCCCGGCACCGATGGCAGTCAACTCGCCGTGATTGATCTGCCTTCCCGCAAAGTCGTCAACACCGTAGATTTCGGCCGCGGCGTGCGTCCGCACTGCGTGCTGCTGGGGCCCAAAGACGGCCTGCTCTATGTGACCACAGAGATCGATCAGGCGGTCACCGTAATCGACCCGGGCACGCTAAAGATCGTCGGAAAGATTCCGACCACGCAGCCTGAGTCGCACATGCTGGCCATCTCGCGCGATGGACGGTGAGGTTACACCGCGAATGTTGGGCCGGGAAGCGTTTCCGTGCTCGACCTCGAGAGCCGCAAGGTGATCGCGGTGATCAAAGTCGCGCTCCGGATTCAGCGCATCGCGCTCTCGATTGACGACCGGCTCGCCTTTACCGCCGATCAATCGAAGCCACAGCTCGCGGTGATTGACACGGCCACCAATCAACTGAGGGCGCCCATCGCGCTGCCCAGCGTCGGCTATGGCGCTGCGCCCACGCCGGATGGGCGTTGGCTGGTTGTGCCCCTGCGTGGCGGAAAGCAGGTCGCGGTCGTCGATCTTCATGCCATGAAGGTTGCGCGCACGATCGATGTGCCCGCGGAACCGCAGGAAGTTCTCATTTCGCCGGATGGGCGTGCTGCCTATGTTTCCTGCGATGCAAGCAAGCAGGTCGCGGTGATTCGGACGTCAGACTGGACGGTGGAGAAGTTGATCGACGCGGGCCCGTCGGCAGACGGCCTGGCCTGGGCAGGGAAGTAGTCGCAATGTCCGCAAGCGTCGGTTTGCGAAAGCGCGCGTAGGGGCAGACGCCCCGTCTGCCCAGGCGAGCGAAGCTCGCCCGCCTTGAAAGGCGTGCCGGAACCGTTCTTCACTGCTCGCCTTCAGGCGCGGTGCGCCGGATGCCACGCTCGTGCCGCCCACGCGATCCCAGTGATGAACAAAGGGATGTTCAGCAAAGGCCCAGACCGTCTGATGAAAGACTCTGCCGATAAGTGCGCTTTGAAAGGGCCCGGCTTCAGACGAGCCGTTCAAAGCAATTTCGCGACGCACACATAGGCCCAGACGCGGGGGTCGCCATCAAGCCCGTTTTTGGGTGATGAGTGGAGACGCCCTCGTCTGGGCGGCCCGGCGGCAGCTTGCTTCGAGACAGCCCGCTCCCAATTGGCAAGTAGTCATAATTCCTATCTGTTTTCCGTCCAAGGCGGCACCATTGGTGGGCGATAACTCGTAAAGCCGAGCTTTGCTCGGCTGGGCAGACGGGGCGTCTGCCCCTACGCGATAGCATCGCCGGGCAGCTGTTTTTCAGAAACCTTTTCAGCCGAAGGGAGATCTCGAAAACAGTTCTCAGCCGCCGGTTAGAGCTTCTTAAACAGGCGGACCAGTTTTCCGCCCTCATCTTCGGTGTAGTGGACTACGACCTTATCGCCTTCTTTCACGACATAGCGGTTCGCTCGCACCACGCCATGCCCGGTCTCCACAACCCCTTCCGCGCCCAGTTTGTAAGTGGCTTCCGCGCCATTGTCCATCTTGATGGCCACGGTTCGCGACTCCTTGTCGACATGGGTCACCGTTCCCCGGCCCACCTTGAGAGTGTCTTTCCCGAAATCCTCCAACAGAGTAGCGGTTTTGTCGGCTCCCTTGCCCATGTAACGGACGACCACCTGCGAACCTTCCTTGCCCGCGAAATAGGTATCCACCACGCCCATCTTGGCGGCTTGCGCGGCCGCGCGGCTGTCGCGTACCGACGTGTGCTCGCCGTAATGAAACACATCCTCAGTTCCATCTGTAGTTTTGACGGCAATCGTCTTTGCTTTTTTATCCAGCTGAGTGACGGCCCCTTCGACCGCGTGGACCGCATCCTGGGCGTACGCAGAGGTCAGAAGCGCAGCCAAGGACGCTGCCCGCAGCACCTGTGAAAACATCTTCGAACGGCTCATGAATTTCTCCCCTTTAAGATTCGTAACGCGTTTATCCCTGTAACGAAACTAACCCGCTAAGAAGGCAACGCCGCACGCGACCAAGGCCGCTGCAATCCAGCGCCGACGGCCCACATGCTCGTGCAGAAAGAGTTTCGCGGCCGCGGCATTGCCCACAAAGGTCAAGGAAGCAGAGGCCGGGGCAACGAGGCTGACGTCGCCCCAGGACAGTCCGAACAGCAGGCTGAAGAAAGCGACCGCCATCGCGACGATTCCGAGCATGAAGTAAGGATTCCGCAAGACACGCGCGACCACCGTAAGCAGGCTCGAACGACGGCGCAACTCGCCCACATCCCCGGTCTGCTTCATGGCGCGCGAAAGCAGAACGTCCCCGGTGACCGAAGCGGTCACGATGAAGGCAATTGCCGCCCAGGTGTAGGCGTGTTTCATCGCTGCCCCCGAGATGCAGCCAGTTCAGGCTCGTCCACATGATCCTCGAGCCGAGGATGCGAGTGGGTCAGTTCAGGCCCGCTCGCGACGAAGCTCACGCCGACCGCAATCAGCGCAATACCAACCCAGCGCAGCGCGCTCACCTGCTCGTGCAAAACAAACTTCGCAATCAGGGCCAGGAGCACATAGCCCAGCGACGTTGCAGGAAGCACGTACGTTAAATCGGCCCAGGAGAGAGCGGTCATGTAAGCCGCGAAAAAAGCGAGGAGAAGAAGAATCCCAGCCACGATCCAAACATTGCCGAGGGCAAGGATCAGGTCTTGCAGATGGGAAATCGAGATATGCCCGATGCCTTTCATGCCGCGGGAGAGCATCGAATCTCCCACGGAAGCGAAGACGGCCACTCCGGCCAACACCAGGTATTTTCGAAAAGTCACGGCGGGTGCCCCATCCTGACCTAAAGCAGGCTCTAAGCTCTGGGCTCTAGCTTCAGGCGGCGCTGCCAAGGTTGAGGTTAGCTAGAGCCTGAAGCCTGCTTCTCAAGCTTTGGCCGGTTCCGCCGTTGCCGCGGATTCCTGCTTTTCGCGCACCCATTTGTGACGCATCGCGCGGGTCTTCAGGAAGGCTTTCGCTTCTTTGTACAACCGCTTGCGATCGCCGCTATCGAAGGCGGCTTTCTTCAGAATCCGGAATGCAGCTTTGGGCCGGAAATAATATTCGTCATAGAAGCGGTGCACGGATTCCAGGATCTCTTCTGCGGGCAGCCCCGGATATTGGATGTGCGCCAGTTGGTGTCCGCCCTCATCCACCATCTTCGTGTCTGCCACCATGAAGCCGTTCTTCACCGCGTAATCATAGAGCTCGGTACCTGGGTAGGCGTGAGCGACCGAAACCTGGATGGTTTCCACGTCCAGTTCCTTGGCGAAGTTGATAGTGTTGCGAATGGTCTCGCGGGTTTCGCCCGGTAAGCCCAGGATGAAATCGCCGTGGATGACGAGGCCGAGTTTGTGGCAATCCTTGGTGAACTGCCGCGCGCGTTCCACCGTCGCGCCCTTCTTGATGTTCTTGAGAATCTGCGCATCGCCCGACTCGTAGCCCACGATCAGCAGCCGGCATCCGGCTTCCTTCATCGCTTTCAGGGTTTCGTAATCGGTGGTGACACGCGAAGTACAGGACCAGGTCAGGCCCAGCGGCTTCAGTTTCGCGCACAGCTCAACGGTGCGGGCCTTCTGGATGTTGAACGTATCGTCGTCGAAGAAAAATTCCTTGACGTTCGGCCAGTAGTTTTTCGCCGCCGCCATCTCGCGGGCAACGTCGTCCGTGGAGCGCTTCCGCCACGGGTGTCCACTTAACGTTTGCGGCCACAGGCAGAACGTGCATTGCGCCGGACAGCCGCGCGTAGTGTAGAGCGAGACGTACGGATTCAGCAGAAACGGGACGTTGTAGCGCGTGACGTCGAGATCGCGCTTGTAGACCTCGGTCACATGCGGCAGGGGATCGAGATCCTGGATCTGCGGCCGGTCGGCATTGTGCACGATCTGACCGTCTTTCAAATACGAGATGCCGAGGATTTCCTCCAGCGGTTTGCCCTGGGCGTACTCGACCACGGTGTAGTCGAACTCCTTGCGCGCTACGAAATCAATCACCGGGCAATCGCGCAGGGACTTCTCGGGCAACACACTGACGTGAGGCCCCACAAAGCAGATCTTGATGTTCGGATTGGCGTCCTTGATCGCACGGGCCAGGCGGATGTCGCCGGGGAAGCCCGGGGTGCTCGTAAACAGCACCAGGAATTCGTATTCCTTGGCAATCTGGATGGTCTCTTCGCCGCTAATGTGGTGCGGCGGCGCATCCAGCAAGCGCGCGCCTTCCAGCATGCCGGCCGGGTAGGCCAGCCATACCGGGTACCAATACGATTCGATTTCGCGCGTGGCGGGCCAGCGCGATCCAGCCCCTCCATCGAAGTTTTCAAACGAGGGCGGATTCAAAAACAGTGTTTTCAATGGCATATGGGTGAATGCGTTATTTTAACATCCTCTCTCAAGATTCCCAGTTGTATCCCTGGATTCGGCCTCGGATGGGATGCGTTCCTAGACCCTGTGTGGCGCCCCCGGCAGAAGTTTCCTTAAGTGTAAGGCTACCAAGCTTCTACAGGCCAAGGAACGGATTTGCGCCGAATGGAGATTGGATGCATTAAGGGGTCCAAAAGGAGTGCCAGCGGGAAAGGCTTTTTACCACCAGAGACACAGAGGCGCAGAGAAAACGAAAAATGCAAATGGCGTTTCTCTGTGTCCCTGTGCGTCTGTGGTGAAATGAGGTTTTCTGGCATTCACTTGCCCTGAAGCCACTTATCCAGTTCTCCGGTCGAGCGCATCAGGCCGATCCGTGCCCGCTGCAATTCGAACGTGGTGTCCTGCAAGGCGAGATAGCGCTCGCTGACCTGCATACGGGAATCGCCGATGTCCTTGAGGGTCGCGGTGCCGGCGTCGAGCCGGGTCTCGACCGCGTCGAGATTCGATTGCGCGAGCTGATATTCCAGTTGCGCGACTTCCTGCGCGGCTTCCATCTGGCGCACCGCGCGCTGCAGTTTGAGCGTTTCCTCGGAGACTTGATTTTTTGCAGCTTCCGCCTGCCGCTTTGCTTTTAAAGCTTCGGCATCGGCGGCCTGGGCGTGAGCCCGTTGCACGGAACTGAAGATCGGAAACTTGATCGCTACGCCAATGGTCGCGTTGTTGGCTTCGAACGTCTTAAAAAACAGGTCATAGTTGTTGTACCGCGCTAATCGAGCGTATTGGGTTGCGAAATCGACGCTCGGAAGCAAGGTTCTGTGTTCGCCTTGCGCACGCAAATATTGCGCGCGGGCGTGCTCCTGCGCTGCCTGCACGGCCGGATTGTTCTTCACCGCGAGTTCTACCGGGTCATCGTCCTGAGCGAGTGGAGGAATCGCAGGAATGGAATCCTGTGCAATTTCGATCTCTGCAGCTTTCAAGCCGGTCAGCTTGGCCAGGTGCTGTTGAAGAACATCGGCTGATCCCTGGGCCTCGGCCACGCGCAGCCGGACGCGCGCTACCGAGAGTCGCGCCTTGGTTTCCTCCACTTGGCTCTCGACCCCCTCTTTGACGCGCTCGGCCATAGCCTGTTCCAGCTTTTGTGCGGCTGCCTCCTGATCCTGCAACCACGCCAGCCGCTGCTGCCATTTGCCCAGCTCGGTGTAGCTTAAGACCGTATCCTGGATGACCTGAGCGCGCTGGTCTTTGTTCTGAATGGTTGCCGCCTGCCATTCGCTTTTGGCCGCGTGAACGAACTGCTGGAGACCTGGATTGAACAAGGCAGACTGAGCATTGACGTTAAATATGGAAGGCGCGGAGCCCTCGAGTGTGAGAGGAAATCCCCACGACTTGCCTAAGCCAGAACCCAGGACCAATTGCGGAACGTAGTTGTTTCGGCTCTCGCGATAGGCGGAGTAGGCGTGTTGCATGTCTGCGGTCGCAATGCCCGTGACAGTGCTGTGAGTAAGAGCCAACTCCACGGCGCGCTTCAACGGCAGCGGTTCGGCGCTGGCCCGGACTGCCAGGCAAAGACACAAGCCGGCCAGAAACCCGCCGGCGCACACAACCACACGCTTGCGTTGGATCATTGCGTCACCTTGGAAACTGGGGAATCAGGAAAGATGCGAAACGAGTGTGGACACATGTCGGCTAAGGATAGCCAAATCTGCCCGACTCACGGAATCAAAATTCGGCGAAACGACCACGACGCGCCATTGCAGCTCACGAAGTGCTTCCAGCTATCTGTGTGTTTGTCTCGGAAAAACTGCGAGCATCGCGTAGCGGCGGACGCCCCGTCTGCCCAGCCGAGCGAAGCTCGGCTTCAGGAGCGTTATCGCGCAGCAGCCGTGGCGCCTTAGACGGAAAACAGACAGGAATCATCACGAGTTGCCATTTGGGAGTGGGCGTCTTGAAGCAAGCTGCCGGGCTGACGCCCAGCCGCCCAGACGAGGGCCTCTCCACCCCATCAAGCCAAAAACGGGCTTGATGGGGACCCCGGCGTCTGGGCCTACGCGTGCATCGTCACCGGTTCACGCGAGTGAGCGCTTCGCGCGCCCGTCCAAAATCTTTAGCAAGCAAGAGGGCGGTCTGGTATTCCTTGGCCGCGCCCTCTTTATCACCCTGCTTTTCGAGAATCGTGCCGAGCAGGTAGTGTGCTTTGAACGGTGGCGCCTGTTCGACGGTCGTGGAGGAAAGATAACGGCGCACAAGTCGGGTCGCGAACGGCAGATCGCGGTTGGCGCGCAGCAGCGTGGATGCGGCATCGATCAGCACCTCGGGCTGATCCATGGGCGCGTCGGCAGCTTTCTTCAAAGCATCCTGCATTTCGTCGAGCCGGCCAGTCTTGCGATAGAAAAGCGCCAGGTTCAGCCAGGCATTGGCTCCGCCATGGCTCGTATCAATGGCTGCGCGATATTCACGTTCCGCGGTCGGCAGGTCTTTGTTTTTTTCGGCCAATCGTCCGCGAATCCAATGCGCCTTCGCGGGATTGAGCTTCGCGACCAAATCGGCCTGCGCGCGCGCTTTGTCCTGACCGCCGCCGACGATACCGGGCGCTTCCAGATAGAACTCGGCCAGATCGACGCGCGCCGAGACATTGTTGGGATCCAGTTGCACCGCGCGTTCAAACTCATTGCGCACTTTCTTGGCTAACCCCGCAGCAGACAGGAAATTCGAGCCGTCGGCCTTTTCACCGTACGTGCGTCCCAGCCAGAGGTGATATTCGCTGTTGCCCGATTCGAGGGTCACCGCTCGTTCACAGGCGGAGATGGCGCGGTCCCAGTTCGCGACCGAGAAGTAGGCGCGGCAAAGCAAGTTGTAGGACGCCGCGTCGTTGGGCTTGATATTCAACGTGCCATTCAGCGTCGTGATCGCATCGTCGACACGCCCGGCGGCCAGCAAGTCCGAGGGAGAGTCCGCGGCAGCCGCGATGGCCGGCAAAATAAGCGCCGCAATGACAAGAATCTTCGTGGTCCACT
>QIAH01000213.1:0-11928 GCA_003225465.1 Acidobacteriota bacterium | reverse complement strand
GCACCACCTTCACGGTAACTCCGTCGCGCAGAGATTTGTTCGCTGCAGTTGTATTCAGCGCGACTTGCGTTTTATCGCTGAGGCCTGCGCTGATCTCGACTTTAATCAAATTAGATGCCGCTACCGTCACATCGCGTCGCTTTAACTTATTGTCGACGATCTCATAGACGTATGGCTTCGAATCGTCCAGCCGCAACGCTTCGCGCGGCAGGGTGAGCACGTTGTCATGCTCGGCCAGAACGATGGTCACATTCACATTCGTGTTGGGCAGCAGACGGAAATCATGATTATCGAGAACACTCACCATCTCGCCGACATTGCGTGTGCCCCGCAGCTTAACAGTGGAGGGAAGCGCGGCCACAGCGCCGGTCCAGATGCGGCCCGGCAGGGCATCCCAGCTGACTTCCGTTTTTTGGCCGGGGACCAGGCGGCCGATATCGGGTTCGTCGACGTAAGCGCGGACCAGAACTTTAGAGAGGTCGGCTTCCTGAAGCAGCAATTCGCCAGCCTGCACGTAGCCGCTCTGCTTCACCGGAAGCACGTACACGACGCCGTCGAACGGAGCCACGATGTTCGATTTGTGAAGCACGTCCTCGGCGGCGAGGTACGCCTCCTGCGCGTCCTGTTGCTGCGCGGTGACATGCTCCACTTCGGGCTTGGAGTAGCGATCTTTCTGCTTTTGCAGGAGGAGGTCGTAGTCGGCCTGCGCCCGTTGCTGTGCGTTCTCGGCTTCCTTGACTTCTCCAGCGGAAGCGGCGCCTTTTTCCTGCAGACGCTTGAATGCATCGAGGTTGCGTTGCGCCGTGTCGCGGGCGGTACGGGCTTTGACGATCTGCGCTTGCAGGGTTAGGAGCTCTTCCTGCGATCCGCCGTGCTTGACGGCCTGTACGTCCGATTGCGCGCCCTTCAGCTGCGCCTGTGCGTGGGCAGCCTGACTGCGCGCCTCGGCATCGTCAAGCTGCAACAGCAACTGACCTTTCTTGACGTGGTCGCCTTCCTTTACATAGAGACGGCGCACCGTGGTGTTCGCGGGCGAGTGTGCTTCAAAATTCTGAGCCGGCTCGATTTTGCCGTTGGTGGAAATGACACTGCGAATGGATCCGCGCTGTACAGTCGCGGTGCGGATGGGAATCACCTCGTCGCGCATGGACGCGAACGAAGCCAGGAGAATCACCGCGAGGGCTGCGCCCAGAGTGATGACCAGCCAGCGGTGCCGGCTGAAATAGCCGGAATTATCCTTACCATTCAATGCCATGAAGAGAGTTTTACAAGCAACAATTTACACCCGGACGCGATACCGGGGATAGCAATCGACCTGCGTATGGAGCGGTTAGATGCAGGTTGGCCGCGACAGGCTGACCCGAGCCCTCCATTTTTGATGTGCGCCCTCGACCACCCGTTACAATATTGTGCATGCCGAAGCAGCCCCGTTACACGGCAGAGCACGCCGCCGCCGGACTGGACACGAAATTTCCCGAAATTGAAACCTGGGCGAACCAGTTTCCGGGGTATGAAATTGTCATCGACGATCCGGAGTTCACCTCGGTGTGTCCCAAAACCGGACTGCCGGATTTCGGCCAGATCACCATCCGCTACGTGCCCCGGAAATTGTGCCTCGAATTGAAGTCCCTGAAGGAGTACCTGCAAAGCTACCGGAACTTGGGGATTTTCCAGGAAAACATCGTGAACCAGGTGCTCGAGGATGTGGTGAAGTGGACGAAGCCTGTGTGGGCGGAGGTGAAAGGGGACTTCCGGCCGCGAGGCGGGATTTCGACGGTGGTGATCGCGAAGTGGCCGAGAAGCGGTAAGAGCAGGGGATGAGTCACGCGAGTTGTTTTCACCACAGAGTCACAGAGACACAGAGAAAACGAAAAAAAAACGGCAAGTTCGGCTTCCCTCTGATGCTAGTTCTTTGACCACCGAGGCATCGGCTTCAAAGGACAGCATCTCTGAATTGTTGTTACTAGCGGGTTATTTCCAGATAGGACGACCTGACACAGGCGATTTCGATGCTGCTTGTTTTGATCTTAATGGCAAGCAGCACTTCTCCGGGATGAACCCGATAGCTGGGTGTGGCCTTACGCGCAATGCTCATGATTCTCAGCCGTCAGAATGGATTTTCTCTCAAATTACTCAATTACAAAATTACTCAATTACCAAATTTCTCTGTGCCTCTGTGACTCTGTGGTGCAACAGGCGTTCTCCATGTTAGTCTCGCCAAACCTGTGCCAGCGAAAAAGCTCTATCCTAAAACTGCGCTTGCGCTGCTGACCGCGCTGAACCTGCTGAACTATATCGACCGCAACGTGCTCTATGCGGTGCAGGACATGGTGAAAGCAGAATTCCACCGCAGCGATGCGGCCTTCGGTTTTCTTACCAGCGTCTTTTTCATTTTCTACATGATCGCCGCGCCCTTCATGGGGCCGCTGTCGGTGAAGTATTCGCGCAAGGCCGTGATCATCGTAGGGGCGCTGATCTGGAGCGGGGCCACGCTGCTGACGGCTGTCACCAAGAACTTCGACGAGCTTCTGCTGCGGCACACGCTGGTGGGCGTGGGCGAGGCCAGTTTCGTGATTCTCTCACCCACGTTTGTGGCCGACATGTTCCCCGAACGCATGCGCGGTCGCGTGATGGGCATTTTCTATCTTGCCATCCCGGTCGGTAGTGCTCTGGGATATCTCATTGGTGGAGTGCTGGGCTCCAAATATGGCTGGCGGTTTCCGTTCTATGTCGGCGCGGCGCCCGGTGTCGTGCTGGCATCGTTGCTGCTGCTTATTCCGGAACCGCCGCTGGGACAATTCGACGATGCGATGCACAAGGCGCCCGAACGTGACACATTGAAGAGCTTGCTTCGCAATCCGGCGTTTTTGACCGCGACCCTCGGCATGGCCATGATGACCTTCGCTCTGGGCGGCCTGCAGGTGTGGATGCCAACGTTTCTGCATCGCGTCCACAGCTACAGCCTGCGCGACGCGAGCATTCTCTTCGGAGCCAGCGTAATCGCGTGTGGCCTGACCGCGTCGGTGCTGGGCGGATATTTGTCGGACTGGCTGCTGAAGCGGACGAAGGCGGCACATTATCTCGTATCCGCAGTCAGCCTCTGTCTGGGTATCCCGGCCATGTGCCTGGCCCTATTCGCCAGCGGCAAGCTGATGATCGCCGGAATGTTTGCCGCGGAATTCCTGTTGCTCCTGAATACCGGCCCTTTGAACGCGGCGGTAATCAATTCTGTCGGTCCGCACGTGCGCGCCATGGCGCTTGCGGTCAACATCTTCATCTTCCACTTGCTGGGGGACGCCTTCGTCGCTCCCGTGATCGCGATCTGCCTCTCTTCTGCCATACTGTTTTACGGTATGAAGTTTGCCCCACCCGTTAGTGCTCCGAATGCTGCAACTCCTGTGGGAGCCCATTAGGAATGGGTTACCTGCTGTGGATTGCCGGCTCGATTCTAGCCTTAGCCTGGTTCTCGCGCATTGCGGAAGCGGCGTTGGGTGTGTCCAGTATTGCCGACATTTCCAAGCCGCACTGGGACCGTCAGCCCAGCAATCATCCACGCGTCAGCATCATCGTGCCGGCATGCAACGAAGAAGCAGATATTGAGCAGGGCTTGAGCGGTCTGCTGGCGCTCGACTACGGCAATTACGAAGTGATCGCCGTCAACGATCGTTCCACCGACCACACCGGCGAGATCATGGACCGAGTGGCGGCGAGTCCGGCGGCGCACGGCCGCCTGCGAGTTGTCCACGTCACTGAGCTTCCTCCTGGCTGGTTGGGCAAGACGCACGCCATGTGGAGCGCCGGGCTGCAAGCGGGCGGCGACTGGCTGCTGTTTACCGACGCCGACGTGCTCTTCAAGCCGGAAGTGCTCCGTCGCGCGCTGGCCTATGCCGAATCGGAGAACGCGGATCACGTCGTGGTCTTCCCGCGCATCATCATGAAGCGGCCTGGCGAAAAAATGATGATCGCCTTCTTCCAGACGCTGTTTACCTTTGGCCACCGGCCGTGGCGAGTCGCCGATCCCGAGACGAAGGATCACATGGGAGTCGGTGCCTTCAACCTGGTGCGCCGTACGGCTTACGAAGCCGTGGGCACCTATAAGGCGCTGCGCATGGAAGTGCTCGATGACATGAAGCTTGGCAAAGTTCTCAAGAATGCGCGCTTCCGCCAGCGCAACGTCTTTGGGGACGACCTGATCTCGGTGCGCTGGGCAAAGGGCGCCATGGGCGTGGTCGACAATTTGACCAAGAACTTCTTTGCGGTGCTGTCGTTTCAGTGGTGGCGGACGGTTGCCTCGGTGTTCGGCCTGTTCTTTTTGAACCTGGGCCCATTTCTCGGGATCTGGCTGGCTCACGGGTGGGCACGGGTGCCTTACGTGGTGGCGTTGGGGTCGATGTTTCTGATCTATCTCGGAATGTCGGCTGATTCGTTCCATGGTTCTGACCTTGCGCAATGATGGTGTGACCTGGCGGGGGACGAAGTATCCGCTGGAGGAGTTGCGCAAGGGGGTGGTGTGAAGTTGTTTTCTCCCGAGCGCTTAGTGGAAGCGGAGATTTGGGAGAACGGCAAAATCTTAAACCGCAGAGCACGCAGATGCTTGGGAAGCCGTTCCGCGGGGCGCATCGACCGCGGCTAAAGCCATTCAATTTGTTATGCTCGAACGGCTCGGCTGAAGCCGAGCCCTGATACGGGCAAAGGCACACAAGTCAAGACTGATCTTGGAATCGAATGTTATTTTCTTTAAGCTTAGTTTTGCGATAGGAAGGCCCAGGATCGTTTGCCGGGCTTTGGGTGACCCCAAACCATTACCAGACCCTCAAAGTACGCGTACAAGCGTTCTAAACGCTTGGAATGGGCATTTTAGAGGGCGTCGCAGACTGCGTTGAGAGCGCAAACTCATCTTTTCTGGACTGAAAGCAGAATATCTAGAAGATAACTTATTGAAAATCGAGAGCTTGGCAATTCGAAACTGGAATGCCCTGCTACCGGCACGACGGGCGAGGACGCCTGTCGCTCCATTTTCGGGTCTGGATTCCGGCCGAGCACTGGACTTTCGAGGGGAATGGGTTTAAGCCAATGACCAACGACCCGCGACTCCGTTTTGCCGAGGACCGACGACTAATCCGTGGGCGACAGGGGCAAGCTGGGGTCGTCCAAGCTCACCGGCGCAGACTGCTTCTTACGGCTCGATGATTTCTTGGCCGCTTTGGGGTGGCTGTATCTGCCGGCGCTGTATTTGCCGTGGCGTTCCACGTCGTACTCCCTGGGCAGGGGAGGAATGTGGGCGGCGTCTCCGCGCAGTTGCCCGAGGCGTTGCAGTATGATCTCGGCGCGGCCGTCGTATCCTTTGACCTCGCCCTCAATTTCGATTTGCTTTCCTTGCAACTGGCGGATGTCGCCGACACGCTTCAGATCGCTCGGAAACACGACGACGGTGAACGGGCAAACGCGGAAGTCTTCGCAGAAGTCGAAGAAATGTACGCCGCCATTGCCGAGCTTCACCTGCAGAACTTTCCCCGTGATGCAGCGGTTGGCGCCAATGTGTTTCTGGGCGTCTGCAAAAGGAATACACGACGAGGCGGCGGCCGCGGGGAGGGAGTCCGCAAAGATCAGCATTAAGAGAACGAAAGTTCCGCGGAAAGCATGCATTCGTTGGGGGGCATCCCTATTTTAGGAGGGTCGCCCGCGAACCCAACGAGCATGTGAAGAGATTTGGACCCCGGCTTCCCTGGATGGGAATCGGCCAGAGGAATGAGGCTGACGACTCACGTCGAGCCCTTACCCAGCAGAAAAAGCCTTTTCGTAAACCCACCCAAGCGGAGCTTGGGTGGGGCACCTACAACTGAATCTAGTGGCTGAAGGACTTTACGGCGGCGGCTTCGTCGTCCTTCACGTCGAATACCGTATACAGCTTGGTGATCTGCAGCAGGTCGTGGACTTTCTTGGTGAGGTTCAGCAGCTTGAGTTCGCCGCCCTGGTTCTTGACGGTGGTGTAGGCGCTGACCAGTTCGCCGATGCCCGAGCTGTCGATGTAGTTGACGTCGCCAAGGTTGAGCAGGATCTTCTTGTTACCCTTGCCAAGCAGCTCGCGCACACTGTCGCGCAGGATCACGCTGCCTTCGCCAAGGGTGATGCGGCCACTGCAATCCACAATCGTGACCCCATCCACCTGCCGATTGCTGGTCTTCATGCTCATTGGGAAGCCTCCTCGCCGTCCGCAGCAGTGCCGTGGACGTGCTTGATAAGTTTGATTTCGGTGCCCGAGGTGGACGGGTTGATTTCAACCTCGTCCATGAACGAGCGGATAAGAAATATGCCGCGCCCCGAAGTCTTCAACAGATTTTCGGGCGCCAGCGGGTCGGGGACCTTCGCCAGATCCAGCCCTTTTCCCTGGTCCCGGATGGTGATAACCAGGTCCTGCGCCGTGCGTTCGAAATCGACCGTGACCTTCTTGCCGGGATCGTAGGCGTTGCCATGCAGGACCGCGTTGACTGCAGCTTCCCGCACGGCCATGGCGATTTTCATGACGTCTTCGTCGCCGAAGCCGGCCTCGGTGGCGATCTGGCTGGCGGCTTCCTCGGCGCTGTTGACTGTGTCCAGCGTCGAATCCAGCGTGTACGAGACCCGGTGTGCGCTCATGATAACGGCTCAGCGGTGGATCCTGAGGACTCGAACCCCTTCGTCGGCCTATCCCCAGATGTTAGAAGGGAAGCGGCGGATTAATGAATCCGGTAGTTTGCCTTTAGTGTGGAGAATTGTCAACGCGGGGGGGAAAGCAGCTTTTGGCTTTTAGCTGTTAGCTGAAGCCGAGCTTCGCTCGGCTGGGCAGACGAGGGCGTCTGCCCCTACCTCTTGCGCCGGCTTCCCAAGCCTGATTCCTGCAGTAGCTTGAAACTTCAGAGCGACTCAGGTGCTGAGAAGGAACGCCTCCATGAAAAAAGTCCGCCAAGCGTCTGGATTTCTGCCGCGAAAGTTGAGTATTCTCGGCTGGCATGTCTGCTCTTGCACTCACGGAACTGCTGGGCGCGCCGGTGATCGACTCAACCGGCCATTCCAGCGGCCGTGTGCGTGAAGTGGCCCTCACGCCGCAAGAAGACCGGATTCGCATTTCGCTGCTCATCATCAAGACGAAGACCGGGGACCGGGTTCTGCCCCTGCAATCCGTAACGTCGATCAATGGCGGGGTTCGTGCTTCTACCCTGGCTGCCGACTGGGAGCTTCCCAACGGCACGGAAGGGCTGTTCCTGCTCGAACGCGACCTGCTCGACCAGCAGGTCATCGACGTGCACGGGCGCAAGGTAGTGCGCGTGAACGACGTCGACCTGCACCAGGAATCGGTAGGCAACCGCTCCATCCTGAAAGTGGCTTCGGTGGATGTGGGCGCTCGAGGGGCGATCCGCCGCCTGCTCAAAGGCGTGGTCCCGCTCGCGGCGCTTCACTTGCTCCTGAACCAGATCCCGCCGCGCTCCATCCCCTGGGACTTTGTGGACCTGATCGAAACCGATCCTGCCCGCCGCGTGAAGCTGAAGATTTCGCACGAACGGCTGGCGAAGCTGCACCCCGCCGACATCGCGGACATCGTCGAGGAGTTGGCGCCCGACGAGCGCGAGGCCGTGTTTGAGACCCTCGACGAAGGCGTGGCGGCCGAAGCTCTCGAGGAAGTCGAACCCAAGGTACAGAAAGCCATCATCGAGTCGCTGGATTCGGACCGCGTGGCCGATATCGTCGAAGAAATGGAGCCGGACGCAGCCGCCGATCTGCTGGCTGACCTGCCTGAGGAGAGAACGGAAAAGATTCTCGAAGAGATGGGGCCCGAAGAAGCGCAGGAAGTTTCCGGGCTGCTCGAATTCAAGGAAGACTCAGCCGCGGGCCGGATGAACACCGAGTTCATTGCGCTTCCAGTGACGGCCACCGCCCACGACGCCGTGGAGGCGCTACGGCACTATGAGGGTGGCATTGAATCTGTGAGCACGATTTTCCTGGTCGACTCCCGCCAGACCTTGGCCGGCATGGTTCCGCTGTCAAAGCTGGTGCTAGCATCTCCGACTACGCCGCTGCTGGCCCTCACCCAGGAGCCGCTCATCTCCTGCCACGCCGACGCATCGGATCGGGACGTGGCCGAACTGTTCGATAAGTACAATCTCCTGACGCTTCCGGTGGTGGACGACCAGAACAAATTGACCGGCGTCATCACCTCGGACGATGTCATCAGCTTGCTGCGCGAAAAACTGTAGTCGCGCGCGCTCTATCGTCCTTGTCATTCCGAAGCCGAACGCGGCGGAGGAATCTGCGACACCATGGCGCGCGCTAGCAATCTCATGTAAACATCATGGCAAGCATCACCCGGTGCTGCATGTGACAGTTTGACCGTCCAGGTATTCGACATGTTCGGATGGAGTATGCGGCTGTGGAGAAACAGATTCCTCCGCCGCGTTCGGCTTCGGAATGACAAGATGGGACGAGGCAGTGTTCTGTTCGCCATACGCGCGGTCGTGCGTTGGGTTCAAAGAGCTGAATTCAAAGATTTGACCTATCCAGATTTCACATCCCCATTTATTCTGTCAGGTCGTTGGCTCTGCCCATGTTTTTGAAATGTGCCCATGAGGTTCCTGAGACGCTGGCAGACCCGGATCCTGCTGTTCTTTGCAGTGGTCGGCCCGGGTTTTATCACCGCGAACGTCGATAACGATGCCGGCGGCATCTGGACCTACTCGTCTGCGGGCGCAACGTTCGGTTACAAGCTGCTATGGACGATGATTCCAATCACGATCGCGCTGATCGTGGTCCAGGAGATGACTGCGCGCATGGGGGCGGTCACGGGCAAAGGCCTCAGCGATCTGATCCGCGAGGAATTCGGATTCCGCATCACCTTCTTCATGATGATCGGAATCCTGATTACCAATTTCGGCAACGTGGTGGCGGAGTTTGCCGGCATTGCCGGCAGCCTGGAGCTGTTCGGGCTCTCCAAGTACTACACCGTGCCGGTCTGTGCGGTGATCGTGTGGCTGATCGTGGTGAAGGGGCAGTACAAGACGGTCGAAAAGGTATTTCTGGCGGCGTCGTTTTTCTACATCACCTACATCGTTGCCGGTTTTATGGCGAAGCCTGCGTGGATCGAAGCGATGGTTGCGACGATCAAGCCGCCGGCGCGGTCCGACTGGCTTCAGCAAGGCTACGTGTACATGGTCGTGGGATTGGTGGGCACGACGATTGCGCCCTGGATGCAGTTCTACTTGCAATCGTCCATCGTGGAAAAGGGGGTCACCCGACGCCAGTTCAAAGCCTCGCAGCTGGATGTCATCACCGGCTGCATTTTCACGGACGTGGTGGCGTGGTTCATCATCGTGGCTTGTGCCGCCACACTTTATGTGCACGGATACCGCAACGTACAGAACGCAAAGGATGCGGCGCAGGCGCTGCGCCCGCTGGCCGGAGATTATGCATACGTTCTGTTCGCCATGGGTCTGTTCAATGCGTCTTTGTTTGCTGCGTCGATCCTGCCGCTTTCGACCGCCTACACCGTGTGCGAAGGCCTGGGATTTGAATCGGGCGTGGGCCGGAAATTCGGCGAGGCTCCCGTCTTTTACTGGCTTTACACCATCCTGATTGTCGCCGGGGCAGGCGTCATCCTCACGCCGAACCTGCCCCTGGTAAAAATCACCATCCTGTCGCAGGTAGTCAACGGGGCAGTTCTGCCATTTGTGCTGATCTTCATGCTCCTGCTGATCAACCGCAAGGAGTTGATGGGCGATTACGTAAACTCCCGTCTCTTCAACGTGGTTGCATGGGCGACGACGGTTCTGGTGATTGGACTTACGACGGCCCTGGTGTGGCAGAGCCTGACCGGCGCCGGCGGGTGAGCTATCTCACTGGATGGGAATGGTATATCGGCGTAAACTGAATTAACAGTAAGCCTCAATTCGGGGAAACCTTCCTCGTTTTTCGGGCGTCTAATCTATGGGTGTTTTTGTGTCTGCAAGGGGGTACTCTCCCATGAAACGTTTATTGCCAACCGGGCTCGCCATTGTTTTGTTGTTCTGTAGCGGTTTGGCGCTCGCCGCCCCTGCGGACGAACCAACTTCCCCTGACCCGACAAAGCTCAAGCACGATGGCGGGATTAATGACCTGGATGCCATCGGCAACCGCAACGTGGGATGTCACCGCGGGTTGGGGAACTGGTACAGCGTCGAAGGCCAGATCAACATGGGACGGCAGTATGCCGATCAGGTCGATAACAGCTCCAAGCTGATCAAGGATCCGGTCGTCACCGAGTACGTGAATCGTATTGGGCAGAACCTGGTTCGCAATTCGGATTCAAAAGTGCCGTTTACGATCAAGGTGATCGACGCGGACGTGATCAATGCCTTCGCGCTGCCAGGCGGATTTTTCTATGTAAACACGGGATTGATCCTGGCGGCGGACAACGAAGCCGAACTCGCGGGCGTGATGGCGCACGAGATTGCTCACGTGGCTGCATGCCACATCGCACGTGAGAACACTCGCGGGACGTTGGCGCAGTTGGCCACCATCCCGATCATTTTTACCACCGGAGGTTTGGGAGGGTTAGCAGCGCAGGAAGCCGCCGGCCTTGCCCTGCCGACCGCCATGTTGAAGTTCAGCCGTGGCTTCGAGGCGGAAGCGGATTATCTGGGCGTTCAGTACATGTATAAGAGCGGCTACGATCCACAGGCTTTTACGGCGTTCTTCGAGAAGATCGAAGCGCAGGAGAAGAAGAAGCCGGGCACGTTCTCGAAGGCATTTGAGAGCCATCCTCCGACTCCCGACAGGATTGGAAAATCACAGGAAGAGATTGAGAAGCTGTTGCCGGCCCGGCAGACTTATAAAGTTGATACGTCCGAATTTCAGGACGTAAAAGCACGGCTTACGAAGATCGAGAACCGCCGCAAACTGGATGATCGCAAAGACGCCTCACCGGAGCTGCGGCGCACTGCAGCGCCAAAGGACGGAGATGATGACCATCCTCCGTTGAGGCGGGACGGTTCGCAAAATTAAAGTTTGTGATAACGAAATTGTTTTGAAGGCATCGCGGAAGCGGTGCCTTTTCTGTTGAAGCGCTCGCCCGCTGCACCTCTGGTGAACGAGATTCCTCCGCCGCGTTCGGCGTCGGAATGACAACACTTGAGGAGGGCACTTTATGGCACGAATCGCTAGGGCGCCATACTAGAGCGTCAGCCTTCCGGCCGAGAGGTCAGACACAAGCTTCAGATCCGCTTCCAGAAAGTCAAAGGACGGGAGCTCTCCCGGCCTTACCCACTGCATATCACGGAAGATGCGGTTCTCCATTTCGCCGCCGTACTCGCGCACGACGAAGAAACGCAGTTCGACCGAGTTACCGGATTTATACTCGTGGCGGATGCGGGCGACTTCGTCGCCAATGGTTGCATCGATGCCCAACTCCTCTTCCAGTTCGCGACGCAGGGCGTAGCGCGGTTGCTCCCCTTCTTCGATTTTTCCGCCGGGGAACTCCCACTTGAGGGGCATGGTTTGATGCTTGGTGCGCTGGCAAACGAGAATCTTCCCGTCTCTGACGATGAGTCCAGCCACGACCCGCTTCATCATCGGGAGTCGACCGTGGCAGCCGTGGCGGTCCGGGATGGATCGACGCAGCTGGTGAAGGTGAAGGCAAACGCGGTTACGCCTGCCGGACAGCGCAACTCGAGGGTGTGCTTCTCGAACTCGGGATTGTTCACCAGCGCGTACATGCGCGCCGGTTGCACGCGAATGTAGCTTTCCTCGCTGCCGTTGGCGGTCCGAAAGCGCGTGTCCATAGTTTTTTGGGACGGAGTGAGCGGCTTGCCATCCTGAAGGACAACGACATCGCAGGCGCTTCCCCGAGGCGCGGCCATCACCAAGTTGACTCCGGTGGCCTCATACTTCAACGCGATCCGGTGCTCGCCTTCTCCCGCCGCT
>QIAH01000212.1 GCA_003225465.1 Acidobacteriota bacterium | reverse complement strand
AAAACTCCGGTCTGATTTCTCGCGGGCCGGTAAGTTGAGAAATTAATGCGACGGAAGTTCACCCCGAACTTCAGGTCGTGATTCCCCCGGCTGTAGGACAGGTCATCGACAATCTGATACTGCCCGACATTGCGGCCAGAAGGATAACGGCTGTATTCGCCGCCCAAGCACGTCAACAAACCATCGAAGCTCGTGCAATTGTTGCCTCCGTTGTGAAGACCGCCAACCTCCGTCGGAAAGACCGCCTCCGAAGCCGGCAGATTCGGAACGCCGAAGATGGCGCCGTAATAGAAGCCACCGATAATCAACTGGTTGATCAGGCGTGAACTAAAGACGTGGGTTTCGGTCAACTGCCCCGCGTCCTGGGGCTGATTACTGAGCGCGTTGAAAGCTTTATTGATCGGATCGGTGAACGTCGGTTGGGTTCCGCGATCCTGCCAATAGCGGGCGTTCAGGCGGTCTTTGTCGGAAAAGTTGTAATCGACCCGAATTGACATCAAGCGCTCGATGTTGAGATTGTTCACTTCCGACCGGAAGGTCGCGGTACACGGAGCGGCGCCGCTGCCAAACGCGATTCCGTTAATCAGCGTCGTCCCATTCGCGGCGAGGTCTCCACACCCGCCTGTGCCAGGATTTGCTACGGCAGCCGATGCCCCGGGAGCTCCCGCATACAGTTGGAACATCTTCTGATAAGTCGCCAATTCGTTTGGTTGGCTGGCTTGGATGTTGGCGAGTACGGCGTTCCCAAATTGCGTCGTTGGGATATATACAGGAGTGCCGCCACCAGGCAGCACGTAGCGCAGTCCTTCCGAGTCAAAGAAGAAGAACAGCTTGTTCTTTACGATCGGCCCTCCGAACGATCCGCCCCACTGATTGCTGTTCGCGAATGGTCGAGGCGTGTCCGTGTGATTGTTGAACCAATCATTCGCGTTCAGATATCGGCCGTTCCAATCCCATTTCGCGTTTCCATGGAAGGAATTGCTGCCGGCCTTGGTGGTGAAGTTCATGTTGACCCCGGCAGCGCGGCCGTACTGCCCGGTGTAGCCGTTGTTAACGATCGTGAGTTCCTGAATCTCATTTGTGCCGAGCATATTGTTGCTCGATCCCGAGTTGTTCAGGTTGCTGTAAGGATCGTTCATGTCCCCGCCGTTGACGGTGAACAGATTCGAAGTACCAGGCATCCCGTTCGCAGTGAAGTTGCCGTACCCCGCGCCGGTACTGAGCACGACGCCAGGGCTCGATAATGCATAGTTCGTCAAGTCTCCACCGGGGTTGGGAGTCAACTCGATCTGCTTGGGACTGTATGTACTCGTCAAGTTCGCGCTCTCTGTTTCCAGCAGCGGCGCTGCGCCTGTTACTTCCACAAGCTCAGAAGTGCCCTTCAGGGACACTCGCACATTCGCAGATACAACTTGCCCGACCACGGCATTCACGGTCTGAGTAACCGCGGCAAATCCCGTTGCGGCTACTTGCAGCCTGTAAGCTCCGGGGCGTAGCAGTGGAAACCGGAAGTTTCCCGTTGAATCGGTGGTTACGGTCTGGACCGCTCCTGAATCCAGGCTGGTAAGTGTGACCGTGGAGTTAGGGAGGGCTGCGCCAGTCGGATCGGTCACAGTCCCCGCAATGTCTCCTGAAATGATGGTCTGTGCTGATGAGGAAGCGGTCAGCGCAATCATGATCCCCAGACACAACAACCACAGGGACACGTACACACTGATTTGTCTGTTCATAAACTCTCTCCTGTGAGTACAGCAGTGCTGCGAAGAGCAGCGATTGACTGTCGTGGAGTGAAGCAATCGGCAGACCACCAGAACATCACGCCACGTAACTCGCCAGTCGCAAGTGTTTTAGACAAATTCGCGACAACTCAACACAAAGCCGGCAACAAATTGTCTAGCGCTGAAAGCTACTGAATCCCGTACACGAATCGGGGGACAAATACTAAGTTGCGGATCAGTGGAAGAAAGCTGCGAAGGACAAAACGAAGGTCGACTGTTTACGAGATGTCTAAGGCGGATAAATCAAAAATCAGTTTTCGAACTGTAATATCCCGTCCGGTGCCGTACTCGATAGTCGGCACCCTCCGGAATATCGTGAACACTCACCTGCAATCGGCGAAACTCGGAATTGGAAAAGCGGCGAGACGGATAGTATGCGAGCAGGTATTGGGTACGCAGTTCATCACTGATCTGGTGAAAAGCATTATCCAACTGAGGGAGCGAGCTGGCATAGTAATACTTGCCCCCGGTGTCTTCGGAGAGTTGGATCAAAGCGTGCTCCCCGCCGGTATCGCGGCCCGCGCTTGCCTCTACCGGGACAACGATGAGGCTGTAGACAATCGCCTCCGCTTCCTGGGCCGCCCGGACGGCGTCGCGATAATCCATCTTGCTCACGGTGTCGCCGCCATCGGTGATCACAACCATCACCTTGCGCCCTTGGCGTTTTCCGAGCGCCCGCGCTCCCAGGTACAGAGCGTCGTAAAGCGCCGTTGCCGAGCCTACGCGAATCCGGTCAATGCCCCGATCGATGGCCTTGAGGTCAGGTGTGAAGGGCACCACTTCGTTGACGATTTCGCTGAACTCATATACTGACAGGCCATCCACCGGCCGCAGAATCGTGTGCGCGAAACGTCTTGCCGATGCCAGTTCCAGGGGAAGGTCTTTCTTCGTACTCAAACTCGTATCAACAGCCATGATGATCGACAGCGGAAGCGCAGACTCCTTATCGAAGACGGAGATTTTTTGTTCGATCCCGTCCTCGCTCAATCGGAAATTGTCTTTCGTCAGATGGCCGATGGGCGCTCCATGTGAGTCGGTAACGGTTACGAATACGTTTACCAGTCTCACATCCACTTTGACGGTGCTGGAAGGCTCTTCCTGCGCGAAACTGACGCAGGCTGCGCAGAAAATAAGCAGAAGGAACAGGCTGGCGGGTTTGATCATCGAAGGTCGCATCATTTAGATGCAACTGGCCTGATGGGGCTGCCTTGAGCGCGAGGAATCTCGTCCGGAAACGGCTCTCCGTCGGCCCAAACTGCTCCGTCCACGAAGTACTCCTTCTTCCAGATCGGGACCTTTTGCTTCAACGTGTCGATCAGCCAGCGACTCGCCTCGTACGCGGCCCCCCGATGGCCTGATGCAACCACGATCAGAACGCTGGTCTCGCCGATCTCGAGCCTTCCCAGCCGGTGTACGACGGCGACATCTCGCACATGGAATTGCTCAACCGCCTGTACCGCTAATTCTTCCATCTGCTTCAGGGCCATCTCCTCGTACGCCTCGTAATCAAGGTAGAGCGTTTTCCGACCTCGCGTGTTGTTGCGAACCACCCCTTCGAAAACGATCGCGGCCCCGTCTTCCGGACGTTTGATTCTCTCCAGAACAGCTTGAGTATCGATTGGTTCGCGCACAATGGCAGCTCGGCTCACTGCCGAACCTCCGCTTACGGGAGGAAGAAGCGCAACTTCATCATTGTGCCCAAGTACCGTTCCCGGCCCCGCGTAGTGTTGATTGACCGACAACGCCAGCGATGGCAGAAGTTCCTGTAGCTTCGGGATTCGTAGTTCGTAATGCTGTATGAGGTCCGCCAGTGTTGCGCCGTCCGGCAACTCCAGCCATTCGCTGGACCTTCCAGCCGCGTCCTTCAACAACCCGAAGAATAGGACCTGTATCCGCACGAGAACTAGTGTATCCGTTCAGTAAGCTGGCAGAGAAGAACCGCGAAGAATGCAGCGCAAAAAGAAACCGCCAGTCCCCAAAGGTTAGGAACTGGCAGTTGATTTTGCCAACAACCAACGACTATCGACCAACGACTATAATCAACGACCGCTCTTACGCCGGCTGCCCGCTGAGCACCTTCTCCCGCTCTTCCGCATCCTGCTTCTCTTCCCGCGGAGACGATGGTAAGGCCAGTTCCAGCACCTCCTCGATGTTCTTCACGTAATGAGCGCTCAGGTTTTCGAGTTGCTCGGGCGTCAGATCTTCCTCAACATTCGTCTTATTATCCGCCGGAAGGATGACATCCCGTACCCCCGCCCGTTTGGCCGCGAGCACCTTTTCCTTGATGCCACCCACGGGAAGCACATTCCCGCTCAGCGTGATTTCGCCGGTCATGGCCAGGTACGGCCGTACTCGGCGATCAGTCAACAGCGAGACCAGGGTGGTTGCCATGGTTACTCCCGCCGAAGGACCATCCTTCGGAATTGCGCCCGCCGGCACGTGCATATGAATATCGTGATCCGAGAAGAAGCTTTCCTGAATCCCGAGCCGGGTTGCGTTCGACCGCACCCAGGTTAAAGCCGCTTGCATCGACTCCTGCATCACCTGACCGATCTGTCCGGTCATGGTGAAGCCACCCTTGCCTTTCATGGTGTTCGCTTCCACGAAAAGGATGTCTCCGCCGGTGGGCGTCCAAGCCAGCCCGACCGCCACGCCTGCGCGTTTGGTGCGCTCGGCGATCTCGCCTTCGGTCCGGATCTTGATCCCACCCAGAAATTCCTGGACGGTTTCCGGCGTAACTACCAGCTTTTCCGTCTTTCCTTCCGCCAGCCGTCGCGCCTGTTTGCGGCAGATCGTGCCAATCGTGCGCTCCAGGTTGCGCACGCCCGCCTCCCGCGTGTAGTGCCGGATCACATGCCGTATCGTCTCCTCCGGAAATTCGATCTGCTCACCCGTCACACCGTTTTCCTCTTCCTGACGAGGAACCAGATACTGAAACGCGATGTGCACCTTCTCTTCTTCCGTGTAGCCCTGCAGTTCGATGATTTCCATGCGGTCGCGCAGCGGCTCCGCAATCGGATCGAGCATGTTCGCCGTCGTGATGAAAAGCACCTTCGATAAGTCGAACGGTACATCCAGGTAGTTGTCGCGGAAGGTCGAGTTCTGCTCGGGGTCGAGCGCTTCCAGCAAGGCCGATCCCGGATCACCTCGAAAATCCCGTCCTACCTTGTCGATCTCATCCAGCATGAACACCGGATCCTTGGTTTCAGCGCGGCGGATTCCCTGGATGATCTGCCCAGGCAAAGCACCGATATAAGTGCGACGGTGTCCACGAATCTCGGCTTCGTCGTGCACGCCACCCAACGAAATCCGCACGAATTTGCGCCCCAGGGCACGCGCAATCGATTTCCCCAGCGAAGTCTTTCCCACGCCCGGGGGGCCGACAAAGCACAGGATTGGCCCTTTCATGTTCGGCTTCAAACGCCGCACCGAAAGATAATCGAGAATGCGATCCTTGACCTTCTTCAGGTCGTAGTGGTCCGCATCCAGGATCTCCTTGGCCTTCGGAATATCCACTTCCCCGCCGGAAGCCTTCGACCACGGCAGCACCGACAACCACTCAATGTAGTTGCGAGTGACGCCATAGTCTGCAGCCATCGGGGACATGCGCGAAAGCCGGCCTAGCTCCTTCAGAGCCTCTTTCTTCACCTCATCGGGCATGCCGGCGGCTTCAATCTTTTGTTTGAAATCGTCAATATCGCGTTGCCCTTCGTCCTGCTCGCCCAGCTCCTTCTGAATGGCCTTCATCTGCTCGCGCAGGTAGTACTCCCGCTGCGTCTGCTGGACCTTGTCCTGCACTTCCGACTGGATCTTGTTGCGTAGTTGCTGAACTTCCAGCTCCTTGGCCAGGTGCTGGTTGATCCTCTCGAGCCGCACATTAACGTCGGTCGTTTCCAGCGTCTCCTGCTTGTCGGAAGTCGAAAGCGATGGGAGGGACGAGGCAATAAAGTCCACCAGGCGGCCCGGTTCTTCGATATTCATGGCCACGGTCGAGAGCTCGTCCGACAACGTCGGCGAACCCGCCACAATCTGCTGGAACAGCGTCAAAACATTGCGTTGCAGTGCTTCGATCTCTGCCGTCTTGGTCGGGACCGTCTCCGCAATGGACGTGAAACCCGCCCGCATAAACGGCGTCAACTGCGTAAATTCGCTCAACTTCACCCGCTCCAGGCCTTCTGCGAACACGAATAGGCTCTGATTGGGCATTTTCACAACTTTGTGGACCACTGCCAGCGTGCCGACACTGTACAGATCACTGGGCTGCGGAGTATCCACGCGCGCCTCGCGCTGCGCGACCACCACAATGGTCTTGTCCTCGCCTAGTGAATTGATCAACTGAACAGAACTTTCCCTTCCCACCGTCAGCGGCAGCACCGCATGCGGGAATAGAACCGTATCCCGAACCGGCAACACCGGCAGAGACCGCTCGTCCTGCTGCTGTTCCTTCTCTTCTTTTGCTTTTGTGGGGCGCTCGGAGCGCGGCTGCTGTGCCATTTTTCTCCTTGAGTGTATCTCGCTCAAGTTTTGATGAGTCTGATGCTTAAAAAGATGCAGGCCGGACGGGATATTCCCCGTAGAGCGTTGGATTCTAAACCTCTTCCCTCAGGTTTGCACCGTTCCTATGGTACAGGTTACCCTCGCCGCCATGGCCGCTTCCCGATCCTACGGCGACCTCGCGAGCATAAAAAAGAGGGTACGGGCGGGAAACTGTGTCCTTCCTCACCTGTTCAGGTGACGATCCCTGTGATCGATCTATGCCGCCGGGTAAACCCCTAGCACCTTAACCAGGTCAGCGACCTCCCCAAGATGCCTCAACGCGTTCCGGGCCGCCTCGTCGTCTCCCCGCAAAATATCGACATAGAACACATATTCCCAAGGTCGCCCCCGCACCGGCCGCGACTCAATCTTGCTCAAACTTATGTCCCGCAAGGCAAACACGCTCAGGGCTTTGAATAATGCTCCCGGGATGTTTTTCACACTGAATGCGAGCGAGGTCTTGTTCGATCCACGACGTACGCGCCGTCCCTTGCGAATGTGGAAGAAGCGCGTGAAGTTTCGCTTATCATCTTCAATCCCTGCTTTCAGGATGAATCCTTCATACACCCTGGCGGCCTGCTTGCCCGCGATGCCTGCCGCGTTGTGGACACGTTGTTCCACGACATATTTGACGCTGCCCGCTGTGTCATAGAACGCGACCGGCTCGATGTGCCGATGTCGCCGAAAGAACTCACGACACTGGTCCAGGGCCACCGGATGCGAGTACACCTTCTGCACATCTCGCAGTTTGACTCCAGGCGCCGCAATCAGGTTGTGTGCGATCCTCAGGGGAAATTCCCCCTGAACAAACACATTTTTGCTAAGCAGAAGATCCAGGTGTTCCCCGACCGAGCCCGCCAGCGAATTCTCAATCGGGATCACCGCCCCGTCCACTGATCCCCGCTCGACCCGCTCGAAAACCTCGGCCGAGCGCGCGCAGGGAACAATGGTGCATCGTGGCACCATCCTCGATGCAGCCTCATGGCTGAACGCGCCCAACTCCCCCTGAATCGCAATTTTCATCGGATATCCCTGGAGCAGCCGCCAACTGCAGCAAAATTCATTAAGCGCTGGGGAAAAGCAGAAAGAATGTAGCCCAGCAGGACGGTAACACCGTCCTTCGCCGCAGCAGTTGAAAACCGATGCCTCGTCACGTCGTGACCTTATCGGTTCACACCGTCCGACAGCAAATCCTTTTTCAGCACGAATGCGTCGACCCCGGTCGAATAGTAGCGTGGGATCGTTTTCACCAGGAAATAATGGTGCTTCTTGTAGAACGCAAGCGCAGCAGCATTGTCAACCGCCGTCTCTAACGAAACAGCACTGCAGCCTTGCGCGCGCAGCCGCTCCTCCGCCGCAGCCATGAGCCGCGAACCCAGCCCGCTGCGCCTGGCCTCCTCGAGCACATCGATGGTAATAATGTGCCCGGTGACTCTTGCGGCCTCCGCCACAATGAAACCCACGGTTTCCATTTCTGTGCTCTGGACTCCCGTACCGTTTCCTGAGACGTCGCGCTCCGCCACCAGCGTGAACGCCCGCGGCCGCCGCATGTAAAAAAGAAGCTCCGGCTGAGAATAGGACACGCCAGCTGCGAAGCACTTCTGGTCAATCTCCCAGAGCCGGAAGAAATCCGCCCGCCGAAACTCTCGGATTCTGAACTCCGGGCTCATCCGCTCCAGTGTAGCGCCGCCCGATCTTGTCCATTCTCCCGGGACGTGACCCACAACCGTCTCCCAAGCGCATTCGTAAGTGCCAATAAAAATTAGCTTTCCCGCTCTTGCCCTTCGTGCATATTCGGACGTACCATCTCAGTAAACGAGGTCCTCTGTGGGGCGCCTGTTACTGATTGACGCGTTGGGTGCCATCGTCTCCTTGGGCATTTGGTACTACGCCTTCGCGCGTTATAACCGGCGCAAGGGCGCGGCCGCCCTCCGTTGGGTCCAGATCGCCTGCCGCGGCCGGGGCAAAGTGGTGGAAAGTCGTTGGTCCGGAAGTTCCCGCCTGCACGCCCGCTTTCAGTTACCTTCGCGCTGGTTCGAGAATGCCCGCCTGACCCTGGACCTTCGCCCGCGTCCTCTGCCGGTGCAATG
>QIAH01000211.1 GCA_003225465.1 Acidobacteriota bacterium | reverse complement strand
CCTTCATCGGGTCAGAAGTAGCTCAATGCACCACAATCGACTCACTGCACTGAGTCCCGCCGACCAGTATTAACCTCCTCATACCAAGGCATAATTGCGCCCCCGTTTGGAGAGCGCTACCTTCTTAGTATGGTTACTGAGGCGAAGGCGAAAATGGTGGTGATTGTTGACGACGACGAGCTGATGCGGGGCGCATTGCAGGGCTTGCTGAAATCTGTAGGAATGCCGGCGCAAGCGTTCTCGTCGGCAGAAGAATTCTTGAAGTCCGGTACGCTGCACCAGGCCGCATGTCTGATCGCGGATATTCGCATGCCGGGAATGTCCGGTCTGGAATTGCAGGCCGAGCTGAACGCCAACCGTTGCAGGATTCCGACCATCTTCATCACCGCACACGGCGACGCACGGATGCGAATGCAGGCATTGAGAGCAGGCGCATCGGAGTTCCTGGCAAAACCTTTCGATGATGAAATTCTGCTGCAGAATGTTCGAGCAGCTCTCGAGAGTGAAGCCCGTTAAGCCACCGTTCATGCGTGCCCAGGAGGTTCTCTGTGGGAGCTTCGCAGCAATTCGGATACAGCAATCAGGATTGGAAAGAGCGTAGATTCGAGCAGATCATAGGTAACAGTGCTGCTCTGGAGGCGGTCCTCGAGCAGGTCGAACGCGTGGCTCCTACGGGTTCCACGGTTCTCATCCAGGGAGAAACAGGCACGGGCAAGGAACTGATCGCGCACGCGATTCACAATATCAGCCCGCGGTATGGACAGCCGTTTGTAAGACTGAATTGCGCTGCCATCCCACTGGATCTTCTCGAAAGCGAGCTTTTTGGTCACGAGAAAGGTGCCTTTACGGGAGCCATCGCTCAGAAGACCGGTCGTTTTGAGTTGGCCGACAAGGGAACCCTGTTCCTCGACGAGGTTGGGGACATTCCGCCGGCGTTGCAACCCAAGCTGCTGCGTGTATTGCAGGAACAAGAGTTCGAGAGATTGGGTAGCGCTCGTACCCACAAAGTGGACGTTCGGCTGGTAGCCGCCACACACCGTGATTTAACCGAGATGGTGAAGCGGGGTGAATTTCGCAGTGACCTTTACTATCGTCTAAATGTATTTCCCGTGCTTCTCCCGCCTTTGCGCGACCGCGGCGAAGACATTCCATGCCTCGTAATGCATTTTGTAGAGATGTTGGGACGCCGGATGGGTAAGCAAATCGAGCACGTTCCTACGACGACAATGTCTGCGCTCAGCTCCTACCACTGGCCGGGGAACATCCGCGAACTGCAGAACCTGATCGAACGAGCGGTGATCCTTTCAGACGACGGCGTGCTCCCGAACCCATTACCTCCCGTTGGGTCCCAGGATCTCACGGTTCCACGCACCGCAACGACTCTGAGGGATTCCGAGCGCGCCGTCATTTTACAAACACTTGAACGAGTCGGTTGGGTAATCGGCGGCCCCAAAGGAGCCGCCACTAAACTTGGCTTGAAGCGGACTACGCTGATCCATAAAATGCAGAAACTTGGGATTTCCCGGCCTCGCATCCCGAGCGGCCACGATGGGATGGGGCCAGGACAGGCGCATCCGGACTCGATGCACTAAATGTGATTCCTTACAGATGAATCCAGGGGCCCGGTCTTGTTATTTGCGTCATTCGCAACGTAAGTCCACTTCCGGAGAGCTCCCACTGCGCTGAACACGAGTTGAAATGCTCCTGTCGTCCACGCTTCTCCATTAATATTATGGATTGGAATTGCGGCTAACCAGTTTGCCACAGCATTCGGGTCGGTCAGGCAGAGTGGATCGGTCCCATCCGCCACCGAGAGCCTGAATCAACAACACTGCGCTCGCCATTCTTCGTCCAAGAATATTCACTGCGGTCACTTCGTCCGACAGAGCAGCGTTTTGAGCGGTAATCACTTCAAGATAGCTGGTAACTCCGCCTTCATATCGGGTGGTTGATAGCGAGAGGGAGCGTTGCGCCGCTTGCACCGCCGTAGCTTGGGTTCCGGCCTCCTGTTCGAGGATTCGCAGTCCCGCGAGGTTGTCCTCAACTTGCTGGAACGCGCTGAGAACGGTTTCACGGTAGGATGCAACCGAAGAGTCGTAGCCTGCCTTTGCCTCGTCGGAGAGAGCTCGTCGCCTGCCCACATCGAAGATCGTCATCGAGGCGGAAAGGCCGACGGACCATATTGCACTTGGTCCTTGAAGCAAGGTTGTGATTGTGCCGCTGTTGAAACCCCCTTCTCCCACAATATTGACAAGTGGGTAATAAGCTGTTCTCGCCAGGCCCACTTGGGCATTGGCAGAGGCTACCAGCCGTTCAGCCGCCGCAATATCCGGGCGCCTTTCCAGCAACTCCGAAGGCACACCAACGGGTATCGCTGGCGGTGGCGTTGTGAGCGGCAACGGTGGAAGACTGAACTCGGCCGGAGGTTTGCCGATCAGTATCGCGACCGCATGCTCGTACTGCGCGCGGGCGACCCCTACATCGATCATCTGTGCTCTAGTCGTTTCGAGGATCGTCCGAGCTTGCTCCACTTCTACCTCGGAAGCAAGACCTCCGTTGTATCGGTCCACATTCAGTTGCAGTGCTTGTTCATATTGCGCAACCGTATCCTTCAACAATTTTTCCTCGGCATCCAAGGTGCGCGCTGCGAAATAATCAATAGCCAGATTGGCGTGTAGACTCAAATTCACCACGGCCAGATCCGCGGCGCTGGCTTGGGCTTGCTCGCGATAAGACTCCACCCTACGACTCACCCGTCCCCATGCATTGACCTGATAAGACAAATCAAGAGGCACGGTGAAATCGTTAAACGTAATGCCGTTAAATATTGAGGTTTGCGGGGGACGGTTATTGGAATACCGGTTGCGGCTCGCCGAAGGATTCGCCGTGATTGTGGGGTAGTAATCGGCGCGATTGTAGCGTAGTGCGGCCCGAGCTTGCTGATACTGCGCTGTTGCCGCTTTCAGGTTCTGATTGGAAACGTTGATCTGCTGTTCCAATGAGTTGAGCTGAGAATCTTGAAACAGTTCCCACCAGTTTCCGCCCAGGTTGTGATCATTGGGTTGCGCAGTTTTCCAGTTCCCCATCTCCTGATATGCGGGTGGAGTTGGGGTCGCAGGAGTTTTGTACTTAGGTCCCACGGCACAGCCGGCAAGCTGAAGCACTCCCGCGAGAAGGAGAACCGCGGTCCATCCTGGCGGCTTGGGGTCCGTGTGGATGATTCTCTTTTGCGGAGGCATCATTTTGTATCCCCAGGCAGTGTCGCGTTTACGATCTGAACCTGTTGTCCAGTAACGAGAGAATCGGGCGGATTCAGAACCACCTGGTCGTCGGCTTTCAGGCCGGCGACAATCTCAATTTCAGCCCCGAAATCATGGCCTGGTGTCACCTCTGCGAGCACGACCTTCCCGTCTCGAACCACACCGACCTGCAACTTTTGCGATCGAAAAATAAGCGTGTTCACTGGAATGAGAAACGTAGAACCCTGTCCGGGAACCTTGAGGTGTACCTCTGCATAAGAGCCCGTCAGCAGGGTGCCCTTGGGATTGTCGACATCAATCTCCGCCAGCAGCGTGCGTGTAGTCATATTGATGGCGCTGGAGGTGCGCACTAACTTTCCCGAGAACTTCTCGCCGGGAAACTCGGCTAGCACGATGTCGGTAGCGGTCTGGCCGGGTATTATGCCTCGCGAGTACTCCTCGGGCACGTTCACGTACACGCGCAAGGTGCCGGGCTGAACGATGTCAAACAGGTTGGTCCTGGGCGCGGTGCTGCTGCCAGAATTGATAAGGTCACCAATGTCCGTGTTGCGGGCGGTGATCACGCCATCGAAAGGAGCGTATACCTTCTCAAACGATACCAGCGCTTGATAGCGTTGAACATTAGCCATGTCGGCGTCGACAACAGCCTTGTTAGCGTTGAACGTTCCTACTGCGTTGTCAACGTCTTGCTGAGCCACGGCACGTTTAGTCAGCAATCCCTGGTAACGATCTCTCGTGATCTTCGCCAGCTCCAGATTCGCCTGGGCGGTCGCAAGAGTACTGCGTGCCTGCGCTAACTGCTGATCGAGCTCTGGAGTCTGGATAACGGCGAGCAACTGTCCGGCCTTGACGTGGGCTCCGATATCGAAATACCACTTTTTCAGGTATCCATCCGTCCGGGCGTAGATCGGCGATGAGATAAACGGTTGTATATTTCCTGGCAAGATGATTTCCTGAGCGGACGCAGTTTGCTTGGGCTTGACCACCGATACCGAAGGCATGGCCATCTGCGCAGTCACTGTTCGCAAATTGCTCTCGGCTTTCACGCGCGAGCGGATCCCGAAAATCAGTACCGCCGCGACAATGAGCGCGATGACCAGCGCGGTTAACCAGCGTTTAGAGGATGGCTTGCTTGCGTTCCCATGGCTCAATGGGACCGTCTCAGGTTGGCCGATCGTCTCTTTGATTTCGATGTCGTTCATAATCCTCACCTTCGCGCCTAAGCGGTTGCCTTCCGATCCAGCTCGCGGCTTTGTCTCCACCCATGCAATACGCTGAAGAAGGTCGGCACGAAGAACAGAGTAGAGACAGTTGCGAAAATCAGACCGCCAAGAACCATCCCAATGATCATTGCCAGGGCAGTCATCAGCACGGGACGAAAACGGGTGAAGCCCGCCTCCAAGGCGGCTGCCAACGGGTCCTTCCCTTCCGCCATTTGCTCAGTAGCGAAGCTCACCACCAGAATGCTGTTCGCTGTAGCCACACCCATACACATGATCGTTCCCATGAGCGCGGGAACGCTCAGGGTGGTGTGCGTGATGAATAAGAACCAGGCGACTCCGGCCAGTGCCGCAGGCAATGCGGAAATCATGATGAAAGGATCGAGCCATGATTGGAAGTTGACCACGATAAGCAGGTAATCCAATAGGATCGCAACCAGCAATCCGCTCAGAAGACCCACATAAGAAGACCGCATCGTCTGCACCTGGCCGCGAATCGTCACTTGCGAGCCACGCGGCAGTCGATTGCGCGCCGCTTCGATAAGTTTGTTGATATCGCGAGAGACTCCGCCCAAATCGCGGCCACTCACCGAACCGAAAATATCAATCACCGGTGCGATGTCGTAGTGGGACTCAACTGCCATGCCAGCATCTCGCTTCACAGACACCAGACTTGCCATAAGCGATGGGGCAGCGGTGGGGTTGGTTCCAGTAACTGGAATGTTGACCAGATCCTGCAAGCTGCTTGTCCGATATTGCGGTGTTTGGGTCGCAATCTGGTAGCTGACTCCCTGTTTCGGATCGACCCAGAAAGTGGGAGAGGTTTGAAAACTGCCGCTAAGCGAAACCAGGAGATTCTGTGCGATGTCGTGTGCCGTGAAGCCAAGTTCCTGAGCTTTCGTACGTTCCACGCGGAGGTGTAGATACGGTTGATCGAAAGGCTGCTGAATCCGCAGGTCAGCCGTTCCAGGCACGTATCTGACTTGCTGAAGCAACTGGCTCGCCCAGGCCCGGTTCCCTTCCAGGTCGTTACCGGTGACCTGAATGTCAATCGGAGCCGGCAGTCCAAAGTTCAATATCTGAGTAACCATGTCGGAAGGAAGGAACGCGAACATCACTCCCGGAAATTCCTTCGCGAGTTTCACACGAAGTTGGGTGACATAGTTGTCGGTAGGATGATGCTTTGCCGACAGCGTCACCAGGATGTCGGCGTCCGAGGTGCCCACTGGAGCCGAATTGCTGTACGAAAGATTGATCCCGCTATAAGGCAGTCCAATGTTATCGATCATGCTTTTCACTTCGGCTGCCGGAATCTCGCGGCGAATCGAATTCTCGACCAAATCGCACAAGAAGGCCGTGTCTTCAATGCGCATGCCGGTCGGACCACGCACGTGAAGCTTGAAGCTGCCGGCATCGACATTGGGGAAGAAGTCCTGGCCGAGCCACGGGATGAGTAGCGCTAAAGATCCGAGACAGGCTGCGAAGAAAACTGCCAGGAAAGCCCTCCGGTGATGAAGACAAGCTTCCAACAGTCGGTGATAGCTTCCGCGGAATTTTTCGAATCCCGCCTCGAAACGTCGTTGAAGTCGGACGAACGGATTTCGGCTCGAGCTGTCAGCTTCGTGACCAATCTTCTGGTTGCGAAGTAAATACTTAGCCATGGTTGGAACGATGGTTCGCGAGAGTACGTAGGAAGCCAGCATGGCAAAGACGACGGCTTCCGCCAGCGGCAGGAAGAGATAACGCGCCACTCCCGACAGCAAGAACATTGGCGCAAACACGATACAGATCGAAAGTGTAGACACGAACGCAGGTGTCGCAATTTGCATTGCGCTATCGAGCACCACTTCATCCATATCCTTGTCTGGCTCTGCTTCGCGGTTGCGGTTGATGTTTTCCACCTCCACCGTGGCATCGTCCACAAGGATGCCCACCGCCAACGCCAACCCGCCGAGCGTCATGATATTGATGGTTTGGCCGGTGATACTGAGCACAATGATCGAAGTAAGAATGGCAAGAGGAATCGAAGTCGCAATGATGAGCGTGCTTCGCCAGTTCCCCAGGAAAATCAGAATCATCAGAGCCGTGAGACACGCTGCGATGAGCGCTTCTCTGACCACGCCGCTGATTGCTCCCAGAACGAAGATGGACTGGTCAGCCAGAGGTTGCATCTTTAACTGGGGCGGAACGGCCGTGGCAATTTGGGGAAGAAGCGACTTGATGCCTGAGATGACGTTCAACGTGGAGGCATCGCCTGCTTTTTGGATGGTCAGCAGTACGGAACGCTGCCCATTGACACGGACAATGTTGGTCTGTGGCGGAAAGCCATCGCGGACCCAGGCGACATCCTTAACGTAGATGGTCGTGTTCCCGATGGTCTTGATGGGTATACGGTTCAGCTCATCCATCGTCTGCGGCGCCGCATTGGGAACATCAACGTTGTATTCCTTGCCGCCGATTTTCGAGGTGCCGGTTGGCAGAATTAGATTCTGCAGCGAGATGGCATTCACCACGTCCAGGGCGGAAAGCCCCTTCGACTGCAATGCGGCTGGATTCAGGTCCACCTGCACCTGCCGCTGTTTACCGCCGTAGGGATAGGGTACCGATGCTCCCGGAACCGTGATGAGCCGGGTACGAATGAAATTGAGGCCGTAGTCGTTGAGTTGCTGCTCGGAAAGACCCTGTCCCGAGAGCGCCAACTGCAGAACCGGCACACTCGATGCGCTGTAAGCCAGAATCAGCGGCGGCGTTGTTCCCGGCGGTAATTGCCTCAACTGAGTTTGAGATACCGCCGTAATTTGCGCAATGCCCCTCTCCACGCTCGCAGTTGGCTGCAGAAACACTTTGACGACAGCAATTCCATTTAGCGATTGCGACTCGATGTGCTGAATATTGTCTACGGTGGTGGTGAGTGCCCGCTCGGTAATGCTGATAATACGGTCGTTCATGTCCTTAGGGACGAGACCGTTGAAGGACCAAATGATGCTGACCACCGGAATATTGATGTTGGGAAAAATGTCTGTTGGGGTACGAAAAATCTCGAGGACGCCCATCGCCAGGATGAGTATGGCCATAACTACGAATGTGTACGGGCGCCGTAATGCGAGTCGAACGATCCACATAGAATTTCTTCCTGTCTCGGGTTACTACACTCCCCTGATCAGCAACGTGTCAGTCACCGGGATACCGCTGCAGTCGAGCGAGTCCGGCGTAGCGACTGTCTGAGCTTCGCGCGTGCTCTTGCCAATTGGGCCTTCACGGTTCCCTCTGGAATTCCCAGGATGTGTGCTGCTTCGCTCGTGCTCAGGCCATCCAACTCCCGCAACTGGAATGTCTTGCGCAACCGGGGCGAGAGCTCTGCCACCAGACGTTTTAGGCGTGTATTGAGTTCGGAACGGCGGCACTCGTCTTCGGGATTCGATCCGTAGTGCGCCAGTCGTTCTGACACGAAATACTTCCGTTCCTCCCCCATCGGTTCCTCCAGGGAAACGTGAAGCTGGTGTACCCGCCTGCGCAATTGCATCCGCGCACAATTGGTGACAATCGTGGTGAGCCATGTCGACATCTGTGACTCTCCCCTGAACTGCTCCAAATGTTTGAAGGCGGAAAAAAGTGCGTCTTGAACCGCATCCTCTGCGTCGGCTGCATTGCCTAGTACGCGATAAGCGCGTTTGAAGAACAACGCTCGGCGGCTTGAGACAAGCTCCTCCATTTTTCGAGTCACGGCTTGTTTGTTGCCTACGTTGAGGATCTGTTCACATCCGACGTATGCCTCTGCCCCTTCCATGTCCCCTTCCCTCCCCGACACTGGAACAACAGGCACGTCTCTTTCCAATCGCAGCTACGTACTTATCCGCGTGTTTTCAGTGGCATGGCTCGATTGCGTTGGTGAGATCGGGCTTGCGAGAAACTGGGGGCGTCCTGAGGCTGACAGCATGTCCGCATTTTGACTGGCTTCGACCTGAATGAAGTCGACCTGCCGATTGACGGAGGGTACCGTGCGCGGCCGAGTTCTGGCTGGGAAAGCTAACGCCGCAGCGTTGCTACTGCCAGACCGGCGAAAGGGCAGGCCCACCGTTTGCGCGCAAGTAATTTCACGTGAGGCAGAACAACAACGCGATTGTTGCAACTTGGATGGACGAGGAGGGAGAGGCGGCCTGGGAAAGCAGAGCGGCATACGGAAGAGATCGCAGCCGGTCACCCAAGCTCACCTCTTGGGGGTTGTGTCGCTACGATTGTGAGCAACTCTTGTTCCAAAACAACTCTGCCGTAAGCATGCTCCTCAGCAAGTCCAGGGGCATGCCTGCCTTACCCTGCTTACGGCTTCTCATCCTCAGGGATAGGAAGCCGCTCCTCGATCTTCCGGATTTTCTTCGGTGCGTGCTTTCGGAAGAGGCGCTTCATATCGGGCGTAAACTCCCGTAGAAGATCGCTAATCGCATCAGAGCTCAAGGCGCCAGCAAAGCGATTTAGCGTGTCACCCAACGTTCGGTCGGGTCTTGGATAGTAGGCGTTCTGCAACGAACTCGTGAACAAAGCTCCCAGAAACTCGGAGCTGTTAAATGTCCCGTCGCCATTGTCATTTCTTGTGACCACCACTCTCGTCACTGCATACCATCCCCGGGAAATGAATGCTCGTCTGTTCGAAGGAAAATAGCGGGGATCCTGATGTAGGATTGTCGACAATGCAAAAGTCTGAATGAACCTCCGCGACTCTGTATCCGCCAAAGTCGCGCCAAATCGCTTCGCCAAGCCCTGGGCACCTTCTCCATAGTGCGGCCAACGCCCCGTAGCGTCCGCCCAAACCGCCTGAAAACCTGCCGACGCGAACGTGTAGGGTGAATAGGTCTGCTTCAGAAACAAATCGAATTTGCACCTTGGGGAGAGAGGCCTGTAGGTGAGTACCGTCTCGGCCGCCTGCGCTCCCTTTGTATTTGGCGAGGATGAGGCTGAGCTATCTGGGACCCGTAAGCTGCAAAGCGGCTTTGCTTTCTGATCCAGAGATCCGTACTGGATGGGCGCGGGCTGGTTCGCTCCGGATCCGTCGTCAACGGTTATCGATATAGCCGAGGGCATTTCTTTTGGGACGGATATCCGTTGCGCGTGAGCCAGGCTCTGCATCATCGCAATCGAAATAGATACCAGCAAACCGCGCGTTCCCCTTCCCATTTTGTGTATTCGCTTTCGCCCTTCACGAGATTTCGGCGTATTTATGCATGCGGACATCCAAACCATCCCACACTGCCCATACATCCTCATTGCGCGATCGCTCCCACTATGGAAGCCGGCCCAGCGCCGTCGGACTGCGCGAACTAGTTGCCGCAGTGAAAGGAGAAGCGTCGACAGACGGATAAACAAGGCTTGAGTGTCGGTAGGTTGATAGCGCGTCAGTATTCGGACGGGTCTTGAGACGACCTTTTGCTGAACGAAGTAGAAGGTAAGAGCACCCTGAGGATCCAGTTCTGTAAGTAAGCGGATCTATGGCCTTTTGGTCCAACGCCAATCCTCCCCTTGACTGGAACACAACGTGCATTCGTAACGCGTAATTCAAAACGGAGCTTAGAAAACTATGTGTGAAAGATTACTCGCGAAAATTTTGGCATTTGCAATTTTCTTAGGAACTTGCGGATCGCTTGTGTTCGGACAGTCGGCGAACAACTCCGCGGCAACTACATACAAAACGAACTGTGTCTCCTGCCACGGTCAAGATGGACGTGGAAGTGCCGTGGGAAAGAGCTTGCACGCCGCCGATTTTCACTCAGCGCAAGTTCAACAGCAGTCTGACGCGCAGCTGGCTGACGTCGTCGCTCAAGGGCGAGGAAATATGCCTGCCTTCGCAACTCGGCTGAGTAAGGATCAAATCGACGCTTTGGTGAAGTACATTCGCACTGTCGCTAAAGCGAAGTAGTTCTTACGGTCTCGAAATCAGAAATGTATTCGAGACTGCGAATAGTCGCTGGAAAGCGCCAAATGGTCGCGTCGTTGCAAAAGCGGCCAGACAATCCCATTCCGACGGCTGAACGCGAGCGTAATCTGTGGCTCCGGAATCTAGGGACGACTAGGGTCGCGTTGCGGAAAGAGAAAGCAGTGCATTGGTAAACAAACGGTGCGTCCTCCAACCTAGCGATGCAGGTCTCAGCGGCCAGGGCTAGCTACGCAGCAAGGCACTCAACCAACCTCGGTTCTAGATGAGTCGAAGAAAAGCAACGCGAGTAGCATGGCGCTAGCGGATCTGCCTCGCTACGATGCCGTTCTGTGCGATCCAGAAATCCTCCATTTACTGCTGCTAGCCACATCTGCCTTTGATCCCGTTCACTCACCGGATTTTGTTCCCGGGACGGCCGGCACCGGAGCCGACGGAATGCGTGCGATGCCGGCAACTTCCTCCATTCGCCGCAAGACAGCCGAGAAGTCTTCTTCATTGGCATGCGGCAACTCATCTGCATTGACGCGAAATGCTGCTTCGGTCACCGGCATGGAGATGTCCCCCTCTGCCGCTGCCTTCAGAATCAACTGGAAGTCCTTGTTCATCAGGCGCAATGGAAACTGCGGGGTGTAATCGTTGGCCGCTATCCTTGCGAGCTTTCCCAAGTGGGCGGGAGCGATGAGAGCGGTCTGCGATAGAACTTCGAGCAACCTTTCGCGATCCAGGCCAGTTCTTTCCCCCAGAACCACAGCCTCAGCAATTGCCTGCATGCCCACGCCCAGCAGCGTGTTCACGACCAACTTCATCGCCGTTCCAGCACCGGAGCCGCCGAGAAGAAAGTATCGTTTTGCGACTGCCTGAAATATTGGTTCAGCGGCAAGAAACAGTTCTTGGTGGCCGCCTACCAGCAGGGTGAGGATGCCTTCTTCGGCCGCAGGAGTGCTGCCTGAGATCGCGACATCCAGTACGTCGATGCCACGCGCCGCAGCGAGACGGTTCACTTCACGGGAAGTTTCTGGCGAGATCGTGCTCATCTCGAGAACGGCGGTTCCAGGCTGCGCCCCGGCAAGAACCCCGCCAGGCCCGGTGTAGACGCTGCGAACTGCCTCATCGTTCGTCAAGCAGGAGAGCAGCACGTCGGTGCCGCGTGTCAGCTCAAGAATATTGTTCGCGACGACACCGCCGTATGAAGCGACGGCCTCCACCTTGGTGCGATCCACGTCGTAAACGGAAACTCGGTATGCATGATCAAGCAGGCGCTTTGCGATCCGGCTTCCCATGTTACCCAAGCCAATAAATCCGAGTTTCACCTGATCTGCTGTAAGACGCTTCATCTGGTCTCCTCACCTTCAAGGGAAGCACGTGCCTTTCCAATTCAGCCGTTAAGGGGCATTTCCCATTCTTTTTTCTTTTCTTACAGTGTCAGTCGAGATGGAAGGCAAACCCAGGATTCGGCAAACAGACTGCGGGACGATTACTTGACAGCTGCAGTCTGCTGTGGGAACGCTCGGCGGCGCTGCATAAGTGGGATTACGCCGCCAATGATGCCAGCCAATAGCGCAGCCACGCCCCAGAATGTGCCGCTGAGGTAATGGCCGAGCAAGTCGTCCAGTGACAGTGAGCCTGGCCCGGTGAACGCTAGCGTCAACGCGGCGACACCGAGGAGGAGAGCGTACTCGTATCCGCCATTCTGGGCGAAGAAGCCATTCTTGACATGCACGCTCACAGCTCCGACGAGCATCACGCTGACGATCGTCGCTGCCGCAAAGGGAGTAACAAATCCAAGCGCGAGAAGCAGGCCACCGCCAATCTCGACGAGTCCCGCCATAAGAGCATGTCGTCGCCCGGGCGGAAACCCGAGCACCTCAAAAAACTGAGCGGTGCTACTCAGGCCCGGACCACCGAACCAGCCGAACAATTTCTGTGCTCCATGCGCAGCCAGTGTCAACCCTGTAGTGAGTCGCAAAAGAAGTAGGCCGATGTCCATAAGAGCTCTTAACTTGCACACGCCTTTCCACTCTCAGTGAACTCATCGCAATGCATTAAATGCGATCCCAGCGCTGGGTTGTGCTGCAGAGGCACGGCCTCAGTCCACATTTCGACACTGCTGGCTAGATTTGTCGACAGCATGACACGCAGCCCGGCTAATCACACCGTAGAGACGCTGATCCGTCACAAGAGGCAATCCGCCCCATAGCATCAAGGTGGCACGCGAAGTGCTGCCGATTTCACGATATGGCGAACGCGATTCAATTCAAAGTAAATGGCGTAGCACACTCTTTCGACGGCGACCCGGATACGCCTCTGTTGTGGTACCTCCGTGACAGCTTAGGCCTCACTGGCACGAAGTTCGGCTGCGGTGTCGGACTTTGTGGAGCATGCACCGTTCACAAGTGTGATGACGCTATACGTGCTTGCATTACTCCTATGAGTTCCTTAGCAGGAGCCGAAATCCGGACGATTGAGGATATTGGCGCCAACGGGCTCCATCCCGTCCAAAAGATGTGGATGCAATTCAACGTTCCACAATGTGGCTACTGCCAGTCGGGACAGATCATGCAGGCCATCGCCTTGTTAAAAGAGAAGCCTAAGCCCACCGACGAGGACATTGACGAAGGCATGGCTGCGAACATTTGCCGTTGTGGCACCTATCAACGCATCCGAGCTGCCATCAAGGCTGCGGCGCAGGAGCCGGCATGAGCGCGATTGAAAATGTGAGTCGACGTGGGTTTCTCAAGGGCCTGGCTGCTGCGGGAGCGCTTGTCCTGGGTGCATATTATGTACCCGAGATATTGCGACGACACGACTCCGGTAGCGTTCGCACTGACGCCGATAATGCCACACTGCATCCCAATGTATTTGTAGGTGTCGAGACGGACGGAACTGTCTGGATTGTCGCTCATCGCTCGGAAATGGGAACCGTAATTCGCACAACTCTGCCTATGGTCTTGGCCGACGAACTGGACGCCGACTGGAAGCGC
>QIAH01000563.1 GCA_003225465.1 Acidobacteriota bacterium | reverse complement strand
GGTCACCAAGGACTACCTGGTGGGCATGGAACGCTACGACTGGTTCGACATCCGCCTCTTCATTCGCCAGGCGGATGTCGAACCAGTCGTAGCGTTCCATGCCCACCAGGTAGTCCTTGGTGACCTTGGTGCCCTTGGCGAGGCGCTTCGGGCCGCCGTTGGCGGTCTTGTTGGTGAGCAGGCGCTCGAGGCGCTCGAAGGTGTCGGACTCGACGATGCGCATCTGGTCCGCCAGATCGGTCTTGTAGCGCTTGAGCTCGTCTTCGATGATGCTTTGGCTTCTCTTGTCGCGCTCGATGCCCTCGCGCGTGAACACCTGCACGTCGATCACCGTCCCGGAAATGCCGGAGGGCACGCGCAAGCTGGTGTCCTTAACGTCCGAAGCTTTCTCGCCGAAGATCGCGCGCAGCAGTTTTTCTTCCGGCGTGAGCTGGGTCTCGCCCTTCGGCGTGACCTTGCCCACCAGGATGTCGCCCTGCTTGATGGTCGCGCCGATGCGAATCACGCCCGCTTCATCCAGATTGCGCAGCATGGTTTCGCTGACGTTCGGAATGTCGCGCGTGACTTCTTCCGGACCCAGCTTCGTGTCGCGCGCCTCAATCTCGAATTCCTCGATGTGCACGGAGGTGTAGTAGTCCTCCTTGACCATCTTTTCCGAGACCAGAATCGCGTCTTCGAAGTTGTAGCCGCGCCATGGCATGAATGCCACCAGGACGTTTCGTCCCAGTGCCAGCTCGCCGAACTCGGTGCAGGGACCGTCTCCGATCACCTGTCCTTTCACGACCCGCTGCCCCTTCTGCACGATCGGCTTCTGGTTAATGCAAGTGTTCTGGTTCGAGCGCTTGAACTTGGTCAGCTGATATATGTCGCTGCCCACTTCGCGCGAAAGCTGCCCCGGATGGTGCTCGCCCTCGACACGCACGATGATGCGCTCGGAGTCGACCGAATCGACGATTCCGTTGCGCCGCGCCAGAATGACCGCTCCCGAATCGCGCGCCGTCACGCCCTCCATGCCGGTTCCCACCACCGGGGCCTGCGCGCGCAGCAAAGGCACGGACTGGCGTTGCATGTTGGCGCCCATCAGGGCTCGGTTGGCGTCGTCGTGCTCAAGGAACGGGACCAGCGACGCGGCCACTGATACCAGCTGTTTCGGGCTGACGTCGACGTAATCGACTTCCTCGCGGTTGACCAGCACGAAGTTGCCAGCCTTGCGGGCGTTCACCAGCTCGGCCACGATGCGTCCCTTGTCGTCGAGTTCGATGTTCGCCTGTGCGATGACGTGGCGGTCTTCCTCCCACGCGGAGAGATAGAACGAGAACGGCTCGACCTCGACCGGCTTCTTGCGGCGGTCCTTCAGGTCAGAATTCACCTTCTCGCTTTCGCTCTTCTCAATATGGTCACCGACTTTGTAATCGCTGTCGCCCGCGTTGACCACGGTGACGTAATCAATCACGCGAGCGTTCTTTACCTTGCGATACGGCGACTCGATGAAGCCGTAATCGTTGATCCGCGCGAAGCAGCTCAACGATGAGATCAGCCCGATGTTTGGACCTTCCGGCGTCTCGATCGGGCAAATGCGCCCATAGTGCGTCGGGTGAACGTCGCGGACCTCAAATCCGGCACGTTCACGCGACAGCCCGCCCGGCCCAAGCGCCGAAAGACGCCGCTTGTGCGTGATCTCCGACAACGGGTTGGTCTGATCCATGAACTGCGACAGCTGCGAAGATCCAAAGAACTCGCGGATGGCCGCCATCACGGGCTTGGCGTTGACCAGGTCGTGCGGCATCGCTGTCGACATTTCCTGGTACACGCTCATCTTTTCCTTGATGGCGCGTTCCATGCGCACCAGGCCGATGCGGAACTGGTTCTCCATCAACTCGCCCACTGCGCGCACGCGGCGGTTGCCGAGGTGATCGATGTCGTCCACCGTGCCGATGTTCTTGCGCAGCTTCAGCAGGTAGCGGATCGTCCCGTAGAAATCTTCCGGATCGAGCGTCCGCTGCTCCAGGCTGGTCGCATCCTGGTTTTCAAACAGCTTGATGTTGAATTTCAAACGGCCCACGCGCGAGAAGTCATACTTGCGCGGGTCGAAGAACATGCCGTGGAACAAGGCGGTCGCCGTATCGAGCGTCGGCGGATCTCCCGGCCGCAGCTTGCGGTAAATCTCGATCAGCGCTTCCTGTGGAGTCTTCACCGAGTCGCGCTTCAAGGTCTGGCAGATCACCGTTCCCACGTCGTCGCGCTCGGGGAAAAACACGTTGGTCTCCACCACGCCCGAATCGAGAATCTTCGACAGTTTGTCCGCGGTGAGCTCGGAATTGGCTTCGAGCAGGACTTCTCCCGTGGTCGTATCGACCACGTCGCTCGCCACCCACGCGCCCTCGAGATCGGTAATGTCCACTTCGATCTCGCCCACTTTCGCTTTCTGAATT
>QIAH01000210.1 GCA_003225465.1 Acidobacteriota bacterium | reverse complement strand
CAATCTGCCGTTCAAGGTTAGAGTGCCAACAGCTCGGAGCAGCAAGTCACGGTCGCATCTGGACCGTGAGCTGCCAGATCTTCTACCTTGAAAATGCCTGTGCCCACGGCGATGATCCGGCCGCCAACGTCCTGGGCGGCGCGGACGTCATCCGGGGTGTCTCCCACAAAGCAGACCGTGGCATCTGGACCCAGGCGTCGGCGGACTTCGCTGATGCCCTTGCGAAAGATGTCTACCCGCAGCTCGCATTCGTCAGCGAAGCAGCCGAATTCGAAATACTCGGCCAGCCGCGCGGATTTCAGCTTGATCCAGCCAATCGATTCCAGATTGCCCGAAGATACGCCCAGCAGCTTTCCGGCATTCCGCAGAAGGTCCAGCACCTCGCGAATGCCGGGCAAAACATTAGGACGGAATCGCTCGGCTTTCTCCGCGGCATACCGCCGCACAACGTCCAGGGCATCGGCCATGCTCTGATCGATTACTCCTGGGGCGATTCCGGCGCGTGCCGCCGCTGCTCTCAGAATGCCGGGATCGGTCTTTCCATGATAGGCAATTCCGTCGATCGTGGTCTCGAGGCCGTAAACTTCGAGAAGGGCCCGGTGCAGGGCATAGCGGTGCGTTCGATCGGGTGAGAGCAGCAGCGTTCCGTCGATATCAAACAGATAAGCGTCGGCATCGCGCCAACGAAATGCGTTTCCCGTCGGCAATCCTGCGCCTCCTTGCACTTTTAGCTTCGAGCTGCGAGCAAGCCCGTTATCGCCCGGAGCTCATAGCTCGAGGCTCGAAGCTCCTAGGCCATCATGATCCGCTCAATAGAGCGCGCCCGGCCGGTCGTCTCATCGCAGTCAATCACGACTGCACTGAGGCGAACGTCGCCGGTGGCTGCTTCAAAACGCACGGGCATATTGTTGAGAAATTTTCCTACGACCAGCTCTTTTTTGACGCCGATGACGCCATCGTAGGGGCCGGTCATGCCCACGTCGGTGATGTAAGCCGTTCCATTCGGCAGGACACGTTCGTCAGCGGTGGGAATGTGGGTATGGGTGCCGACGACCGCGGTCACGCGACCATCGAGGTACCAGCCCAGGGAAACTTTTTCGGAAGTGGCCTCGGCGTGCATGTCAACCAGGATGACCTTGGCGTGAATGTCATTCAGGAGCTTGTCCGCTTTTCGAAACGGGTCGTCGTTCGAGGTCATGAAGACTCGCCCCTGCAGGTTGATTACGGCATAGGCGACGCCACCCTTACAGCCTTCGTAAAGGCCGTGGCCGGGAAGATCGGGCGCAAAATTTGCGGGGCGAAGCAGCCGTCGCGAAGGGCTGTGGGCGTTGCCGTCTGCCATCTGGAAGAAGTCGATGATCTCCCGCTTGTCCCAGACGTGGTTGCCGGTGGTGATGACGTCGATGCCGAGTTCGAAAAGCTCTTCGGCCAGAGGAGGAGTGATACCAAAGCCGGCGGCGGAGTTCTCGCCGTTCGCGATGATGAGGTCGATGGAGTGATCCTTCACCAGCGCCGGGAGCTTTTCCTTGACGATGATGCGGCCCGGCCGCCCAAAAATGTCGCCGATAAAAAGTATGCGCAAAATAACGCCCCAGGAGATTAGTTTTGAGGATAACACGCAGGGAAGGCATCGTTGGCTACGCGCGCGGGATGCTTATCGAATGAAAAAGCTTTTAACCGCTAAGGTCGCAAAGGAAAGCCGCGAAGGACGCAAAGAAAGTCTGGGAATTACGTTGAATAGTCTTGGCAGTCCAGGATGGCAAGCTTTCTTTGCGAGCTTCGCGGGGGTTTCGCGGACTTCGCGGTTAAGAGCTTCTCTGGGGCAGGTCTGCTGATTACGGTTGCTGGCAGCGTGATCGCGGGTGAAATTCTAATTCGGTGCCAGCTCCGCCGTTTTCAAGAAGTCGTAATTTCCGGGCGGGCTGATGGAAAGGCTCTTTACGCGGCTGGTGTGGACCAACACGTTATCTAGATACCACAAATTGATATAGGGCAGGTCCTCTGCGAGGATGCGCTGAATTTCGAAGTACATGGCTTTGCGTTTGCTCTGATCGGTTTCCGTGCGCGCCCGATCGACGAGCGCATCGATCTTAGGATTCACGTAAAAACCGCGGTTCGCTCCTTTCGGAGGCATGCGCTGCGAATGAAAGGCGTACTCGAAAATATCGGGGTCTTCATTGCTGCCTCCTACCCAACGCAGGGAATAGATTTGGAACTGGCCTTTAATGACATATGAATAGAAGGTCGCAAACTCATAGGTGCGGATATCGAGCTGAATTCCTACATCCCGGAGTTGCTGCTGTAACACCGCCACCATCAGGCGTGTGTTCTCATCGGTCGACGTCTTCATCGTGAGGTGAAAGCGTACGCCATTGTTCGGACTATATCCGGCTTGATTCAGGATCTGGCGGGCTCGCTCGGGATCGTAGGGATAGGTGCGTACATCGCTGGAGTAGGCCCAACTCTGAACGGGCAGAGTGCTGGCAGCGGGTTGCGCGAAACCGCGTAGGAGATACTCGATAAAAGGCTGGCGGTTGATGGCATGGGCCAGAGCCCGCCTTACGCGGACATCCTTAAGAATTGGGTCACGGAGATTGAAGGCAATGTAGGCCAGAACGGTGCCCGGCGCGCGCAGCACTTCCAATTGCGATTGGCGCTGCAACGTCAGCACCATGTCGGGGGTCAGGGCATTGATCGCGAGGTCGGCGCTGCCCTTGCGCAATTCGAGCGCCTCCGTTGTCATGTCGGGTACGACCAGGAATCGCACGCGCGGCAGATGCGCTTTCTGACCCCAGTATTCAGGATAACGCTCCAGAATCACATCCTTGTCCTGCTCAGCGCTGACGAAGCGGAAGGGTCCCGAACCCATGGGCATGGCTGAGATCTCCTCGCCACTGCCGTAGGGCACGATGCCAATCGCACCTTCGGAGAGATTCCAAAGCAATGTCGCCGATGGTTCGGTCAGGTGAAAGACTACGGTGGAATCGTCGGGAGCGTCGATATGACTCACAAAACGATAGGTAGAGGCCTTGGTGCTACGAATCTTACCTTGAACCAGGGAATCGAATGTCCATTTCACATCGCGCGCGGTCAAGGGCCTTCCATCGTGAAACTTTACCCCGGAGTGAAGATGAAAGACATATGTCAGGGGGTCGGGAATATTCCAGCTCTCGGCCAGCCCAGGTTGTACGTTGAGGTGCTCGTCGCGCGTCAGCAGGGCATCAAAAATCAATTCATCGATACGTTCTGATTGGGCATCGATTCCGACTCGCGGGTCCAGGTTGGTTGGACTGCTCTCAATGATCATGACGACAGTGCTTGCATCAGGTTTCGAGGAGCAGGAGAGAAGAGAAAAGCTCGTGAGGGCGATGAGCCCGGCTTGGACGAGAGCCCGTGTGATCGCTATGCGGCTGCTGCGCCGTCCATCACGCATACGAAATTTTCCCCAAGATTGCTGGGCGCTGCGCTCCGGTGGCAGACGGAATGTTCGAGGGCCGCTGATTCCAGGTCTCGTAGGCCAGGAGCGCGAAGGCGGCTGCCTCTTTGGCTGCCGAGGGCAATCCGAATTCATCGGAGAGCCGCAGCGAAATTTCCAGAGGCGAGAGTTCGTCGGCGAGCATGGCGAGCAGCGTCGGATTCTTCGCGCCTCCGCCGGAGACAATGAGTTCCTGATAGGCCGCGTTCCTTCGCACAACGAACTTGCGGACCGCATCGGCGATGGAGCGGGCGGTGAGAGCGGTGGCAGTTGCGACTATGTCTGCTTTCGAGGCGTGGCCGCAGCGGCGCACGAAGTCAGTCGCGAACTCGCGTCCGAATTCTTCACGCCCGGCGGTCTTCGGCGGCTTCTGGCGGAAGAACGGCGCGCGCAGGATGCTTCTGACCACCTTTTCCAGCGCCGTACCTGAGGCGGCGATTCGGCCATCGCGATCGTAAGGCTTGTGGAACAGTTGCTCGGTGACTGCGTCGATCACCATGTTTCCGGGGCCGGTGTCGAACGCGATCACCTGCCGGGGCTTTGCGTTCGCGGGAATCGCGGTCAGGTTGGCGATTCCACCGATGTTCTGGGCAATGCGACCGACGTGGACATCGCGATATAGAAAATAATCAAGGAAGGGAACCAGCGGCGCGCCCTTGCCGCCGCTCGCCATATCGGCCGGGCGAAAATCGGAAACGACCGGGACGCCAACTCGGGCGGCGATCACCGCGCCTTCTCCCGTTTGCCAGGTCACGGCAACCCGACGTCCCAGGAAGCGCTGCAACTCGCCCTGATGAAATAGGGTCTGGCCGTGACAACCGACAAGCTGGGCTTTAATTCGGAACTTGCGCAGGGTGGCGAGAACCGCGTCCGCGTAAAGTTCTCCCAAAAGAAAATTCAGGCGCGCCAGATCGGCGACACTCGCTTGCGAGGCATTCATCGCCGCGAGCACCGCGGTGCGGACGGCCTTCGGATAAGGAAAATCGGCATGCCCGAGCAACTGCAGGTGCAGTCCGGTGTTGATTTGTCGCTTTGCCCGGCGTAGACCCCGGCGTTGATAATTCGCTTCCGTGGCGTCGCCGATTCGTACCAGCGCAACATCGATGCCGTCCGCGGATGTTCCGCTCATCACGCCAGCGACGATCACCAGGCGACCTCGAAAGAGGGGCACACGGCCGTTGGATGGCAAATACTGGTGTCTCCGCTGCAAACTCTCATAAGCCTCCCAACCGAACCTGCTCGCCAAATTCCCAGAGCTTGCGTGACAATCGATCGACGACGTCGTTTGTGGGTGCCTTCGCCCATCGTGCCAGGCTCTTGGTTTTTTTCTTGAACGCCAACACTCGCTTTGTCGATTCCCTTACCCGCCGGGCGAACCTGGGATCGCGCTCGGCCGACCGCACCAGTTCCTCGTAGGCACGATTGACGAACTCTTCCTTGTGGCAAATGAGGCAGAGATCGCCACCCGCTCGAATGTGCTCTACCGCCGCCTGCTCGATGGGGGCGGCCGCCAACACACCTCCCATTTCCATATCATCGGAGGCGATCAGGCCGCGATAACCGATTTTGTTCCGCAGAACCTCGGTGATCCATTTCCTGGAAAGGGAAGCGGGGGTTTTCTCGCGCGTAACCTGTGGGTAGGCCGCATGCGAAACCATCACGAACGGGAACTCGCGCCGCAAGGCTCGATATGGAGCCAGATCCTCGCTCCACATTTTTTTTAAAGACTTCTGGATCACTGGCAGATCGTGATGGCTGTCGAGATTGCCTTCGCCCAAGCCCGGAAAATGCTTGCCGCAGCCCAGCACTCCGGCGGCACGCAGGCCAGCCAGAAATTCGCGTGCGTACAACACCGTCTTCCTGGGATCGTCGGATACCAGGCGCGAGTTCATGACGCTGCGCGACGCTTCAAAGGCCAAGTCGACGGCCGGGGCGAAGTCCACATTGAACCCTAACGCGCGACAATTCTCGCCGATCGCGCGGCCGTGCTTGCGAAACAAGCCACGGTTGCCCAGTGCAAAGACTTCGGAGGGGGAAGGTGCTGGTCCGATCACGTTTCGCAACCGGTCGACCTTGCCGCCCTCCAGATCCACGCACCGAAACAGCGGCACGGAAACCTGGGCCTGGCAATCCTTGAGGAGCTTGTAAGTCTGCTCGGCGCTGACGATGTTGCGGGCAAACAGAATCACTCCGGCCGGCCGGACACGCTTCACAAGGGAAGCCAGGGCGGGAGACATCTCTGTGCCGTCAAAGCCGATGATGAAGAGCTGCCCGATATCGCTGGGGCGCCTCGAACGACGTCCTGTTTGCCTCTTGGTGGTGATCTCGAATCCCCCGTTTCCTCTGTGTGCCTGTGTGGTCAGATCTGCTTTTTGAGTTCGGAGAGCAAATTTAAGGCTTCGAGCGGAGTGAGCCGGTTCAAATCCACTTCGCGCAGCTTCTCAAGTACGGGCTGCGAGATGGGCGTGAAGATCGTCAACTGCGCGGCTGGCGCCGGGCGGGAATCATCATTCGCCAGCTGCCCGGTGAGCTGCCGCTCGGCATTTTCATGCTCGTTCAGAACTTCGCGCGCGCGCTCGATCACCTCGTTCGGCAATCCCGCCAGCTTGGCGACCTCGATGCCGTAGCTGCGATCGGCTGCACCCGGCTCGACTTTCCTCAAGAAGACAATCCCGCCGCCAGTTTCCTTCACCGACACATGGTAGTTTTTGACTCCAGAAAGCTGGTCTGCGAGTTCGGTGAGTTCAAAGTAGTGGGTAGCGAATAATGTTTTCGCTCGCGTGCGCGCATGCAGATATTCAATGGCCGCCCACGCGATGGCCAATCCGTCATAGGTCGAGGTGCCTCGGCCGACCTCGTCGAGCAGAACGAGCGAGCGGGGCGTCGCGGTGTGGAGAATGGCGGCCGTCTCCGTCATCTCGACCATGAAAGTGGAACGTCCGCGCGCAAGATTGTCGCTTGCGCCGATGCGGGTGAAGACGCGGTCGACCAGTCCCAGGCGCGCCGAGCGCGCGGGTACGAAGGAACCCATCTGTGCCAGGATCACGATCAGGGCCGCTTGCCGCAGGTACGTCGATTTGCCGCCCATGTTCGGTCCGGTCAGCACCAGAATCGTGTGGCTGGTGGAGTTCAAGTACAAATCGTTGGGAACGAACCGGTCGCCTCCACCCAATTCCTGTTCCTCGATGACCGGATGGCGGCCTGCGACGATCTCGAGGTCGCCGGAGTCTTCGAGCTTCGGCCGGCAATAATTTCGCTGAGCGGCAAGGTGCGCCAGGCCAGCGAGCACGTCGACCTCGGCGAGCGCGAGCGCGGTCTGGCGGATGCGTCGAGCTTCGCCCGCAATCGCCGTCCGCAGTTCGGCAAAGATCCGGCGCTCGATCTCGACCATCTTTTCCTGCGCGTCCAGAATTTTCGCCTCGTACTCCTTCAGCTCTGGAGTGGTGAATCGTTCCGCGTTCACCAGCGTTTGCTTGCGCTCGTAATCGGCGGGCACGAGGTGCAGGTTCGGCTTGGAAACCTCCAGGTAGTATCCGAAAATCGAATTGAACTTCACCTTGAGCGAACCGATGCCGGTGCGCTGGCGTTCTCGCTGCTCGATCTGCGCGAGATATTGCTTGCTGTTGCGGCTCAGGTCACGGAGTTGGTCCAGCTCGGCGTCAACGCCTGTCGCGATCACGCCGCCATCACTCAAGGAGATGGGTGGCTCGGCGACAATCGTCTTTTCGATGCGCGTGCGCAGGTCGCTCAGCTCGTCCATGGCCGCATGAAGACTCTGCAGCCTCTCACCAGAGAAACGTCCCACGGCTCCACGGGCTGCCGGGATCCGTCCCAGGGACGCCGCCAATGCCAGCACATCGCGAGGATTCGCGGTCTCGAGGGTTACGCGGCTGAGCAGCCGCTCCAGGTCGAGGATTCCTTCTAATGCGCGCCGCAACTCTTCGCGCGCCACCGTGTCTCTTACTTGCGCTTCGACCGCATCCAGGCGCGCTTCGATTTCCGGGCGGTCAATGGAGGGACGCAGCATCCAGGCGCGCAGCAGGCGCTTGCCCATGGGAGTGACGGTCGCATCGACGGCGCGAAACAGGGTGATGCCCGCATCGCTTCCGGCAAACAGCGGCTCAATCAATTCCAGGTTGCGCACCGTGACCGCGTCGAGCACCAGGCAGTTCTGCCGCTCATAGAAACCAATCCGATCGACGTGCTCCAGGGTTCCGCGCTGGGTGGAGCGCACATAATGCAGAATGGCTCCAGCGGACGAGGCCGCCGCCGGCTTGCCAGCCAATCCAAATCCCTCGAGCGAAAGCACACCAAAATGATTTTCGAGCAACGGGATTGCATGGTCTGGCGCAAACACCCAGTCATCCAGAGGAGTTTCGGCGTATCCGGCGGAGCGGCCGTCCCCGGAGCCGGAGCCCTCGAACAGCGGCGCTGCCGAGGCATACAGCAATTCCTTGGGCCGCAGCTGCGACAATTCTTCCTGAATGCGCCGGGCCGCGTCCGTGCCTTGAAACTCCGTGGCGCGGAATTCGCCGGTGGAAAGATCGAGCGCGGCGAATCCGACACGATCGCCGACGCGCGCCAGCGCTCCCAGGAAATTGTTCTCTTCGGAGCTGAGAGAGGAATCAGCTGCGGTTCCCGGCGTCACGACCCGTGTCACTTCGCGGCGCACCAGCTTCTTCGCGAGGCGGGGGTCTTCCATCTGCTCGCAAATCGCCACCTTGAAGCCCTTGCGGATCAGCTTGGCGATGTAGCCCTCGGCGGCGTGGTAGGGCACTCCGCACATGGGGACGGCAATACCTTTCTCCTTGTTGCGGGAAGTCAGCGTGATTTGCAATTCACGCGCGGCCAGGACTGCGTCGTCGAAGAAAAGCTCGTAGAAATCGCCCAGCCGGAAGAACAGGAGCGCGTTGGGATGCTCCTTCTTGATGGCGGCATACTGCCGCATCAACGGCGTGGACGTCTCGGTCATGTCGAGCGGCTTCGTGCGCGGATTATAACAAAGGGCGTCACTCGCTTTCGTCGTTGGAGATCACAGTTGACGCGCGCTCCGACGAGATGTTTTCCTTACGCATGGAACTTCGCAAAGATCCCATCACGCGGTCGTGGGTTATTACAGGGGACGATGTCCCCGACGCCTCGCCGCGCACTGATTCGCCCTGTCGCTTCTGCGCCGATGCGACGACTCCACTGCAGGTCATCGCTTCTCGCACGGAAGTCGAGGGCGTGCCGTGGTCGGCGCGCTCAGTGGTGCATCCTCTGCCTCTTTACCGCATTGAAGGCGAGCCTTCGCGCCGTGGCGACGGTCTGTACGACCGCATGCGCTCCATCGGGGCGCACGAAGTGCTGGTTGAAAACTCGCGCCACAATCGCCAGCTATGGAATGCCAACGACAACGAAATCGAGCAATTCCTTCGCCTGGCCGCGCAGCGCATTAAGGACCTCAAAGGCGATGCACGGTTGAAGTACATCAGCATCTTCAAGAATCATGGCGTGAATGCGGGGCAGGAGTTCGAGCACGCCACGTCCCAACTCACCGCGACCACTTTCGTTCCGCGGCGCGTGCTCTATGAACTGCGCGCCGGGCGCGACTACTACGAGAAAAAAGAGCGCTGCGTTTTCTGCGACATCATCGGGCAGGAGGAGCGGCAGGGCCTGCGCGTGGTGGAACTGCGCGGCGATTACATCGCGATGTGTCCCTATGCGCCACGCGTTCCGTATGAAACCTGGATCCTGCCGCGGGTGCACGAGTCTTCGTTTGAGCGCTCGGCGCTTTCCCGGACGGGAGGCTTTCGAGATCTGGCGAGCCTTCTGCGCCGGACGTTACAGCGGATACGCACGATCACCGAGGAATTTCATTTGGTGCTGCATACTTCTCCCAACACCATTCATGGTTCGGAAAGCCTGGGGTATTGGAAGACTATCGACGAGGACTACCACTGGCACTTCGAAATCCTGCCCATCCTGGGCGCCAAGGCCAAGTCGTATACCTTCAAGGAGGTGTACTACTCGCCGGTCGCTTCCGAGACCGCGGTCAAACGCCTGCGTGACGCGAAGATCGATTCGTGATCGGCGGCTTGAGCCCGCCTCAGTTTCGCGGGGGAGGGTGGGCGAAAACAAAATCCACCACCAAGGACACGAAGGAACACGAAGGAAGACACGAAGGAAATCGTTAGTCGCCAGTCGTGTGATCGACTTACGCCTTCGGTGAAGCGATGGGCGGATACAAATCACCAGGATACAAATCACCCGAATACAAATCGCCCCAATACAAATCGCCCCAATACAAATCATCAATTCATAGTTAATTGTGATACAATATCGATATTCTACAAGCTTTTACGAAGGGAACCACATGGTCTGGTTGGCCCTCTCGCTGCGCAGGAAGATGCTGCCGCTTGGTTTCTTATTCCTCGCCCTCCCCCTTTCCATATCCGCACAATCGCCGGGAACCTCGAATCATCCCTGGATGAATCGTAGCCTTTCGCCAGACCAGCGGGCCTCCCTCGTTCTGAAGGAGATGACGCTGGACGAAAAGATCTCGATGCTGCACGGAACTGGCATGAAGGACTTGAGTCCCATCAGCCCGCTTGCCGTGCATTCCAACGGAGGCGCTGGGTACGTCGTGGGCGTGCCTCGGCTCGGCATTCCCGATATCCAGATGTCCGACGCTGCCTACGGTGTTCGCAACAGCGGTGAGAACGGCCGCTACTCTACCGCATTGCCTTCGAATCTGGCGGGCGCGGCGACCTGGGATGTCGATCTCGCTGAGCAATACGGGGCGCTCATCGGGCGTGAGTTGCGCGCGCAAGGCTACAACATGTCCTTGGGCGGCGGCGTGAATCTTACCCGCGAACCGCGCAATGGCCGAACGTTCGAGTACATGGGCGAGGACCCGATTCTCGCCGGCACGATGGTCGGTCATCGGATAAAGGGCGAGCAGGGTCAACACGTGATCGGGGACATCAAGCACTACGCCTTGAACGATCAGGAGAGCGGGCGCAATGCCGTCAACGTGAACGTGGACGAACGCGCCATGCGAGAGACCGACCTGCTGGCGTTCGAGATCGGCCTGCGCGAATCCGATGCGGCCGCGGTGATGTGCTCCTACAATCGCGTGAACGGCGACTACGCTTGCGAGAACAAGCATCTTCTCGCCGATGTGCTGAAGAAGGATTGGAACTTCGCGGGCTTTGTCGTGTCGGATTGGCAAGCCACGCACAGTACGGCGAAGGCGTCGGCCGCGGGGCTTGATCATGAAGAACCAGGCGAGATCTTTTATGGCCCTGCGATGAAGAAGGCGGTGCAGTCCGGGCAGGTGTCTATGGCCGAACTGGATGACCACGTGCGCCGCATTCTGCGGTCAATGTTTGCGAGCGGCGTGGTGGATGATCCGCCGCAGAAGAGCGTGGTCGACGTGGTCGGCGGCTTCGAGGTCGCGCAAAGGGCCGCCGAGCAGAGCATCGTGCTGCTGAAGAATGAAGGCGCGCAGCTGCCTCTGAATGCATCCGCGATCCGCAGCCTGGCCGTGATTGGCGCGCACTCGGATGTTGGCATGATCTCCGGCGGAGGATCCGCGCAAGTCGATCCTCCGGTCGGCAATGCGATTTTGCCTCCGGGAAAAGGCCAGACGCGGTGGCTGGAGCCGATGTGGTTTCCGAGCTCGCCGCTGAAGGCGATTCGCGCGAAGCTTCCGCGTGCCAATGTGCAGTACGATCCGGGGAGCGATCCTTCATCCGCAGCCTCGCTCGCCAAGAACGCGGAGGTGGCCATCGTGTTCGCCTACCAGTGGGAGAGCGAAGACATGGACCTCGACAGCCTCGCCCTGCCTGCACATCAGGACGAGTTGATCGCGAAAGTCGCGGCCGCGAATCCGCACACAATCGTGGTGGTTGAAAGCGGCGGGGCGGTTACGATGCCTTGGGTAAGACAGGTAAACGCCATCGTGGAGGCCTGGTATGCCGGCAGCAAGGGCGCCGATGCGGTCGCGAATGTGTTGTTCGGGGAACTGAACCCAAGCGCGAAGCTGCCCATCACGTTTCCGTTGAGCGACGCCGATTTGCCCCATCCAACCATCGTGAAGCCGCCGGTTAAATCAACAACTCAGAGTGGTGATCCCGATGCCTGGAAGAAGATCGCCGCGGGTCTTCCTCTATTTCAAATCTCCTATGACGAGGGCCTGAAAGTTGGCTACAAGTGGTATGACGCCGAGAAAAAGCCGGTGCTGTTTCCCTTCGGCCACGGGCTCTCGTACACGACTTACAGCTACTCGAATTTGAAAGTCGAGCCCGGGAAGACAATCCGGGCCAGCTTCACGCTGCAAAATACTGGCACGCGGGATGGAGCCGAGGTAGCGGAGGTGTACACGTCGCTGCCTGCGGCGGCGGAGGAACCGCCAAAGCGGTTGGCCGGCTGGAGCAAGGTGAAATTGAAGGCGGGGGAAAGCAGGGAAGTTGTGGTCGAGATCGATCGCCAATACCTTTCTGTCTATGATCCCGGCGCGCATGGGTGGAAGCTTGTGCCAGGCGAATACTCTTTCCAGGTTGGCGGCTCTTCGCAGGACCTACCGCTCAAGCAATCGATCACGCTGAAATAAGCGGAGGGACGGGCTTTCCACTCGTCCAGCGCCAAGCAGAAAAAAAGACGGGCGGGGACG
>QIAH01000209.1:8651-13880 GCA_003225465.1 Acidobacteriota bacterium | reverse complement strand
CATTGCAGTCATACGCACCCCCGTTTCGGCAGTTGGCAGTTATACCGCGACTGGCTTGAAATTGCTATCTCTTCTACGCGGCGAAGGAGACTCAGCCGGGAGTTCCGCCTGGCCGGGCCGGCGTATTGTTTCGGGCTCGTTACAGACTGGCTGTGACCCGCATCACTGTTGCGAGTGATAAGTGGGGAGTACAGGACGCAGGCTAGCGGCGGTAGGAAATGAGGCCGGATTCACAATCCGTTTGACAGAGCCTGCCGAGCGGTATTACTCTCGCCCGCACTCTTTGGGCTGGTTGAAGGCCTCCGTCTCTCCATCGGGCCGGTTCAATCGCTCCAATGGTCACACCCGAGGACCTACCGCGTGCACGAATACGCTCGCCTGCACTGGGCTCAGGGTTCACGAGGCACCCAACTGCCCATAGAGCCAGGGAAACATCTATCGTGTCCGCGCGCCGGAAGCTTGCCACATGCGGCTGTGATGGTCGTCACAGCATTCTGGTGCTGACTCAACCTAAGTTGCTCAACATTTTGGTGACTGATTTGGGCCCGCAGGTCGCTTCGTAAAATCCACGTTCTCTCCGTACACCTTGGGGAGGATTTATGCCGGGTTTGGCGGTCTTGTTCTGGCTGAGCGAGCAACTGCTATTGGTCCGCGTGGTCTCTCGAACCCTGAGCGTCCAACTCGCTGCAAGCGACCAGGTTCTTCCCTCCTTCCACCCGATTTCGCAAGTTCTCTCACACTTTGATTGGAGGCTCGTTCGATGAGAAAGATCACCGTCTCGGTACTGTTTAGTCTCGCCGTTGTCTTGGCCATACCGGTCATGGCCCAGCAACAGGAAAGTCACCCATCCACTCCCAACCCTTTGTTACAGCTGTTGCAGTCGAAAGGCATTCTGTCGGCGGAAGAAATCTCGTCGATCAACCAGGCTTCCTCACCGGATGATGCCAACGCGCGTCTGGCCCGTCTGCTGGTGAGCAAGGGCCTCATTAGTGATCAGGAGTACCAGCACACCATTGGGCAACCGGCGGCGACCGCTTCCCCGGCTCCGGCAGCTCACCTGGTGGAAGTTGCCTACCATGCGCCGGTAGCATCGGGTACGGCCAACCAATACAGCGGATCTCCCCAGCCAAAAGCCGAAGTGCAAGTCATTCCGGCGGTCGCGCCCCTGCGCGTCTTGCCGATCGACTTGCCGAAACAGGGTGGCATGATTCCCGATATCAAGCTCGGGAGCGGAGGCAATCTGAAATTATATGGCTTCCTCAAAGCTACCGCTGTCTCCGACACCGCCTCCAGTGGGGGCGCGACCTTTGGCAGTAATGACTTTCCGCTGCCGCTCCTGCTTGGCGGCGATACCGGACCGACCTCGGACCCGCAATTTCACATCAAAGCGCGCAGCGCCCGTTTTGGGAGTCAGTTCGAATGGGTTCCGAAGAACTCGAGTTTTACGGTCACGGGTAGGATCGAGGGCGATTTCGAAGCGGACTACACCGATGTCAACAACCGCAACATCAGCAGTGCTCGCTCCAGCCAATTTGGCGTGCGGCTGGCCTACATGCGGCTCGATACCAAACTAGGAACGCTGCCCTGGTTCGCCCAGTTCGGCCAGGACTGGCTGCTGGTTTCCTCTACTCTCCCCAGTCTATTCGAAACGACTGGCTTAGCGCTGGGCATGGGCGCTCTGTGGGAGCGCTCGCCGCTGTTCAAGACCGGCGTGCAATTCCACGCCGGCGATCTGAAGGTGCAGCCCGAATTTGCAATTGTGCTGCCCGTAGCCGGCAACTCGACCCTGACAACGGACCAACGCTTGCGCTTTGGGGACCGTGCTGGTGCTGAATCGAACCGGCCCGCACTGGAGGCACGCTTAGTGTTTCAGTTCCCTCTTTCGCACAACTGGAAGGCCGTGGCTCCGGCTCAGCTGATATTCAGCGGCCACCATGCGCGGTTGAATGAGGTCATCCCGCATGCTGCGCAGGCCGCGAGCAGTGTGACCTGCACAGTCCTGCCCTGCACCGTCACAACCTTCTATAACCCCAATGCCCCGAATATCGGGTTCACCACCAGCACTCACATTCTGGGGGCCTCCAACTGTCCCAGCGCGAGCGGGATCTGCAATCTGGAGGAGTTCTTCCCCAAGGGCAAGCAGCAAGACTATCCTCAAAACGTCTGGACTGCCGAGATTCAATTACCCACTCCCTGGGTTACTTTCGTCGCAAAGTATTACCGCGGCGACGACATGCGATTCTTCTTCGGCGGCCAATTCAACGACGTTTACGCTAACCTACGGGGCCTGGCCGAAGTGGGCAGTGGTGTTTCCTTTAGCGGACGCGCCATTCTGTTCGGCTGTGCCGGCGGTTCCGCGGCGGGGCAGCCTGCCAACACGATCGCTTGCCCAGGCAGTGCCGTCCTGCCCGCTTACCTCCAACCCATTGGCGGAAATGGAGGATTTGGGGAATTGAGCTTCCCCTTGTCGCGTATCTTCCACGCCAATCCGGAGGGTTACAACTCCGGTTGGGTGCTACACACAACGTACGGCACGGATCGGGCCAATTACGCCGATGCTGCCCATGGGAACCATTTGGGCCGCACCGATCTAGATACCGCTTCGCTCACTTACAGGCTCAACAAGTGGGTCACTTTCGTGCATGAGACGAGCTATATCGTAACTTTCACAGCCAACAATCACGGGGCCGGAGGAGCAATTACGAAGGAATTCTTGCCCTTCGCAGGCGGTCCCACCAGGCAGGCCCACAACTGGCGCAATGAGTTCGGGCCGGTGTTTACGTTCTAGCCGGGCTCAAGCTTATAGACCGGTTCCACGGGGCTTGTCCTTGGAGCCTCCCGCAATCAACCTGTGAGGGGGCGGCGGATGTTTCGCCCCCCCAACTCTTGGCTTAGTGCTTAGCGGTCGATGGTCCTCGGTCGTTAGTCGTTGGCAATCTGATTCGCTAACGACCAACGACCATCGACCAACGACCGGATGTTCAGCAGCAACCCATCTTGACTTCGCCGGCGGCGGTCACAGGCGGGCCGAACGCTTCCTGCGGCGCAGGCGCCCCATTCAGCACCTTGTACCAACGCCGCACCGAATCCAGCAGCACCAGCACCACGCCGGTCACGAAGATCACCATGAGGGTTGAATCCAGATAGCCGGTGAAAACCTGGCCGGGCTTCGAGGTCAGAGGCCAGAAGATATTCTTGATCGAAAGCACGCCCGCCGTGATGGTGGTCGTTCCAACAAAACACATGGGTGCAGCCGTGATCCATGCGTATTTGGCCTTGCCCATGTTGATCAGGAATGTGGTCGAAACAGCCAGGGCAATGGTGGCCAGCAGCTGGTTTCCGGTTCCGAATAGAGGCCAAATGGTCGAAATGTTTCCCGTATAGATCAGGTATCCCCAGCCCAGCACAACCAGCGAACTTGTCACTAAGTTGCCAGGTAGCCAGGCGCTGTTGCCGAACGGTTTGTGAACCTTGCCCATGAGTTCCTGGAGGACGTACCGGGCGACGCGTGTGCCGGTGTCGACGGTGGTGAGAATGAAGAGCGCCTCGAACATGATGGCGTAGTGGTACCAGTAGCCCATCAGGCGATCCATGCCCGGCAAACCGCGGAAGATCTGAGCCATGCCAACCGCGAGGGAGACCGCGCCGCCGGTGCGGCCCGCCAACTTCTCGCCCACTTCGCGGGAGAAAATATCGAGGTTCACGGTAGTCAGCCCCAGCTTGCTGAAAATTTCCGGAGTGGTGTTGATGGCGAAGTAGTCCCCAGGATGCATGGAGCAGGCCGCAATCAGCGCGAGCACACCGACGAGAGATTCGGCCACCATCGCGCCGTAGCCGATGAAGCGCGCATCGGTTTCCTTGTCGAGCATCTTGGGTGTGGTGCCGGAGGAAACCAGCGAGTGGAATCCAGAGATCGCACCGCACGCAATGGTCACGAACAGGAAGGGGAACAACTTTCCTTTGATGATAGGGCCGCCGCCGTGTACGAAGGGTGTGAAGTTGGGGAACTGAATGTTGGGATGAACGACGAAGACCCCAATGACCAACACTGCGATGGTTCCCAGCTTCACATAGGTGGAGAGATAGTCACGCGGTTCAAGCAGGAGCCAGACTGGAAGCACAGAGGCGACCAGGCCGTAGATGGCCATGAGAATAGTGATCTGGTGCGGAGTGAAGGTGAGTGCGCTGGCGGCGCCGCTGGCGGCCACCCAACGTCCGGCAACTACCGCCGCGAGCAGGAAGGCCACGCCGAAAATGCTGGGGCCGGTTACGGTGATTTGCCCCGCATGGCTCTTAAACATCCAAAGGCCCATGATGATGGCGATCGGGATGGTCATCGCAATCGTGAAGACGCCCCACGGGCTGTTGGAGAGGGCGTTGACCACCACAATGCCGAGTCCGGCCAGGGTCACGAGCAGAATAAAGAGCACGGCGATCATCGCCACCAGTCCCGCGAAGGGGCTGATCTCGGTGCGCGCGACGTCGGCGAGCGAGCGGCCACGATGACGGACCGAGGCGACGAGCACGGTGAAGTCCTGCACGCATCCGGCCAGCACAGCGCCAATCAGCAGCCATAAGAATCCGGGCGCAAAGCCAAATTGGGCCGCCAGCGTTGGCCCGACCAGCGGTCCGGCTCCGGCAATTGCGGCAAAGTGGTGCCCGAAAAGCACCCAGCGCGGAGAGGCCACGTAGTTGTGACCATCCGGATATACATGTGCCGGCGTGATGCGGCGATCGTCCAACGACAACGCTTTGGCAGCAATAAATGCACTGTAGAAGCGGTAACCTATGGCGTATACGCACAACGCGCCCAGCAAAACTGGAAACGTATTCATAGTTCACCCCTATTGATGTAGCGGAGATTGTTCACATCAATCCACACCCGCCGAAGCCCGGAATCCTACACCTGTTTCGAGATAAATCCCATACAGCAAGTAGTAGCTGCCAGCAAATGGAGCGGTCCGGCGACTGGCTGGATGGCGGCCAACTGAACAAAAGGCCTCCGGCTTATTTCAGTCCCATGGGTTGCAAAGCGCACTCCGCCGAAAATGCTCCGTTATTGGATTGCCATGAGCATCGTCTTGGTTGTAGAGGTGTGAAATGGGCGCGACCAATAGAGATGCGAGGACACCCGCCGCGTTACTGGCGCCATGATGTAGCGCCGGCGTCTCGCCGGCTTTCGCGCGGGCGTCAATCGTGAGCGCTTTTTGTGGGAGAACAGATGCCGGC
>QIAH01000209.1:0-8615 GCA_003225465.1 Acidobacteriota bacterium | reverse complement strand
TGTGATGAACATCACACCCCTGTGTGACCCAGGTACGGGACGGCGCTGCTTCCTTCCCTCATGCTGTTGGAAGCGGCGGGCTTCGGCTCGCCGAACCGGGGTCGGTCTTCCACAGGCAGGGCCGGCAAGAAGAAGAGGGCGAGGCAATCCTATGAAGCGCAAATTCAAGACCATGGACGCGAATGAGGCGGTAGCCCACGTCGCGTATCGCCTCAACGAGGTAATTGCGATCTATCCGATTACTCCTTCTTCTCCGATGGGCGAGTGGGCCGATGAATGGGCCTCGCAAAGTCTGCCAAACATCTGGGGCACGATCCCGCACGTAGCAGAAATGCAGAGCGAAGCCGGCGCAGCCGGCGCGGTGCACGGAGCGTTGCAGACCGGGGCACTGGTTACGACCTTTACCGCGTCGCAGGGCCTGCTCTTGATGATCCCGAACATGAACAAGATAGCCGGCGAGCTGACGCCGGTAACCTTCCATGTGACCGCCCGCACTCTGGCGACCCACGCGCTCTCGATTTTCGGAGATCACAGCGACGTGATGTTCTGCCGCGCCACGGGCTGGGCGATGCTTTGCTCGAATTCCGTGCAGGAAGCGATGGACCTGGCGCTGATTGCGCACGCATCATCGCTGGAGTCGCGAATTCCCTTCCTGCATTTCTTTGACGGGTTCCGCACTTCGCACGAAGTGAACAAGATCGAGATGCTGGCCGAAGACGATTTGCGGGCGCTGATCAATATGGAGCGCGTTTTCGAGCACCGGCAACGGGCGCTGTCGCCCGATCACCCGGTACTGCGCGGAACGGCGCAAAATCCCGACGTATTCTTCCAGATCCGCGAAACTGCGAATGCCTTTTACGACAGTTGTCCAAACAAGGTGCAGGCCACGATGGACAAATTCGCCCAGGTGGTCGGGCGGAAGTATCGCCTGTTTGATTACGTGGGGGCGGTGGATGCGGAGCGAGTCATCGTCATGATGGGCTCGGGCGCGGAAGCTGCCGAAGAGGCCGTTGAAGCTCTGAATGCACGTGGCGAAAAGGTTGGATTGGTGAAGGTGCGCCTGTACCGGCCGTTCTCAGTCAAACACTTCTATGAGGCGCTTCCGCTGACGGTGCGCTCGATCGCCGTGCTGGATCGAACGAAAGAGTCGGGAGCGGCGGGAGAACCGTTGTACCTGGATGTTGTGACGGCCGTACACGAAGCTTTGCGCCATGGATACGGCAGCGTAAGAATCGCGCCCTCGGTCATTGGCGGCCGCTATGGCCTGTCGTCGAAGGAATTCACTCCCGCGATGGTGAAGGCAGTATACGACAATCTTGCAAAGGCGAAACCCAAGGAACACTTCACGGTCGGCATTCAGGATGATTTGAACCACACAAGTCTTGATTGCGATGCGGATTTTTCGACCGAGCCCGACAGCGTGGTGCGGGCAATGTTCTACGGACTGGGCGCCGATGGAACCGTGGGCGCCAACAAGAACTCCATCAAGATCATCGGCGAGAACACCGACAACTACGCGCAGGGTTATTTTGTGTACGACTCGAAGAAGTCGGGCGCAATGACCGTGTCGCACTTGCGCTTCGGGCCCAAGCCGATCCGCTCGACCTATTTAGTCTCCAAGGCAAACTTCGTCGCCTGCCACCAGTGGATATTCCTCGAGCGCTACGACATGTTGAGCGCATTGGTGCCGGGCGGGACGTTGCTGCTCAATAGCCCGTTCGGTCGGGAGGAAATCTGGGACCATCTGCCGCGCGTCGCGCAGGAGCAACTGGTCGCGAAGAAGGCGAAGCTGTTCGTGATCGATGCCTACCAAGTCGCACGCGATACCGGCATGGGCAGCCGCATGAACACGATCCTGCAGGTCTGCTTCTTCGCCATTTCGAAGGTGCTGCCGCGTGAGGAGGCGATCGAAGCCATCCGCAAATCGATTCGCGACACCTACGGGCGCAAAGGCGAAGAGATCGTCCAGAAGAATATGAAGGCCGTGGACGAGACCCTGGCGCATCTGTTCGAAGTAAAAGTTCCCGAAAAGATCAGCAGCACAATCGAGATGCCGCTGCCCTTCTCGGCAGAGGCGCCGAAGTTCGAGCGCGAAGTGCTGGGCGCGATCTACGAGGGCCGGGGGGACGAAATCCCGGTCAGCGCTTTCCCCTGCGATGGGACGTTCCCCACCGGTACCGCGAAGTGGGAGAAGCGCAATCTCGCTCTGGAAATTCCCGTGTGGGATACGAAAACCTGTATCCAATGCGGCAAGTGTGCCATGGTTTGTCCGCATGCCGTCATCCGGATCAAGGTATACGACTCCCGCGAACTCGAAGCCGCACCGGCGACGTTCAAATCGACGGAGGTCCGCGATAAAGAGTGGGCCGGGATGAAGTACAGCATCCAGGTGGCGCCGGAAGACTGCACCGGCTGCGGCATCTGCGTGGAGATTTGTCCTGCGAAGAACAAGGGGGAAACGCGGCTGAAGGCGCTGAACATGGAGCCGCAGCCTCCGCTGCGCGTGCCGGAACGCGACAACTGGGACTTTTTCCTGAGGATTCCGGAACTCGATCGGCGCAAGATCAAGGCGACAACCATCCGCCAGCAACAGGTACAGGAACCCCTGTTTGAGTTCTCGGGAGCTTGCTCGGGCTGCGGCGAGACGCCTTATTTGAAACTGCTCTCGCAGCTTTTTGGAGACCGTGCGCTCATCGCGAATGCGACCGGATGCTCTTCCATTTATGGCGGCAACCTGCCCACGACGCCGTGGGCGAAGAATGCCGAGGGTCGCGGGCCGGCGTGGTCGAACTCCCTGTTTGAAGACAACGCCGAGTTTGGGCTGGGGTTCCGGCTCTCGATTGATAAGCAGACCGAGTTCGCGCGCGAGTTGGTGCTGCTGCTGGGCAGCCAGATCGGCGACGAACTGGCGGCTGCGATCCTCTCGGCGAGTCAGAAAGATGAGGCCGACATCTACGAGCAGCGGCAGCGCGTCAGCTTGTTGAAGGAACGGCTGAACGGAATCGATTCGTCGGCGGCGCGCCAACTGCTGTCGTTGGCCGACTTGCTGGTCAAGAAGAGCGTGTGGATCGTGGGCGGCGACGGCTGGGCCTATGACATCGGCTATGGCGGCCTCGATCATGTGATCGCCAGCGGGAAGAACGTCAACCTGCTGGTGCTGGATACCGAGGTTTATTCGAACACGGGCGGGCAGGCGTCGAAGTCGACGCCGCGCGCGGCGGTGGCGAAGTTTGCCGCAGGCGGAAAACCGGGACCGAAGAAGGACCTCGGCCTGATCGCCATGAGCTACGGGACGGTGTACGTGGCCAGCGTCGCGATGGGTGCGAAGGACGAGCACACGCTAAAGGCGTTCCTCGAGGCCGAAGCCTACAACGGCCCAAGCCTGATCATTGCTTATGCGCATTGCATCGCGCACGGCATCAACATGACCACGGGTATGGCGGATCAGAAGGCCGCCGTCGACAGCGGTCAATGGCTGCTGTATCGCTATAACCCGGAGCGCGCGCAGGCCGGAGAGAATCCGTTGATCCTCGATTCGCGCACGCCCACCCGCAAGGTGCAGGACTTCATGCTGATGGAAACTCGTTTCAAGATGCTCACGAAGAGCAAGCCAGAAGACGCCAAGAGGCTGTGGCAGGAAGCACAGCACGATGTGGAAGCGCGTTATCGGCTATATGAGTATCTGGCGCAGCGGAAGATGACGCCGGAGCCGAAGGCGGCGGATTAGCGGCTCTGCGACCGCAATAGATCGAGAGCTTAGGAGAAGCGATGATTGATCTGTCGACCGATTACCTGGGAATGAAACTGCGGACTCCGTTGGTCCCTTCGGCCTCGCCTCTGTCTCAAGAGATTGGCAGCATTCGCCGGCTGGAAGATGCGGGCGCGTCGGCCGTGGTCCTCTACTCGCTGTTCGAGGAGCAATTACGACAGGAGATGCTTGAGCTGGATCATCACCTGTCGGCGGCGACCGAGAGTTTTGCTGAGTCGCTCTCGTTTTTTCCGCATGCCAGCGAGTTTCGGCTAGGCCCGGAGGGCTACCTCGAACACATTCGCAAGGCCAAAGAAGCGGTGAAGATTCCAATCATCGCGAGTCTGAATGGCGCGACTGTGAGCGGCTGGGCGAAATTCGCGAAAGAGATCGAGCAGGCAGGCGCCGATGCGCTCGAGTGCAATATCTATTACATTCCGACCGATCCTGACCTGAAAGCGGCGGATGTAGAGCAGACCTACATCGACATTGTCTGGGCGGTGAAGTCTGCGGTTTCCATTCCGGTAGCCGTAAAGATCAGCCCCTTCTTCAGCAATCTCGCCAACATGGCCAAGCGGCTCGACGAGGCGGGCGCCGACGGGTTGGTGCTGTTCAACCGGTTCTACCAGCCCGACATCGATTTGGACGAGCTTGAAATCCGGCCGAATGTCTTGCTCAGCACACCGCAGGCGCTGCGGCTTCCGTTGACCTGGATTGGCATATTGTACGGGCGCGTGCAGGCGAGCCTGGCCGCGACCAGCGGCGTTCACGATCCACAAGACGTGATCAAACTCCTCATGGTAGGAGCGAACGTCACCATGCCGTGCTCTTCCCTGCTGCGCAACGGCATTAATCACTTGCGCCACATGGAGCGCGGCATGGTCGATTGGATGGAGCGGCACGAGTACGAATCGGTGCGTCAGATGCAGGGCAGCATGAGCCAGCAGCGCTGCCCCGACCCCAGCGCTTTCGAGCGTGCTCAATACATGCGCGCGGTCAAAAGCCTGCAGCATTTGCTGGTGCGAGGAGCCTGAGGAAATTGGGGAATTGAGAAATGTTGTGATTTGGTAATTTTGTAACTTGCCGTTCCAATAACGAGGTTTTGAAATTACGAATTACCCGATTACCAGATAACATATTTCCCCAAATACTCACTTTTTCAATTCTCCTGCCTTGGCCTTGGCCCGTCTTTCCAGTTCTTCCTCGCCATACATGCTGCCGCGGCATTGTTTTGCGCCGCAGCGGCAGGGGGCCTCGTCATCGTCATCACCGTCATAGAGGTTGTAGTCGTATGTCAATTCTTCCCCGGCGGCGATGTCGCGCTGGGCGATGATCCAGATGTGCTCATCGAATTCATCCGTCTCACAGTTGGGTTCGCAGCAGTGATTGATGAAGGCGGCGACGGAATCGCCGTCAATCACGTAATCCCCCTCTCCGATGCAAAACAGGTAGGTGTCGGCGCGCTCGTTGTAGAGCTCGTCAGCCTGCTCTTTAGAGAGGCGCCCGCCGGTATATTCGACGATGTGCGTGCCCTCGGCAATTGGCACAGTCGTATAACACCCACATCCATGAATTCCCGATTTCCTGATCAGCAGGTCGGCGGCGTTCACTGCACCCATGGCAAAGTTCCTCGAAACAAAATCAGGTTAGCATGAGGGAAAGTACGGTCCTGCTACGCGGAGCACGTACCGGTTCTCGCGGCCATAGTGTCGCAGATTCCTCCGCCTCCCGGCGTCGGAATGACAAGAACGATACAGTAGGCGTCCGGGGGCGCGCCGTGCCCGGAGTCAAGGGCTAGTGGGTCCGTTGATCTTCGACAAGCACAATTGGTTGGCCCACGTAACCCTTAGTCTTGTCATTCCGAAGTCTTGTCATTCCGACGCCGAATGGGGCGGAGGAATCTGCCTGCGCATGAGCCTTGGCCGCAAGCTCGATGCGCCTCCTGCGAATCGGTTAGAACAACCGGCCGACCCTTTCAATACCAACGCCGGCCGAAATGCGAAGGTAGTTTTGAGTGCTGGTCGAAAATGGGTGGATGTAATCGGCAGAAGCGCGCACGAAGATGTGCCGCCAGACTACCGACTCCACGCCCGCGCCTGCCATTACAGCAGGATCGGTGGTGGTGGTCTTGTAGGTGGGCACCAGAAAGTTCAGGGCCTTGCGGGTGGTATCGTCCATCGATAAAACACTGCGCGAAGCGCCGCCCATGCCCCGAACAAAGACATGCACCCGGCGATAGTTCCATACGTCGTATTGCGGCCCAAACATCAGCGTATAAACACTGGGATTGAACGTGGCACTCTGGCTACCACTGCTGGAAATGTAACCGAGTAGTTGAAAGATCTGCGAGAGATCGTCGATTTTCGTGCCGCGCATGACGCCGATATCCATGGCGCCTGACCATCGCTTCCCGATATTTTTCTGAATGGTGAAATTGCCGCCGGTCATGGTGAAGGTATGGTCTGCGGGAACGGCGATCGTGTACACGTTGCCCATCGCGGTAGCAGCGTCTTGGATCGGCCCATAATCAGAGTAGGTGTATTGGTAGCCGCCAAAAATCTGCCAGGCGGCGCGATCCTGGGCACGGACGAGAGCTGGGGACAGGAAGAGGGCAGCTAGAACGATCCAAGTTTTCCTCATCGGTGGGGACGAAGCAGAAACGTTCTCCTATGGCGCAGAGCGGGCCGCGCAAATTGAATACTCATTGTTCTCGAATCGATGATTCTAACGTGCGCCGGGATGCCAGTGAAAAAAAATTGCGTGAGCGCTCGTCACGTCAGCATAAGGTACGCTTGATTCGGTTGTCTTTCTTTGTGTCCTTAGCGGCCTTTGGTCGCGACCTTCGCGTTTAAAGCTTTTGATCTTTAAGTTGTATCCATGGCAGACCGTTGGCGTCGATAAAAGAAGGTCGCCGACATCGGGAGCGAGTGCGATAAGCCCAGCAGTCATGGTTCGCCAATCATGACCAAATTTTCTAGGACGCCAGCAACACCGCACTACACAGATTCACCTCCGACGCGGTGGCCGTATTTGCGACCTGCGTGATTCCGGTCAAAAAGATGGGGGCGGACAACAAAACTGGTAAAGCGGAACCAAGCACCCCGCCGATCATCCAACCAAATCCCTAGCTGTTGAAGTGGACATAGGGCGAGTCAGGACGACCGCCAGGCCGCAGAGTTACGTCGGTTTTGCCCAACAAGTTACGGTCGTCACGCAGCCTTTCCCAAGGCAGATTCGCGGGAGCGACAGCTAAGTCGAGCGTCAGCAACAAACGGATCCAAACAGGTGACAAAAGTGTAGGAACAAAGAGTGTCCTTCGTGCTTTGCGCCAGTGTCCAAACGTTTTTTACGATGCTGATTGGGCAAGTAAATACTACGGCAACCGCCTACAGGACTGCAGAATGGATCCCGGAGAAACCAGCCATAAACGTGGCTTTTCGTTGCTTGAGTTGATCATCGCGGTCACGATCATCATGATCCTGGCGGCGGTGACGGCGCCGAAAATGGTCAGCGTGATCAGTGACATCAAACTTCGCTATTCCGCGACTGACTTGGCGGGTCTTCTGCAAACATGCCGCATGCAGGCAGTGCGTAAGAACACCTTTTACGGGGTACAACCAACACCCTTGCCGCAAGGGAATACGGGCTATTTCGTGAACCTCAACGGAGCGGCGTATGCGGCGGGAGATCCGCTGGTTGTGCTGGGAATGGCAACGGTGATCAGCCAGGGTGCGGGGAGCGGCGCTCCGAATGAAGCTGCTTTTCTGGCCGGTCTAGGTTTTATAACGGTGGCTGGAGCCGTGGTTCCGAGCTTCAATGCGCGCGGGCTGCCTTGCGTTCCGCTTGCCAACACCTGTCCACAGATTCCCGGTCAGGGATTCGTGCTCTTCCTGCAACGAACAACGCCGCTGGGAGGTGCGCGCTGGGCCGCGGTGGTGGTGAACGCCAGCGGACGAGTCCAAGTCTGGAGTTGTGACACTCAGGGGAACTGGTTGCAGCGGTAAAAGATGATGAGGAGACCGATGTTCAGAGCGCGAGACGTGGTTGTGCCGGCGAATCGCCGACGTAGCGGCCAGTCCGGAATGGGTCTGATCGAATTGATGATCGCCATGGTGGTGTTAATGGTGGGCATGCTGGGATCCATGATTATGGTCATTGCGGGCATGCAGTCGAACACGCGCAACCGCAACGACACTTCGGCCGTGGTCTTGGACCAGGAAATCCTGGAAAAGTTCGCGACCCTGAAGAACTATCCGAAGACGGGAGTTGCCATCATTAACGACTGCGCCCTGGCGGGGACCAACCAGCATCTGGCTGCGTTGGTGCAAGCTCCTGCTCCGGGAGCAGGAGCGGTTCTGTTTACGGCGGGCACCGCACCCACGCCGGTCCAGGTGGGAGACGTGGACTGGACTCAGCCCACTCCGGCTCTGGCCACGGGCGCGGCGCAAGGGTATGCGATGCAGTATCGCACGTGCAACAACGATCTCTATGAAGTTCGCTGGAACGTGATGGAAGTCAGTCCGAATCCGAGCAGCCGTATCAGTCTGCTGACGGTTTCGTCGCGGCAAGTATCGGCGGCAAATGGAAGGGCGACGCTGTTCGCACCGCCCACAACTTTACGAACGCTGATTGAGAACTAGCATGAACAAAGTTCAGAAGAATGCAGAGCAGGGCTTCTCGCTGATCGAACTGCTGGTGGTATGCCTCGTGCTGACCGTAGTCCTGGGGGGTGTTTTCAGGATCATCAACCACGTCATGCAGCGCAGCCAGGCCGAACAGGTAAAGGTCGATCTCACCCAGCAAGCACGCGAGTTTGTGGATGAGTTCGAGCGGGACGTACACCAGGCGGGGTATCCCAATTGCCGCA
>QIAH01000208.1 GCA_003225465.1 Acidobacteriota bacterium | reverse complement strand
TGCCGGACGCGGATTCGAAGGCATGTTGGGCCGAGCGGCTTCACCATTCGGAGCATGTGGTTTCGAGGACTCCGGCTGCGGCGGACGGGGCACGGGGCGGCTCATCGGCGCCGGCGTTGCGGGATTTGCTGATACCGGATGTACGGTCGCGGTCGGAGGCCGGGGAACGTTGCGGGCCGGCGCAGCCGGCTGTGGCTGCGATGCCGTGTTTGCTGGACGTGACGCGTTCTCCGGATGAGGCGCG
>QIAH01000207.1 GCA_003225465.1 Acidobacteriota bacterium | reverse complement strand
GCTCTTCCGAAGCTCTGCTTCGGTTCCGGTGTCGAGTGGACGGCCCGGGTTCTTGGCTAGAACTTCCCGCTTGTCTTCGAACGGAACGGGCTTTTGCGGCGGCGCAACGTGCGACACTACCGGACGCGCGGTGACTTGCGCAGGAGGCACGGCCGCGCGCGCGTTCGCATTCGCGCCCAGCACGCTGGTTCTGGCGGGTGCCACCGGAGCTGCCGTGGTGAACGAAGCCGGCTTGATCTCGCTCGCCGGGACGGCTACCGCGGACTTCGCAACCGGCTCAGCATTCGTCATGGTACGGGTCGGAACCGCGGTCACGGCGCCACGCACGTTCTGATTGGCGTAGCGAATATTCGAGATATTGTTATTGACCACCGTCGTGTTGTTGTTGCTGACGTAGTAGTTGTTGGTCACGTTGGTGATGTTGGTGATGTGGGTATTGGATACGTTCACCTGCTGGAAATACGTGCGGCTGACGGCATAGGAGGGTACGTACGGCTCACCCCAGCCCAGCGGAAACCAGCCCACGCCTCCGCCGCCACCGAACGAGAGGCTTACGCCGAAGTGGGGGCCGCCGACCCAGGCAACGAGGGCCGGCGCATAAACAGGACGTGCGACTACTACCGGGCCAGGCGCCCAAGCCCAGTATCCGCCCGTGTTGACCCAGCGGCCGTAGTGAGAGGGGGCGAATCCCCAGGGCGCATCATCGACCCAGGTCCAGCCCCAAGGCTCGACCCAGACCCAATGTCCATAGTGATAGGGAGCCCAACCAGGGGCAACCGTCGGAACCCAAACCGGACCGTACTCACCCACCGTGCGCCAAGTGCCGTACTCGTCGAGTTCGTCGGCGCCGACCACGTCGGCGGAAACATACTGGTAGGAGCGGGCGTGATCTTCGCGGTCATCGCGCACGCGGCACCAGTCATCGAAACCATCGAAGCCGGGTGCGCTGGCCATCTGATATTGCATGGAAGTGCCGCCGGTGAAGGTGGCCTGGTGTCCGGACTTGATTTTCACTCCGGGACCCTGGCCGTTGGCCTCGCCCTCTCCGCGAAATACCGCGACGGAGGTTGTGTCGGCGTTGGGATCAACGTCAAAACGATAGTCGCCGGCCTTGAGGATCGTGAAGGCCTGATTGGGCGTGTCGATTTCGTAAGTCTCGCCGCCGAAAAGATGCCGGATGTGCAGGTTGAGCGTGCCCTGATCCAGTTCGATCTGTACGACGTCGTCACTGACGTTGGTCAGCGTAAGGCTGGTCTCGGCATTCATCCGCAGGGCAGCGCTTCCGAGATGCAATTCGGCGCGCGCTTCCTTGTCGGTCCAGACGCGATCCGAGGTGGTCAGCGGACGGTTCACCACGCCCTCGACCCAGTCGTTTACGCCGCCTGGCTGAATGGAGACGGCTCCCGAAATGTATTGGAGACGCACAGCGCGTCCCGGAGGATCCGCAAAAGCGGACAGCGCCGCTGCAGAAACCAACAGCGCAAGAAGAAGATTGAGAAAAACGAGTCGTCGAAGATTCTTCATTTGATCGGCCCTCCTGAAGGGCTGCCTCAAATTCGAGCATGAGGAACGAAATGTTGGCGCAGGGACTCCAGTCCCGGGCGCCGGCCTGCTCAGTTCTGTAAACCCAAGATCCGGAACACAGTTGCGGAATGCGTTCAGTATGCGAGAGGAGGTAATGATTAGATAGTGACGGAGGTAATGTCGCCGGACGGGCGGCACGTTCGGCAGGCGCCGGGATGGCGCAATAAACTCAGCTACGTATTCCGGCATCCTGGCTGGCGGCATGACGCTTCTGGGGAAGATATGGCTCAACCAAACTTCGCCGAAGGAACCCTTTAACCGGCGAAGCTCACAAGGGAATCCCAAAGTTCGCGAGGAAAGCTTTACCGCAGAGGTCGTGGAGAACGACCGCTGAGAACGCAGAGTGTTGCTCCGGGATTCCTTCGTGCTCCCTTTGTGTCCTCTTCGTGGTTAGCCTTTGATCTTTACACTCGAGCAGCGCCAGCTGGTTTGGGATTCCTTTGCCCGACAAAATCGAATTTCCACTTGACAGGATCGCCTTCGTGCCCGACCTTTATATTGGCTGATTAAATCGATTCAATAAACAAAGGTCTGATTAAGAGAAGTCGAAGTTCCGGACGGGAATTGAGCTTGCGCGCAAAACACGAAATGCCCGAATCCGCCGGTTGTGGGATCGCCATCGACATGGGGGCGAGCCATCTGCGCTTCGTGCTGGCGAGCGTCGAGGGGCAAATTCTGAAGGAGTCTCGCGAGCGGGTGCACTCGGAGGCAGGGCCGCGCGGGGTCATCGCGCAGATTCGCGAGGGAATTGCCAGGCTGATCCAGAGCAAAAACGGGCTCGGAACCTTGCGCGGCATCGCGATTGGAGTGCCGGGGGGCGTCGACCCGCAAACGGGCAAGGTGGTGGATGCCAACAACGTCCCTGGATGGCGCGAGGAGGACATGGGGCGGGAATTGGAAGAAACCTTCCGGATCCCGGTGTTTCTCGACAATGACGCCAACATGGCCGCGATTGGCGAGCATTGGCGTGGAGTGGCGCGCGGCATCGAGAATTTCGTGTTCATCGCGCTCGGTACCGGGATTGGCGCGGGCATCTTCGTCGATGGCCGAATTTGCCGCGGGCGCAACGGCTTTGCGGGAGAGCTCTTCCGAATGAATCTCGAGTGGCCGCGTTGGACCGAGGACTTTCCCGACACGGGATACCTCGAGACCTACGTCTCGGGCCTGGGACTGGCGAAGCTGGGACGCAAGGTGGTTGCGAATGGCAATGGCGACCAGCCATCCACGCTGGCCGACCAGCGCGATGCGCGTTATATCTTCGAGGCACTGCATCAGGGCGACCCGGGCGCGCACGCGCTCATCGAACAGAGTTTCGTGATGCTGGGGGTCGCGGTCGCGAACGTGGTCACCGTGCTCGACCCCGAACTGATCGTGTTCAACGGCGGCCTGGTGAAGGGCGCGCCTGATTTGCTCCTGGAGACCGTGGGTAAAGTTGTGCGCAAGATGCAGCCCAAAGCTCCGAAGATCACGTTGAGCACGCTGGGCGACAAGGCCCAGATTTGGGGCGCACTTCACACACTGCTGGAGCCTGCACAGCAATGCGCGATCCGGTCGGCCCAGAAGTGCGCCGTGACGTGAGATCCCGTTTCACGAAAAAGCGTGCGCCAAAGGACGCTTCTGAAGTCGTGGTCCACCTGTCGACTCTGAGATTCTTCGACTCGCGGCATTCTTCTGCAGAGTCCTAGATTGTGTCGGATTGACAGGTCTCAGCCCACGAAGAGCGGGTGCCGCACGTCTCGCGTTTTTCGAGACGTGGGGCTTCTCCCTTCGGCAGGCTTCACCAAATTCTCATCACTTTTTCCCGAGAGCCCGGCCCACCCTCCACGCATTGATCGTAAGCGAAGGGAGCCAAGAGAGGCTCGCAGTGTCACCGATGGGCACAAAAAACAAAATTGCCGATTGTGCATAGGCGCCGATGGGAATGCTGTCGCCCAGGCGTTTCGGTCTTGGCGTGCCGCCTGCAGTTCGTCACGCCGGTACCTGCAGTATTCCCTGTATCTCGTCGCGATTCGCTCCACCATCCTCCAGTTGCTCCCGGTGCATCTGACCTTTGCCGGTTTTTGTCGGCACAGAGGGATTAGGCTCCCGCACTGAAAATCGGTCGTCATTAGGAGATAACAGCCATGAACCGAACCAGAATTGCAGCGACCCTGGCCTTCTTCCTGCTGCTCTTTGTCGGCCTTGCTTACGCGCAGGAACCACAGGAACAGCCCAAGCCGCGACCCGAAGAAGCTCGCCCAGAACCGAAGCGCGAAGCCGCTCCACCCGCCCATCAAAGCCAGGACGAAGCTAAACCTTCCCGGCAGGAAGAGGCCAAACCTTCGAAACCCGAGAAGCAGGAAAGTTCCAAGGCACCGAAAGAATCCAAACCTGCTCACGAAGAAAAAGGTCAGGAGAGCCAGCAGGGGCATGCCCGACCAGCAGGAAAGAGCGCGCACATTCCGGACCCGAAGTTCAAGGCCAGTTTCGGCCGCCAGCATAGCTTCAAAGTGAACCAGGTTATCCAGCAGACGACGGTTGTGCCCGGTCAGACGCAATTTGTTTATTCGGGCTACACCTTCGTAATTCTCGATCCGTGGCCGGCCGAGTGGCTATTTACCGACGACTGCTACATCGATTACGTGGATGACGACTACTTCCTGTTCGACGCCTTTCATCCCGGCATTCGCATCGCATTGTTTGTGGTCGGTTGAGGCCTCCACGTCATCGAGCAACAAGTCCGTGTCCTCGGGGCGTGCTCGCAAGGTTCGGTCCCGATCAAAAAGGTGGATCGGCTCGATCTCGATACCGGAAAGCGCACCCTGTTGAAGCAACTCATGCCGACCGATCCCGCAGGTGTGGAGACGATTGGGCCTATTCTCATGACGCCGGACGCGAAGACCTGCGTCTTCGGCTATCACCGCATGCTCGCGGATCTTTACCTCGTCGAGGGACTGCAGTAATCCCCTTTTAGCGACGCGCCGCCGGAACCTTGGCCGCATCCGTGCCGGTCGGCATGGTGGCGACCTTGGCCGTCTGCTGCGAGGTGGACGCTCCGTTGGTGGGCGCAGCTGCTGTGGCCGGGACCAGTCCCAGCGTCTTGCGAACCTCGGCTTCCAGCTTGGCAAACGTGTCCTTGTTGTCTTTCAGGAACTGGCGCGCATTCTCACGGCCCTGGCCAATGCGCTCGCCCTTGTAGCTGAACCACGAGCCGGATTTCTCGAGGAGATTGTTGTTTACGGCGAGATCGAGCAGGTCGCCTTCGCGCGAAATGCCTTCTCCATACAGGATGTCGAACTCGGCTTCACGGAAAGGCGCGGCCACCTTGTTCTTGACGACTTTCACGCGCGTGCGCGAGCCAGTGACCACATCGCCTTCCTTGATGGCGGCAATGCGGCGAATGTCGATGCGCACCGAGGAATAGAACTTCAGAGCGCGGCCGCCGGTCGTAGTTTCGGGATTGCCGAACATCACGCCGATTTTTTCGCGGATCTGGTTGATGAAGATGAGGCAGGTGCGTGACTTCGAAACGATGCCGGTCAGCTTGCGGAGCGCCTGCGACATCAGCCGCGCCTGCAGTCCCATGTGGCTGTCACCCATCTCGCCGTCGAGTTCGGCCTTGGGAACCAGCGCGGCCACCGAGTCCACCACCAGCACGTCAATCGCATTGGAGCGCACCAGCGCTTCCGCAATCTCCAGCGCCTGTTCGCCGTAATCAGGCTGAGAGACCAGCAGGTTCTCGACGTCCACGCCTAATTTCTTCGCATACTGCGGATCGAGCGCATGCTCGGCGTCGACAAACGCGGCCATGCCGCCGGTCTTCTGCGCTTCGGCGATCACCTGCAGGGCAATGGTCGTCTTGCCGGAAGATTCCGGGCCGAAGATTTCGACCACGCGTCCGCGCGGGAAACCACCCACGCCGAGGGCCGCGTCGAAGGAAATCGCGCCGGTGGGGATAATGGAAATCGGAACAATGGCTTCTTTCGATCCCAGCCGCATAATGGAGCCCTTCCCAAACTGCTTTTCGATCTGGGCGAGCGCGAGATCAATTGCTTTGGAACGTTCATCGGCCATGCTGGCTCCTGAAAAACTTGGGTTTTATGAAGACCCTCGTAGGGTACACCCACGGGCTGGCGGGTCGTAAGTGCCGGTCATCACAGCGATTTCGGTCAATATACCACGAAGCGAACAAAAAGCGAAGCTAATTGGCAGGAGGACCATAGGAGTATCTGTGCCGCCTGCACGCTTAATGTGTGACGGCCGCACCTGTCTTTGTTGAAACGCGGCAAGATAATCACAAGGAATCACGTTTTCCGCGGCGTATTCAATCCGGGAATTCCATCTTCCGCCGCGAATTCCAACCGAAGCCCGGAGGGCGAAATTCATTAGCCCAGCGCGTCAGCGCTGGGAAAATGTCCGTCTCGACCAAGCCCCGGAGGGGCGAAAGCAAATGAGCGATACCTACACATCCAACCTCCTTCATTGTGTATTCAGTACCAAGCAACGCGCCGCGATCATCCCCGCGGATCGCCTGGAACACCTCTGGGCCTATCTCCTGGGCATAGCGCGGAATATGAAAATCAAAATTTTGGCGATCGGAGGTACCTCGGATCATCTCCATCTCCTCATCGCCCTTCCGCCCACCATGAGCCTCGCCAAGGTCATGTGCGACATGAAGGCGAATTCTTCGAAATGGCTGAATGAAGCAGGCCTGCGGTTTGCGTGGCAGGAGGGCTACGGAGCTTTCAGCGTGAGCCCCTCACGCGTCGCCGATGTTCAGCGCTACATCCGCAATCAGGCTGAGCATCACAAGAAACGAAACTTTGAACAGGAATTCGTGGGCCTGCTTCGAAAATCTGGGATTCCGTTTGAGGAGAAATATGTCTTCGGTTGATGCCGCCCCTCCGGGGCTCAACCTTATGGCCTCGTTTTCCCAGCGCTTACGCGCTGGGCTAATGAATTCCGCCGCTCCGCGGCTCGCTCATCAACAGCTGGAACGGAATTGTTTTTAGAACCGTTCGCCTTTTCCGGGCGGACGACTTTTCAAAAGCCCGAAGGGCGGCATTCATTAGCCCCGCGCGTAAACGCTGGGTAGTCGGGAGCACGACGTGAGCCCCGGAGGGGCGAAAGCAAATGATTGCGCACAGAATGGGGCACACGCGGCGAGAGATGGCAAACCGATGGTACCTGGGCCACCAGCCACTACGCCATCATGGGCAGAATCTGCACCAGAGGAGCTTGGGCCGCACTTGCCTTGCGCAGCATGTTCGCCGAGGGAATGCCGGTGCGGTGGAACGATGTGTCACAATCGGCACTCGACGGACCGCGCATGCTGCCCTCGGCGTAAGCCAGACCGGGGCAGCGCGTGCACGTGCCAGCGTGTGAGCACGATGAGCACACGGTCAGGTCCTTCACCCGGATGGAGCGGACTTCGTTCATCTGCGGCGAGCGGTACCAGATGTCGGCGAACTTCTGTCGGCGGAGGTTTCCGGTCGGCAGTTGGAACTGCACGCAGGGAAACACCTCCGCGTAGGGATTGATGTAGCAGGCGGTGTGGCCGGCGCTGCAGGAATAGCCTTCCATGACGTCGTCGTCGGGCGGCGGTGCGGCGCAAAACTCTTCGACGTCGCCCACCAGTTCCGGATCGTTGAATATTTCATGGAGATTGTGACCACGGACCCGCAGGCGGAGAATGGACTCGTCGCCATCGAGCTTGGGAGTGACCGTCGGATCGAGGCTATAACTCACACCCAGCTTCTTGGCGAGCGCGTGTGTGCCCGCCTGATCCTGCCGGTTGACGGTCATCAGCACGTTCGACATCGTGACCTTCAACCCGTGCGATTTCAGAAAGCGGATCGAATCGATAGTGCGCTTCAGCGAGCCGGGCAGCTTGGTGATGGCATCGTGCACTTCGGGCCGATGCGAGTAGACGCTCAACTGGACCTGCTCCACGCCCAGTTCCCTGAGCCGCTGCGCTTCCGCTTCGTGGATCATCACGCCATTGGTCTTGATCTTGACGTTGAAGGTGAGGCGACGGGCATACTCCACGAGTTCGAGGAAGTCCCGCCGCATAAACACTTCGCCACCGCTGAAGGTGAGGAAGAACACGCCCGCTTCCGCCAGTTGATCCAGAATGCCTTTGATTTCGGCGGTGGTCATCTCGCCTTTGTCGTCGTGATCGAGATAACAATGCACGCAGCGCTCGTTGCAGCGATAGGTAACGTCGATGTG
>QIAH01000365.1 GCA_003225465.1 Acidobacteriota bacterium | reverse complement strand
TCCATGGGGCTGGAACACCGGTGATCCCGGCCCGGTCGAGATGAAGAATTACGACGGCGCCGCGATTCCTGACGCCAGCCAACTGCACAATCCGGAAGTCGAGCGCATTTGCAGAAAATATCTGGAACTCCGCTATCGGATGCTGCTCTACCTTTACAGCGCGGTGCGCGAGTGCACTGTTACCGGCATACCTGTCATGCGCGCTCTGTGGTTGCACTTCCCTGGGGATCCTCAGGCAGTCGCGCGTGGCGACGAATATATGTGGGGACCAGCTCTGTTAGTTGCACCGGTAATCGAGAAGGATGCCAGCGCTCGACGCGTCTATCTACCACAGGGCGCATGGCATGATTTTTGGACTGGTGAACGTCTTGAAGGCGTCCGGGAGATCAGCCGCCCCGTTGACCTTGAAACGATGCCCGTCTACGTGCGGGCCGGCTCGATCCTTCCGCTCGGACCAGTGAAGCAATTCGTCAGCGAGAAATCGGGTCAGCCGTATTCTGTAGCCATCTATCCGGGAACGGATGCTTCGTTCCTGCTCTACGGAGACGATGGCGTCTCCTTCAATTACCGAACTGGCGAATGGACGGGAATCCAGATGAATTGGCGCGAATCTGGGCAGGTTTTGATTTTCCGTTTGGCTGAGGGTTCACGCATGTTGCCATCTTCTCGCAGAGAATTCGAGGTGAAGCTGGCGACCAGTGGATCGTCGCGGACAGTCCACTTCGATGGCAAGCAGGTCGAAGTTAAATTTTAGGAAAGACATTTCGAGAAAGAATAGTTCAATCATCGATAACCTCAGCCACACTTCGGTTAGGAGTTCATCATGAACGCTGCCCCATCCCGAGCGATTCTTCAATTCGTGGCATGCCGAGCGATTCTGCGTGTCCTGATTTGCTGCGCGTCCTTGAGTGGCCTGTTGGGCCTGGTGACTGAGGCTCACGCCTCGGCGCCGGCCTTCGCTCAGAAGACGCTGCAGATTTACTTTGTCGACGTGGAGGGAGGCCAAGCCACTCTGTTCGTCACCCCCGCAGGCGAATCGCTGCTGATTGATACAGGTTGGCCAGGAAACGAAGGGCGAGATGCCGACCGTATCGTGGCGGCGGCCAAAGAAGCGGGAATCAGCAAGATTGATTTTCTTCTGATCACCCACTATCACACTGACCATGGAGGGGGGGCGCCACAACTGGCGGCGCGCATTCCCGTAAAAACATTCATTGACCACGGCGAAAATCGTGAGAGTACGGATCAGACGACGGTGGAAGTGTGGCAGGCGTACCAGAAACTTCTCTCCTCTGGAAAGCACAAGCGGATCATCGCGAAGCCAGGAATGGTCCTCCCCATCGAGGGGATGCGCGCCACCGTGATCAGTTCGGACGGCGATCTGATCTCCAGTCCTCTATCCGAAGGAGGCGAAGACAATCCGGCTTGTCAGAACGCCGAACACTATCCGGCCGATCAGACGGAGAATCTGCGTTCCCTAGGCACGCTCATCAAGTTTGGCAAGTTGCGCATTCTGGATCTGGGCGATCTGACACGAGACGCAGAAATGAACTTGATGTGCCCGAAGAACAAACTCGGGAAAGTGGACGTCTATATCGTGTCTCATCATGGCTGGTATCAGAGTGGCAGCCCAGCGTTCGTTCATGGCATTGCGCCTCGCGTGGCAATCATGGACAACGGAGCGAAGAAGGGAGGCACGCCTTCCGCCTGGGACATCCTCAAGAAATCCCCGGGACTCGAGGATTTGTGGCAACTGCATTATTCCGAAGAGGGCGGCGCGCAGCACAACGTGGCCACGGAATTCATTGCGAACCCACAAGGCCCCGACTTAGGGCATTATCTGAGACTCACGGCGTGGGCCGATGGCAGCATCGAGGTCTTCAACTCGCGAACCCAGAAGAGCAAGAGGTATCCGCCGCACTGAGGGACACGTGACTGCTGAATAGAAAGAGACGTGTTGCGATTCTCGGCGGCTGCACCGGACGATGGCTCACAACCCATTCGCCAGCTGATAGTACGCATCATTCCACCTGAGCTCTTTGAGGAAATCCGAAGCCTTGGTATCCCGGCCGATCACCAAGCATTCCATTCCGGCCATCTCGGCGAAATTCTCCAGGTGTTCCGAGGTCAAAGAGCGGCTCAGGGCCGTGTGATGCGCGCCACCCGCCAACATCCAGGCGGTTGCGGCGATTTTCAAGTTAGGCTCTGGTACCCAGACCGCACGCGCGACGGGCAGTTTGGGAAGTGGATGTTCGGGGGAGATCAGGTTCACCTGGTTGACGATCAGCCGAAAGCGGTTCCCCATGTCCACCACAGAAGCATTCACAGCTCTTCCGGAGGCAGCTGTAAACACCAACCGCACCGGGTCTTCTTTACCACCAATGGAAAGCGGATGGATCTCGGCCGAAGGCTTTTCGTCCGTAATCGATGGGCATACCTCCAGCATGTGAGCGCCTAACACCTGGCCGCCATTCTTCAGGTGGTAAGTGTAATCTTCCATGAACGACGCGCCGCCTTTGAGACCTTGGCTCATAACCTTCACGGCGCGCACCAGAGCAGCGGTCTTCCAGTCGCCTTCGGCCCCAAAACCATACCCATCAGCCATCAGCCGTTGGACGGCGATGCCCGGCAGTTGCATCAGGCCGTGCAGGTCCTCGAATGTGTCGGTGAATGCACGCGATCCGTTTTCTTCGAGAAAATGGCGCAAGCCCAATTCAATCCTCGCGGCCTCTACTAGCGACTGATGCTTGCATCCGCCCGCACGAAGAGGCTGCGCGACGCGGTAAGTCTCGTCGTACTCGGCCGTGAGCTGATTGACCTCCGCGTCAGTGACTTGCTGCATGTTTCGGACTAAGTCGCCTACTCCGTATCCATTCACCGAGTAGCAGAGCCTGATTCCAGCTTCGACCTTGTCGCCCTCGGTGACGGCAACGTTCCGCATGTTGTCGCCAAAGCGAGTGACCTTCAGATATTGAGCATCGTGCCAGGCACAAGCCGCTCGCAGCCAGGCACCCATCTCGGCGTGAACTGCCGCATCCTGCCAAAATCCAACGACGATCTTACGCTTGAGCCGCATGCGAGCTGCGAGGAAGCCGAACTCGCGATCGCCGTGGGCTGACTGATTGAGGTTCATGAAGTCCATGTCGATCGTGGACCAGGGCAATTCCTGGTTAAACTGTGTATGAAGATGCAAGAGAGGCTTGCACAACGATCGAAGGCCCGCAATCCACATGCGGGCCGGCGAAAAGGTGTGCATCCAGGTGATCAAGCCAATACAGTTCTTCGTCTTGTTGGCGTCCAGGCACAACTCCTGAATCGACTCGCTGCTGGTCAGCACCGGCTTCGCAACGATCTTCACCGGCATCTCGGGAGATGCCGACAACCCACGCGCAATGGTGGTGGCGTGTTCCTCTACCTTCTTGAGCGTTTCCGTTCCGTAGAGATGCTGGCTCCCAGTGACAAACCAAGCTTCCAGATTGGCAAGATCGATCATGTGGTTCCCCTTAAGCTGGACATCCGCTTGAATGAGTCCGGCTTAGTTGCCGCAGGCGCTGCCAATTCGTTGTCTCAGGTCGTGCTAGCGAATCGAGACGGTAAACGTTTCCCGAGATTGTACCCCTTCGGGTGCTCTCCATGCATTGGAAAGAGCATCCGGGCCGGGGCTTTCCTGACACCTCGGATCGAAACCCGCGCTGCGTTCGTCCAATCGACGGAACTCGGACTACCGCCACCCGCTCGGTTCCGGGAAGAAACCCAAGGCATTGACAACCATGGGGGCAGGCGAGTACACCCATGGAGTAAACGTTTCCTACCCTCAGGAGAGGCATCGCATGAGTCTGCACCTCGATCGTCGCACTTTTCTGAAAGCCGCGGGCGCCACCACCGCCTCTGCCTATGCCGCCACCAGAGTCATTCCCGCATGGGCCGCCTCTCCGGACAAAGGATCTGTCGCGGTGACGCTACCTCTATCCACGTTTCCCTACTCCGCAGTCCAGTTGCTCGAGGGCCCGATGAAGCAGCAGTTCGTGGAAAACCACGCTCGCTTTCTAAACCTCGATGACGATCGCCTTCTCAAGGTTTTTCGCCAGGTCGCGGGATTACCGGCCCCCGGGGAAGATATGGGCGGCTGGTACGACCTGACCGGTTTCAGCCTGGAACGAGGTGATTTCCACGGCTTCATTGCCGGTCATACGTTCGGACAATACGTTTCCGCGCTGGCTCGAGCCTACGCGGTGACTGGTTCGGAACCGACGCGCGCCAAGATTAATCGCCTGGTCAAGGGCTATGCGGAAACACTCGATCCCAAAGCCAAGTTCTTCGGGGGTTACCGGCTCCCGGCATACACCTACGACAAGCTCTCTTGTGGTCTGATCGATGCCCACGAGTTTGCCCACGATCCGATGGCGATGGACGTTCATGGGAAGCTGACTCGAGCTATGGTTGCCTACTTACCGGAAAAGGCGCTTTCCCGGGCCGAACAGCGCTCTCGTTCTCACAAAGACACGTCCTTCACCTGGGACGAAACCTACACTCTCCCCGAGAATCTTTTCCTCGCCTACCAGCGCAGTGGCCAGACGTTTTACCGCGACATGGCCAAGCAGTTCCTTGAAGACGACACGTACTTTGGTCCGCTTTCGGAAGGAAACAACGTACTCCCCTTCGAACATGCCTACAGTCACGTCAACGCGTTCAGTTCGGCGATGCAGGCTTACATCACGATGGGAAGCGAGAAGCACTTACGGGCCGCAAAGAATGGCTTCGAGATGCTGTTGACGACGCAGAGCTTCGCCACGGGCGGGTGGGGACCTGATGAGGCCTTCGGCGAGCCCGGAGTAGGACAGCTCGGGACCAGCCTGACCCATTCCCATGCCAGCTTCGAAACGCCCTGCGGAGCCTACGGCCATTTCAAAATCACGCGCTATCTGCTCCGCGTCACGAAAGACTCCCGTTACGGCGACAGCATGGAACGCGTGCTTTACAACACAATTCTCGGCGCCTGGCCAGTTCAGGCAGACGGCACTTCCTTTTACTATTCCGATTACGCCACGACCGGCAAGAAAGTCTGGTACAAGGACAAGTGGCCGTGCTGCTCGGGAACCTTCCCGCAACTCGCTGCCGACTATCACATCAGCACTTACTTGCGCTCGGCGGACGGCGTGTACGTGAATCTCTTCACGCCGTCCAAGGTGCAATGGGACGAGGGAGGCGGACGCTACGGTCTGACGCAGGAAACCCGGTATCCTTTCGAGAACAAAATCCAGGTCCAGGTGTCGGGCTCGCAGCCCAAGGACTACACGATCTACGTGCGTATTCCCGCCTGGGCCACGCCGGATCCGGTGCTCTCCGTCAATGGCAAGCGAGTCGCTGATTCCGTGCAGCCGGGAACTTTTGCGGCGGTCAGGCGGACCTGGAAGGACGGCGATCGTATCGAACTCGAACTCCCCATGCCATTGCGGCTCGAGCCTGTCGACGCCAATCACCCCAATCTGGTGGCGCTGGTAGAAGGTCCGCTGGTGCTGTTCGCTGTGGCGGACTCCCAACCCACTTTCGATAGAAACGGTCTGCTGCAGGCCAAAGCGACAAACAATAAGGCTGGAGACTGGATCGCCCAATCCGCAGATGGGAGCAGCATCAGCATGCGCCCCTTCATGAACATCGACAAAGAAAGCTATAGCACCTATGTCTTGCTGCAATCCTGAGAAATCGCTGAGCTATTGAGATTGAGTCTCGTCCTCCACCACCTTGTACTGGTAACGTTGGCTTTGTTCCCTGGCGGCTTCTTTGCGAAGAGCAGCCAGGGATTTTAGTAAATCGGGAATCTCCTCCTGCTTGCCGCTTTTCCGTAATCCCTGAATCAGGTGGTACAGAGCAGTTTGATCCTTAGGATCGTGCGCAAGAGCCTTTCTGCACTGCTCCACAGCATCGGCATAATTCCCGGCCTGTAGATAGAGCTTGGCCAATACAGTCCGTGCACCACCCAGGGTGGGCTGTAACGCGACCGCCTGCCTGGCGGAGCGCAAGGCTAACTGAAATTCCGGCGTGCCGGGCTCAGCGCCTTTTTGCAGCAGAAAATCCGCTTGCAGGTAGAGCAGCAGAGCGTCTTTGGGTTTCGCGGCGAGTTTCGCTTGCACCGTGCTGAGCGCGCGATCCAGATCGTCCTTCTGAGCAGCCAGCAGTCCTTGCGCAGCGGAACTTAAGGACTGACGGGGATCCAGATTATGGGCTGATTCAAAATCCGCTTCCGCTTTGTCGTACTGCGCTAACTGAACATATAAGACACCCCGGGCCAAATAGAGCGGCGCCGCTTGCGGCAGTTGGGCAATGCCGTCGCTGACCACGTCCACGCCCACTTGAAAAGAGTCATGCGCGGAGCTGATATTCGCGAAATCCAGGTATAGATTCAGGTTGCGCGGGTCCAGCAGAATGGCTCGCCGCAGCGTGGCCACTGCCTGGGGGGTTTCTCTCGAGTCTTCATACGCTGTAGCCGTTAATTCAAGGCTCTCGGCATCAGGATTGTCTTGCGTGGGCTGTAGCGTGGCCAAAGCTTCCCGCGGTTGATGAGCCATGAGTTGAATCGCGGCCAGAAGCTGGCGCTCGCGTCGATCATCGGGGTAAAGGGCCACCGCACGTTGAAAGACTTTGGACGCTTGCTCGAATTTCTTTTGCTTTACCAGGCAGGTAGCGTAGGCATGGAGCGCAGAGGCCCGCGAGTCGAATAGCGCGCCGGCCTTTTCAAAATGAGGGACCGCGTCTTTACAGTTTCCTTGTTGGTACTGGAGCACCGCCAGCATCGCGTGGCCCGTCGGGTCAACCGGCCGCAAACGCAATAGGCGTTCGAGAATCGGGATCGCCGCGGGATTCGCGTCGTCGAATTCGATCTGGGCCGCACCTTGCAGGGCAGGCAGGTAGTCCGGGGAGATCTTCAGCGCAGTGCTGAAGGACGTGAGCGCATCCTGCTTGTGACCCTCGCCCGCGTAGGCAGTCCCTTGCATCGCCCACAGCCTTGCGTCGGCAGGAAACTTCTGGAGAGCAGGATGAAGAAGCGCCAGGGCCTGGGAGAAATCCTGGCTTTGAAGAGCTCGCGAGATCGCGCTGACTTCACTTGCCGGCACTTGGCAATACGCGCAGCTGAGAAGCAGGACTGCTACGAGCGCAACGCAAACTTTTCCCGCCAACTTCTCAGACACACGCAGCAAACAACTCCTCCGCCTTCGCTCAAGCGTAAGAGCTTTGCTCACGTGATTCAACGCCTGATGTTCAGAACGTAATCTTTCCTCCCACCTGCCAATTCCGCGGCAGTTGCTGGGCTGTTGCCTTACCGAAAGTTCCATCTGCCAGATTGTTGTCGAACTGGGTGAGGTTCACCCGATTGAAGATGTTGAAGAACTCAAACCGCACCTGGAAGTTGACCCTTTCGGTAAGGCGCGTGTTTTTATAGAAGTTCAAATCGGTCTCGGCAAAGTTGGGCGAGCGAAATTGACTCGGCTTCTCATTGCCTTGGGAACCAAAAGCAGGCTGAGTAAATTGCCCAGCCGCGAAAGATCCGTTGAGAAACGCAGTCTTCGATGTTCCCTGGTGATAGCTGCTGACATCGGGATAGTCGACTCCCACCCCCGCAGCCCCCTGTGTATCACCGTCAGCGTTAAAGTCGCCACTGCCCGGAGCAAATCCAATTACCTGATTCCCTGCTGATGGACACTTCGCAGAAGCATTTTGGCAGATCGGTTGGAACGAAGCCGTCGTCCAAATCATCTGCGGATAGCCATTCTGGAAGACACTGGTCCCGCTGATTCCCCAGCCTCCGGTCATACGACCCACAAACCCATTGCCGCCGTTTAATCCCGGAAGCTCATAGTTCAGAGTCAGAGAGAACCGGTTGGGCACATCCCACGGCGACAATCCGTAATACTGGTTCGGGTTTGCCTCCGCCGGATACACCGACGCGTCATCCTTGGATCGCGAGCGAGTGTAGGAAGCATCGAAGAAACCTCGATGCGAGAATCGTCCTTTCAACTCGAAGAAAACGCTTTCGTAGTTGCTATGGCGGTTGTTGTCCGTATACCCAATGCCACCGAAGCTGGGGTTGAGACGCGTCGGCGCCAGGCTGTTGTTTTGGATGAGGTCCCCTGCAAAGGCGTTTATGTTCTGACCATAGCTCACGATGCCCGCCTGGTCACCGCCACCGACCATGTTGTAGCCATGCGATCCCGCATAGCCCACACTGGCCGAATAGTTATTGCTGATCTTACGTTCCAAGGTGGCAGACCATATGTTGGCCTTCGGCGATTTCAGATTCGGATTAATCGCCCCGATGCCAAAGTTGCCACCCACGATGCCACCTTGCGAGTTGAGGCAGCCACTCGGACCAAGCGTCGGACACAAGGGTGAGCCGGCCAGCGCTGGGTACGTAAATCCAAAGGGCGGCTTGCCGCCCGTCCCCAGCACAAACAGTGGCGGGGTGGAGGTTCCGGTGGTGAAGTTTGGCGTGATGGGGCCGGGTGGACTGCCGCGGAATTCTTCCTGAACGTTGGCTTGAGTCAGCCAGTTGTTGTAAATCCCAAATCCTCCACGCAGCACGGTATTGCCCGTGCCGTTCAGATCCCATGCAAAGCCCACTCTCGGACTTATCAGGTTATTGACCGAATGATTCAGCGCATTGTGGGTAGCCTTGGCAAAGCCATTCGCCACTTGCTGTTGGAAGGTCTGTCCAGGGCCTAGATAGAAGTTGCCAAACACCGTCGTCGGACTCTTCGACCATGGGTTGCCGCTGTCGTCCCAACGCAAACCCAGGGTTAGAGTCAGATTCTTGCGAGCCCTCCACGTATCTTCGGCAAACAAGCCCCACGTTCGGGAGGCAGCGTCCCATGACCACAGCACCGGCTTGCCCGTGATGGGATCGTACATCACGTGATTCTCACTGTGCGGGGCATCCTGGGCGAGGGCCAGCAGATTGTCGAAATTGAACGTGGGTTGAGACCATGGGCCTTGAAATGGCTCCACGTCGTCGCCGTACCAACCTTCGTAGCCGAACTTCAATGTATGCGTGCCGCGGACGTGGGTTAGAACGTCGCGCCAGTGATAATTGTGCTGAATGAAATCTCCTTGCGCGAAGCCAACCCCAAAGGCCTGCGCGCCTTCTGTGCTTACACCCTGCACCGCAATCGACGGCACCGAGTAGTCTTTAGCTCCACTGCCGAGGACGCCCTCCACCCGGTTCGCCGCGAAAATCGCTTCATTCAGGGTGTTATTCGTAAAGGTGTGCGCCCAGTTCACCTGGAAGGCGCGTTGCCAATTGTTGTTGAGAGCCGAGAACGACGGGATGGCTGACGCTGCACCATAGGTCAGAAGCGTCCGGTAAAAACTCCCGTAAATTCTGTCGCTCTTGAAGTACTTGTCGATGCGGACAAAGTACTGCGTGCCATTTCGAACCTGTGGCGCGCTGAAATTACCCACGTCGACCATCGGCAGAGCGCAAGGAATGAACGATGTCGCCGATGTGTTGCAGCCAGTCGCGCCCGTTCCGAAAACATCGGAGGCAGTCTTGTTCACGCCGATTCCGGATACATTCGTGGGGAGATACTTGGTGAGCACACTTGTGCCTACCGTGCTCGGAAACTTCTGCTGAGCAAATGCAATGAACTGTGGATCGGCAAATGTGATCGAAGAATTGGTTGCTAACGATGAGCGCAACGGCTCGACCGCAAAGTAAAAGAACAACTGGTGATGAGGGATGATAGGGCCGCCGACTGAAAACGAGAAATTGTTCCCATGAAATGGCAGATATTTGGGACCGGTAAAGTGGGTGGTAGCAAACATTTTCTGATAATAGAACCAGTCCGCCGCTTCTCCGTGGAACTGTTCGGATCCCGACTTGGTGGTCATTACTTCCTGCACGCCGGTCGCACGGCTGTATTCGCTCGAATAGGTATTCACCTGGATGGTGCTTTCCTGAATGGATTCAGGATTGGGCGTCAAGTTGAGCACGCCCTGACGGATCCCACTGGTGATATCCAGTCCGTCGATCACGTACATGTTCGACATCTGCCCCTGACCGTTGGCGCTGGCATCGACCTGCGTTTCGGTTGAGTAGTTGTCTACACCTGATCCCGGAGTACCGGCCTTCCCAGGCTGGCCACCGCCCATTGTTCCCAGACCAGAAACTCCTGGAGCCAAAGTGGTGAGCGTCACCATGTTCCGCCCCGGTACAGGCAGTTCCGCCACCGCACGGTTTTGGAGGGTCAGTTGATTCCGGCTGTCGACCGTATCTACAACGGGCTCTTCGGCAGTCACGGTGACCGCTTCCGTGGCCGATCCAACCTTCAGTTTCATAGGAACATTCAAGTTCTGTTCGGTAAGGAGAGTAACGTCGGCCACCGACTTGGAAAACCCGGTCGCCTCCACGGTCACGTGATATGCCCCCGGCGCTAAGCTCACGAAGCGGTAATTTCCCGACGCATCGGAGACCGTGCTGGAGGTAACTCCGGTAGCAGAGTTGACCAGAGTGATTTTGGCACCCGCCACGGCTGCGTTACTGGGGTCCTCGACTGATCCCTGAATGCTACCGGTGAATTGTGCCCAAACCGCGGTGGAGGCGAGCAGCAGAAAGGCAAGAAGGGAGAGGGAAGGCAAGAGCCTCAATTTGGCGGCCATGTTCACCCCACGAGGAAGTCGACCAGGACGTGTGAGAAAACGTTTTCTCGTCTGGCCGCTTTTTATAACTCCCCGCCCCATCACTGTCAAGAACAATTTCCGGTGCTTTTGTACTCCGGAGGCGCCCGTATCCCTACGCTCAGATTATCAGGAAGCTCTCTTACTTTTTGCTCGCCCAGCCCCTGGAAGGCACGATTCCTGCTCCCTCGCGCACAGTCACTAATTGGTTCGCCGGAATACCTTTCAGTTTTTCGTGGAAACCGTTCGGCCAATAAACCTCTATGTCCGCCGAACCAGCCGCCCCCAGCCCGAAGTGCAGCCGAGGATCATTCGAGGAATAAAAGCTTGACTGGCTCAACATGGCCTGGGACTGCACCTTTCCCCCGTAGCGAACCAGAACGCGTGCACCAATGGCGCTGCGGTTCGACTTCACCCCTTCCAGTTTTACTTTGATCCAGTTTTGCTTGCCCTTGAGGTCATTTCGCAGAAGCGACGGTGGCTCGTTCAGATTCACGATCAAAATATCCACATCACCGTCGTTATCAAAATCGCCGAAAGCACAACCCCGGCTACAGTGAGGTTCGGTTACGGCCGGGCCAGCCTCCTGCCCCAGCTCCTCGAAGATACGATTGCCCAGGTTCCGGAAGACGGCGCGCGGCGTCTTGTTCGGGTATTGCGGCAACTTGCGCTCGACTTCTGGGTAGACGTTGCCGGTCACCATGAAGATATCGGGGTGACCGTCGTTGTCGAGATCGACGATGCCGGCTCCCCAGCAGATGTAGCGCGTTTCCACGCCAATGCGAGCCGCGCGGGTCACATCGTCAAAATTTCCTTTCCCGTCGTTATGGTAGAGGCCGTTGGCATCTTCGGCGAAGTGGGTCTTGAAGAGATCAAGGTGCCCGTCCAAATCGTAATCGCCAACTCCAACTCCCATCCCAGCCTGTTCCATACCGTCATCGCTGAGAGACACGCCCCGCACCACACCTTCCTCGCGAAACGTCCCATCATGGTTGTTCATGAACAACAGGCTGGGCGTGGAGTCGCACGCAACAAAGATGTCTGGCCATCCATCTTCGTCGAAATCCGCCGCGACCACCGTCATCCCGTAGCTCTCAGTAGCCTTGGCGATGCCAGCCTGCTGACTGACGTCGGTGAAAGTTCCATCGCCGTTGTTACGGTAAAGTGAGTGTCTCCCGGTGGGCAGACCCCGGGGCCCGCACTCGACCGGGACGCCTTTCCAATTGCAGTTGCTGTTCTCTCCCGGAACCGGCGCATGTTCGAAGGAGAATCGAACATAGTTGGAGACGAACAAGTCGAGATGGCCGTCGCGGTTGTAGTCGACAAAGCTGCAGCCCGCGCCCCAGCGTGGCTGATCATTCCAGAGACCCACCGCCTTTGTCACATCTGTGAAGGTACCGTCGCCATTGTTGCGATAGAGACGGTTCTGTCCAAAATACGTGCAGAAAAGATCTTCAAAACCGTCGTTGTTATAGTCCCCGACGCAGACTCCAGACGCCCACCCGACCGCTCCCAATCCGGATTTTTCTGTAACGTCAGTAAACGTGCCGTCGCGATTGTTCTTGTAGAGACGGTTGGTAGCCTCCGGGGGATCGCCGCCTAACCGAGTTCCGCAGAGCAGGAAGATGTCGATCCATCCGTCGTTGTCGTAATCGAAGAAAGCACAGCCACATCCGGTGGATTCGAGGATGTATTTCTTGTTCTCGACGCCTCCATAAATCACCGGCGCTCGCAGCCCCGCCGCGGAAGCTATATCGACGAAATGTGCGTTGAAAGGCCGCCCGGAGGCGGGCGGCCGCGCCATCGATTGCGCTTTGTGAGGAGATACCCCTTGCGCCAGCAGCCTTCCCGCCGAGGTGGAGAGCATTGATCCGATGGAGAGTTGCACGAAAGAGCGGCGGGTAAGCGGCATGAAGCGGATCTGTCCTGTAAGGTCGGTTCAACAACTCGGGGAGGAATTCTGCTCCTCGGCCTTGCCGTTCAAGTAAAGGTTTACCAGCAATCTGATAGCCCCGGCCTCAGGGCTGAGCGGAGGGCCCGGGGGCATTGTCTTGCACCAGTTTATACCGGTTGCGTTCGATCTCTTGCCTTGAACTCTCAGCACGGAGTTCAGCGAGGCGCTTGAGCAGGCCAGGAATCTCGCTCTTCGTTTCCGTTTTACGCAGTCCCTGAATCAGGTGGTAAACGGCGGTCTGATCCTTCGGATCGGTTTCTAACGCCTTGCGGCATTGTTCAATGGCGAGTTGGGTTTGTCCTGCCTGCAGGTAGAGTTTGGCCAGCACATCGCGAGCCGCGGTTAGCGACGGTTGCAAGGTGACAGCTCTTTTCGCCGAGCGCAGAGCGGCTTGGAATTCCGGGCTGCCCGGCTCTGTTCCTTTCTGAGCCAGAACATCGGCCTGGAGATACAACAGGTATGGATCGTTCGGTTTCTTGGCTAGCTTTGCTCGCACGGTAACCAAAGCACGATCGGGATCATTAATCTGCACCGCTTCGAGTCCCTGAGCAACGGATCCCAGCGAGCCCGCTGGATCGAGCGCGTTCGCTTTGTCAAAGTCAGCCTCGGCCTCGTCGTAGCGAGCCAGTTGAACGTAAAGAATTCCGCGCGCAAGGTAAAGCGGCGCAGACTCAGGCTGCAGTTTCAAGCCGCTATTGATCATCTCGATTCCAACCGGAAAGGATTGGTGGTCCATCGACAGATTGGCGAAATCGAGATAAAGGTCAGTATTGCGCGGATCGGTCACAATCGCCTTGCGAAGAGTGCGCACTGCCTCGGGCGTATCGCCGCTTGCCTCGTACGCGGAAGCCGCCAGCCGCAACACTTTCGCATCGGGAGGATTCGCCTGCAGCAATGGCGCGAGAGTCCTAACTGCGCCCTTGGGCTTGTCCGCCATCAGTTGAACCGCCGCCAACTGGGAACGAGAACGGGTATCTCCGGAATTCAGCTCCAGAGCATGCTCAAACACAGCAACGGCCCGATCCAACTGCTTAAGCTTTAAAAGGCAGAAACCCTCCTGCTGCAACGCCGTGGGTTGGGAACTGGTGAGGGCGCCACTTTTCTCGAAATGCTGTATCGCTGTGGCGCAATCACCCTGCTTGGACGCGAGGACAGCAAGCATCGCGTGGCTCGTCGGGTCATCAGGCTTCAAACGCAACACGTGCTCCAGAAGAGGAACGGCCGCTTTGCTTCCGGCGTCGAACTCGATCTGAGCTGCACCCTCCAGGGCCGGCAGATAGTCTGGTGAGATCTTTAGCGCACTGCGAAAGGATGCCAGAGCCTCTCTCTTTTTCTTTTCACCCAAATACGCGAGCCCTTGCAACATCCACAGTTGCTTGTTTCCAGGGCTTTGTTGCACCGCCGGTTGCAGTATCTGCAGTGCCTCGGCAAATTTGCTGGAACGTAAAGCCTCGGAGGCCGCGCGCATCCGATCGCCATCGGTTTGAGCGAAGAGACCAACGAAGGAAAAACAAGCCAGGAGGCCAGCCTGAAGGGCACGCCTTGAAGGCAGTCTCATGTCGGCTATTATCGCGCGCGAGAGGCGAACCAGAAAAGGTTTACCGCCCTCTAGAATTGAGTGGCATCCGGGATCTTGGAATTTGTCGCTGAACCGCGTTAACGAGTCGCCATCTTTCCCCTGCCGGTCAGATCGCGAATCAGTTTCACTTCGGCGTCGCGGTAGGGCGTTCCATCGGTGTGAAGTACTTCGTGGAACCACACCGCGGGTTCATCGACGATATACGGGTGTCGCCAGGAATCCCATGGATAGTAGGTTTGAGTCTTGCCGGCAACGAAGCCCCAGTTGATCGCTGCGACCTTGTACTTCTTAGCAAGCGGTAAAATCGTGTCGAAGGTGCTGCCCGCGCCACGCGCCATGTATTCGGTGCAGATCAGCGGCCGATTGAACTTTTGGAGGAACAATACTTCCTTTTCGAAACTTTCCGGCCATCCGTAGTTATGGAAGCTGATGACATCCGAGTTCTCGAGTTGGATCTGCTGCATTTTCGTCGGTGGCGTGCCCTTCGCGAAATCAATGTCCCAAACGCCGCTGGTCAGGGGTTGCGATGGATGCGCCTCGCGGGCCCAAGCGAAAACCTTCGGCAACATTTCCTCCACTACTTGTTCTTTGTTCTTCAGTTCCTGCTTACGATAGCTGCCATCGTTGGTGTTGGAGGGCTCGTTCCATACGTCCCAGCCGAGCACACGAGCGTCGTTGGCGAACGCTCCGACCACTCCTGTCACGTATGCCTTCAGCCTCTCCTGCTGGGCGGGATCTTTCAGGGCCGCGGCTCCGGGGGATTGCACCCAGCCGGAATTGTGAACTCCGGGAATCGGGGGATGCTGCAAGCCGAGCTTGGGATTTGGATCCCAGCACGAATCGAAAAGCACGAACAACGGCTTGATGTGGTGACGAGAGGAGATCGCGAGAAATCGGTCGATGCGATCCTTGAAGCCGGTGGGATTCTCCTGCCAGACCAAATCATGAAGGAACACGCGCATCGTGTTCATCCCCATGTCTTCGGCCCAGCCCAACTCCTTGTCGATTTGAGTTGGATTGAAGGTCGACGCCTGCCACATCTCCAGCTCGTTGATTGCGTCCGTAGGAATGTAGTTGCTGCCGACCAGCCAAGGCTGCTGCTCGTACCACGTCCGGGCTTTCTCCTCCGTCCAGCGTGATGTCTGCGCGAGAAGCGAGTTGGAAGCCGCAAAAAGAATCGAGACGATGAGCACAGCTGCACGCGACCTTCGTGATTTTGAAAACATTGATTTCACCTTACCGGTCGATGACCTGTGACATTCGCGCTATTAGGGCTGTAAACGATTGCGAGCGAGCAGTAACTTATCACAGCGAGCAGGGGCTGAGACAGGCGTTTTCGATCATTTCGAAGCCTGCAAACGATTACATTCTGTTACCATGCCGCCGAATCATCAACAGCCAAACTGGTAGCCAGACGAGATAAGGGTCATGCGGCGGAAAAGTATCTTAAGGTCGCTGCTCCTGTTGTTGTGCGGCTTTTGCATCTGTGCCCGCGCGCACGAAGGCAAGACGGCATCTCTCGCAATTGATGCGGCAAAGGTCGAAAACACCATCAGTCCAACTTTGTACGGACAGTTTGCCGAGTTCATGTTCGAGGATGTTAAAGGCGGCCTATACGCGGAACTCATTCGCGATCGCAGCTTCGATGAAGCGCCCAACGCGTTGGGATTACCGCGTTACTGGGAGCGCGACCCCGACGATCGCAACGATGACGACGCCTTGCATTTCAGCTGGGATGCGAGCGTCTACTTCCCAGTGCGCAGCGACGCGAACACTCTCCCGACGCAACATTCTCTGCGAGTGGACATCGCGCGAGATGACGGACGCCGTCGCGGCATTCGCCAGGGATGGATTCCGATTCGCAAGGGACTCGCATACCAGGGTTACGTTTGGGTGAAAACCGAGGATTACCGGGGGACCATGACGGTCGCTCTAGAGGCCGACGAAACGGGGGGAGAACGCTATGCCAGTGCAGTGCTCACGAATATTGGCGGCGATTGGATGCAATACTCGTTCACTTTGGTTCCTGAGCAGTCGGATCGTTTGGCAAAAATCGCCATTCTCTTCAATGGGCGTGGCCGCCTGTGGCTGGATCAAGTCTCGTTGATGCCGAGTGATGCCGAGGGTGGAGTTCGTCACGATGTCCAGGAAAAAGTTGCGGCCCTGCATCCCGCTTTCATCCGCTGGCCCGGCGGCAATGTCGCGCAGGATTATCACTGGGAATGGGGCATCGGCCCGCGGGACCAGAGGCCAGTTTGGGTGAATGCCGCCTGGCGGAACGAACTGGAGCCGAGCGACTTTGGAACCGATGAGTTCATCCAATTCGCTCGCCGAGTTGGAGCTGAGCCTTCGCTTACCGTGAACGTAGAAGGTCGTGGGGCTACTGCAGACGAAGCAGCCGCGTGGGTTGAATACTGCAGCGGATCTCCTCAGTCAAGATATGGGGCCATGCGCGCAAAGAATGGAAACACTCAACCGTTCCACGTGCAGTACTGGGAGATTGGAAACGAGATTTGGGGAGACTGGGTTCGCGGGCACAGCGACGCAAGTACGTATGCGAACAATCTGAATCGCTACGTCGAGAAGATGAAGGCGGTGGATCCTTCTATCAAAATCATCGCCACAGGAGACAACAACCTCGAGTGGAACCGCACCGTTTTGACGATTGCGGGCAAGAATATTGACTATCTGTCGGTTCACCACTACTACGGTGATGCGGAAACGGAGGGCGACATCAACAATCTCTGGGCCCGTCCACTGCATTACGAACGCTTCTATCGCGAGATGCAGCAGATGATCCGCGAACTGGTGCCCGGCCGGGATATCAAGCTTGCGGTGAACGAGTGGAACACGACATTCCCGACACCACGGCAACACTCGATGGAATCCGCGGTATATGCAGCACGACTGATGAATGTTTTCGAGCGCTCCGGCGATGTGGTCCAAATGAGCGCGGTTTCAGACTTGGTGAATGGATGGACAGGCGGCATCATTCAAGCGAGCCGCCACTCGATTTTTGTCACGCCGACTTATATGGTGAATGCGCTCTACGCCTCCCGCCTCGGACGTGACCGGTTGTCGAGCGCCCTGCAGGGGCCGACATTCAATTCGTCGCTTGAAGGGAAAGCAGTTCCAACCATCGATGCGGTGGTGAGCCGTTCTGCGGACGGCAAGCGGATTTTCATCAAGGCAGTTAATACCGACCCGGCAAACGCCGTCGACACCAGAATCTCGCTGACGGGAGTTGCGATCGCGTCCCATGCACAAATCGAAACCTTAACCAGCGACAGCTTAACGACCGCCAACGACTTCCTTCACCCCAATGAAGTGCACGTCACAGCGCGCCAGATCGGGGTCGGGCCGTCGTTCACGGTCACCCTTCCCGAGCATTCTGTGTCGTTGATCACGCTCGAAGTGGAGCACTCACCCGAGCGACAGAACAAGCTTGGTGACCGACGCAGGCGGGAACGTCATGGTGACTGAGCGTCCTTTGCCAGCGAGCCCCTTGGTCTGTGGGCTAACTACATTTCCCTGATCGAACGAATTGTGTGCATGAATGTCGGAGTGAGTCAGGGTTGTAACCGAGCCGGACTGAATGTTTGCTCCGCGGACGAAAATCTCCGTTTCGCGAGTTGTGCCGACATCGGGATTGACGACGGTTAGCACCAATTGTTTGTCGTGAAGTGAGGCCGACCCTCTTAGACTCCAGAACCTGGCGCTCTTGCCATCGCGGTCATACGTTATTTCCGGAGCGGAGAAGATCGTGCGCAGGCTCTGCCCGCCTTGATGATCCGCATACATCGCAAAGACGTGACCGACGGGCGTGACGCAAAACTTGTCCTCGTGCGCCAGATACAGACTATTCAGGCAATTGATGAGCTGGGCGCAATTGGCCATCGCGACTTTCTCAGGGTGGCGATTAAAGATGTCCAGTGTCATTCCGCTGAAGACGGCATCTCGCAGGGTAGGTATTTGCTCAAGCTGGTTGGTCGGCGTAGCTTCGCCGCCGGGCCGGTACCATGGTCCCCATTCGTCGACCACGAGTTTGATGCGGTGCTCGGGATCGAGTTCGCTCATGATCTGCCAATGTCCGGTGATAAGGCCCTCCATGCGGTCGCCCTCGCGCAGCAGTTCGTACCAGTCGATGGGTTCGAACTTGAGGGCATCTCCCTTGCCCTTCACCCAATCCTGCGTGGCGCCACGGCTCAGATTCCAGGCATAGTGGTGAAGGGCCATGCCGTAGATGGAGCGCAGCTGCCCTTTTCCTTTCTTGAGGACCTCTTCCAGAAAACCACGCGTCCAGTTCCAATCATCCACATTCGGACCAGAGGCGATGAAGGAAATGTCCTGGTGGTAGTGCGGCACCCAGGTAGTCCAGCGGCGAAATTCGACGGCGTATTCCTGCGCCGTGAAGTTTCCGCCGCATCCCCAACTCTCGTTGCCGACACCCCAGTAACGGACATTGAAGGGCTCGGGGAACCCGGCGGCAGCTCGCATGTCGGCGAGCGTCGTGCTGCCCGCAGGCGAATTGCAGTATTCGATCCAGCGATAGAAATTCTGGGCGGTCAGACTGCGCACGTTGCCCGCGAGATAAGGCTCGCTGCCAATCAGCTTGCAGAAGCGGATGAATTCGTTGGTGCCGAACTGGTTGGGATCGTACTTGTGGCTGGCGGGAGCGCTGGGCGATTCCTCGTCTTCCCAGAAGTTGGTGCGGCGGGGACGCTTGTCGGCGGGCCCAATGCCGTCTTTCCAGTCGTAGCTATCAGCAAAGCAGCCGCCCGGAAATCGCACCACGGAAGGTTTGATCTTGCGCATTTCTTCAACGAGTTCTTTTCGTATTCCATTGATGTTGGGAATTTTCGAGCTCTCGCCGACCCAGATGCCGTCATAAACAACGCCACTCAGATTTTCCGTGAAGTGCCCATAGATGTTGGGAGAAATTGTGCCCAATGGTTCGTCGGGCAGAACTTCGATGCGAGCACCCGTGGTTGCCGACTGAAACGCTGTTGCAAACGGGACGCAGCGGCTGGCCAGCAGTGCCCCGCCACCCAGGAGAGTATTGCGAAGGAAGTCTCTTCGGCGAATCATGCCGCGCCTCCACGATTGAGTTTCGTGCAATCAAACTCCCGCTTGCAGGGTGATGCGCCTTGCGAGCGAGTACTTCCTCGACGCCACCGCTCGCTTCACCGGCACGCTTGTTCTAGCGGGTCGAGAACTTGAAGACGGTGGTGGTCGAATAGGTCTGCCCCGGCCTCAATGTAGTTGAAGGAAACTTGGGATGATTGGGCGAGTCGGGAAAGTGTTGCGTCTCCAGGCAGAATCCGTAGCGGTGGTTGTATACCTTGTTCCCCTTCCCCTGAATCGTGCCATCGAGGAAATTTCCGCTATAGAACTGGACGCCTGGTTCGGTGCTCAGAACTTGAAGAACGCGGCCGCTTTTCGGCTCGTAAGCTTCGGCCACCAACACTGGAGACCGCGACCCATGATCAGTCAACACCCAGTTGTGGTCGTAACCTTTACCAACCTTTAATTGCGGATCGTCCTGATTAATGCGCGCTCCGATGGCTGTAGCGTGGGTGAAATCGAAGGGCGTTCCTTTCACCGGGCGCAGTTCGCCGGTCGGAATCAATGTCTCGTCGACCGCCGTAATATGGTCGCCTTTAATCATCAACTCGTGGCGGAGAATGTCGCCAGTCCCCTGGCCCGCCAGATTAAAGTAGGAATGATTCGTGAGATTCACCACGGTCTCTTTGTCAGTCGTGGCGGAATACGCGATGGTCAGTTCATTCTGATCGTTGAGTGTGTAGACAACTTTGGCATTCAGGTTTCCGGGAAAGCCTTCCTCGCCATCTGCGCTTAAGTACGTCAACTCCAGAGCTTGGCCCTTTTCACTGGACACATCTTTCGCCGTCCATAGCCTTTTGTTGAACGCCTCCGGGCCGCCGTGCAGCGTGTTATCGCTATCATTCTTGGGCAACGTGTACGTCTGGCCATTCAGCGTGAATTTTCCGTGCGCGATTCGGTTCCCGTATCGTCCAATCAGGGCCCCGAAGAAGGCCTTGTTGGTCAGGTAGCCATCGAGGCTGTCATAGCCGAGCACCACATCGTCGAACTTGCCGGTGCGATCGGGGACCTTGAGCGAAACGACGATTCCGCCGAAGTTGGTGATCGCAACTTCCATGCCCTTCTGATTGGTCAGGGTATAAAGATCCACCGGTCGCCCGTCGCTGGTTTTTCCAAATGACTGCTTCTTCATGGTCGATTTCGCCTCTGCCTTGGCAGGCCAACTCCCAATCGTAATCATGCCGGCAAGTAAAAATGCAGTGACCAATAAACGAAGTTTCACGGTGTTCCTCCCAAAGTAGGTCTGTATCAATCACCCTGATCGTGTGACAAGGCGAAAATTCACCCCTTATGAACCGACTCCGCGATCCCGATCAGTTTCGGCAGCACGTTGGCTAACGGATTCTTACCGGGCTCTCCGAGCGCAAAGTAAAGGTCTCGATACAGTGGATAGAGTTCGTCGTATACGCGCTGAGCCGCAGGATCAGGCTCGTAAACTTTGTGGGACGGACATATTTTGTCCTGCGCCTCTTCCACCGACTTGAACGTTCCCGCGGCAAGAAAGGCGAAGATGGCGGAGCCTAGACTCACCACGCTCTTTGCCGGCACGAGCACGGGGCGTCCGAGAACGTTGGCATAAACCCGGTTGAGGACGTCGTTCTTCTGCGGAATTCCGCCCGCATTGATGACCCGCTTGATGTGGACGCCGTTCCCCGCCATGCGATCGAGAATCACTCGCGTGTGGAAGGCCGTACCTTCGATCGCCGCAAACAGTTCATCTTGTGCCGTGCTCTGCAGGTTCCATCCCAGAGTGACGCCACGCAGGTTCGGATTGACCAGCACCGTTCGGTCACCATTGTCCCAAGTAAGCCGAAGCAGGCCAGTTTGCCCCGGTCGGTAGTTTTCCAAGCCCTTGCTGAGCGTTGGAATATCGGTGCCGGCACGCGTAGCAATAGCGCTGAAGATGTCGCCCACTGCGGATAGGCCCGCTTCGATCCCAGTGCGCTTCGGGTGGACGCTTCCCTCGACCACGCCGCAGACGCCTGGCACCAGGTTCACTGACGGCGTAATGCCGATAATGCAAGTGGAGGTCCCGACAACGTTCACCATGTCGTCGGTACGGCAACCGGCGCCGATGGCATCCCAGTGAGCATCGAAAGCGCCGACGGGCACAGGGATTCCCGCCTTCAGACCCAACTGCCCGGCCCAGTGAACTGAGAGAGTTCCGGCAATCTGATCGGAAGTCGCGTACTGCCCATCCAGCTTTTCACGAACACCCGCGAGCACGGGATCCACCTTCACAAGAAACTGCTCGGGCGGAAGGCCGCCGAGAGAAGCGTTCCAGAGCCACTTGTGGCCCATGGCGCAGATACTGCGTTTTACTTTTTTCGGATCGCTGATTCCGCAAAGGGTGGCGGCCACCATGTCGCAGTGCTCGAAGGCGGAGGCAAAGTTCGATCGCTTATCAGCATTGTGGCGCAACCAATGCAGGAGTTTCGAAAAACCCCATTCCGACGAATAGATGCCACCGCACCACTGTATCGCTTCCAGACCTTCGCGGTGCGCTGTTTCGGTGATCTCTGCGGCTTCGCCCTTCGCACGATGATCGCACCACAGGTAATATTCACCGAGCGGCTCAAGGTTCTTGTCGACCGGAATGACCGAGGAACCGGTGGTATCCAGCGCGATGGCTTCCACGCGATCACCGCTGATCCCCGCACTCTTCACCGCGTCGCGAGTGGCGGCAGCCAGGGATCGCATGTGATCCGAATGGGACTGGGTAGCATACTCCGGATCCTCACGCTTGCGATGGAGAGGGTACTCGGCAACCGCAGAGGCGAGAAGGCCCTGCGCGCTATCGACCATCGATACGCGAACGCTGAGGGTGCCGAAGTCGACTCCCGCTACGATCGCCATCAGCAGGCTCCGTTGGGTCCTTCGTGCCAGTACATATCCCAGCCCAGGTATCGCGTCGTAGCCTCGTGAACCGCAGCCGCGACGGAGGAGAGATTCGCGGCCACATGATGCTCGAAGCCCTTTGCGCAAATAAAGTGCAGGAGCTTTTGCATTTCTGGAATTTCGACTACGCCCGCGCCGCCGAAAGTGTTCAACGGATCGTCGGTAAACTTTCCTTCTCCCACGTAACCGCGCATCTTGCCCTCGGTATCGTCGGTGGAGAAACGCGCAAAGCTCATCTTTTCCGGCTTGATGAGTCCGACGCACGTCCCGAAGGTGTTTTCTTTCCCCACCGTGCCTGCGATGATTTCCTGGAAGTCCATCTTCACGGAGCGGAAGAAGTGTTTGGGCAAGTTGGAGCAGTGAAAGCACACAGCCTTATTAGGGTCCGATCCGTAATTATTGTTCCAGTCGAGCAAAGCCGAGGGAGTGCAGGAAGCCAGCCTGAGCGCATGCATGCCGAGCACGCCGCAGATGTCGACCTCGCAGGCGCTCGACAGCAGGCTATCGCTCATCATGCTCATGACCGTGCACGGAACCACGCCCAGGTTCTCTTCGATCGAGGTCCAACACTGCACCGCGCTGATGGCTACTTCAGTGGCCGCCATCCATTGATCCACCACCGCGCCAAGCTTCGCCATCTTCAACAGTGCTGCTTCCGGAACCGAGCTGGCATCCACGTACTTCTTGATGGCAGCCAGCTTGGCCTGCGCCATGTCGTCATTGTCCTTGGTTCGCTCGATCCGGCCGAGCACTTCGGAGAGATCGAGGGTCTCGATGGAGATGCCGTGGGATTCAAGAATCTTCTCGCTGTAACGCACAGTATTGAAGGCGGTCGGACGCGCGCCGATCGCACCCACGCGAAGATTCCGAAAGCCATTGACCACTCGACATGCCCCTGCAAACCATTCGAGGTCCCTCGTGAATTCAGGCGAGTCGGGGCTCTCGGTGTGCAAGGTCGTAATGGAGTACGGAATCCCGTACTGCCGGAGATTGTTGCAGGCTGACATCTTGCCGCAAAAGCTATCGCGACGGGACGCGATCGTCATCTTCTTCGGATCGTCGGGGGTGGCCTGGATCAACACCGGGACGTGCAAGTCTGCGAGGCGCAGCGTATCTGCGATGGCGCGTTCTTCTCCGAAATTCGGCAAAGTGACAATGACGCCGTCAATGCGATCACGATTCTGCTTGAACAAATCGGCACAGCGCCGGGATTCTTCTCGTGTTTCGACGGCTCCGTACTTGCTCTGCTCCGGAGTAAGAGCAATCACATCCATATCTGCCGCATGGAGCACGCGCAGCATTTCCTCGCGGCCACTCTTTGCCAGATGATCAGGAAAAAAGCCGCGGTTCCCCACGATCAAGCCCATGGTCATCTTCTTCGCATCTGCCATAACGCTGTCCTGACCTTCTCGCCCCAAGCCTGCCGTTTACTTGTTCTTCCCTGGCCGGAAGAGGGTGCAATACACGGTGCCCAAAACCAGCAGCAGGGCGCCCCACCACACGGGCGCATGCAACTGCGCCTCCACGGTCCCCGGTGGATGCGACCACTCCGCCAACCCGCTCACAAAAATAAGGAAGCCGTACACGACAAACAGAACACCCACAAAGAACCAGACCGGAATGATGTGGTGCTTTTCGCTCATCGGAACTCACCAAAAGATAATTTGCAGAACGACAAATATCGCCAGCGCGATCGCTCCCCAAATGGCTGGCCGCTGCAGGAGACTTGTGTGTTGCTCCTGAGGCACATCGGTAAGTGAATAGACCAGCCCACGCAATTCTTCGTCCGGCCTCGGTTTAGTCACAAGGGTCACAATCACGGTGACCACCACGCACGTGACACAAGACCACAGTGCCTGGTACATGGCTTGGGCCAGCCCCTTGGCATAAGGGGACAAGGCGAACACACTCACCCAACGCTGATCTAACTTCATCAACGTGAACATGCTGACCGAAGAAACAACTCCAGCCAGCAATCCCCAAAAGCCCGCCGCGCGGGTCACGCGCTTCCACAACATGCCCAGCAGAACCGTGCCAAACAAGGGCGCAATGAAGAATCCGAACAGCGCCTGCACGTAGTCCATCATGCTGGCGAAGCGCATCACCAGGTACGCGGTCCCAATGCTGACGATTAGTCCGATGATCGTGCACCAACGCCCCATCGAAACGTAGTGCTGATCAGGCGCGTCCTTGCGCAAAAACGGCCGGTACAGATCGTAGGTCCACACCGTGGCGAATGCGCTGACGTTGCCGGCCATGCCTGCCATGAATCCTGCTACCAGCGCCGTAATGCCAAGGCCCAGCAGGCCCGGGCCGCAATAGCGCGCCAGCATCAACGGCAACACGTCATCGTATTTGAATTGCCCCGCGACGGCTTCGCTCGCCGGAACCAGGTGCATGGGCAACACCGCTCGACCCAGCAATCCCGGCACGATCACGATCAGAGGCACGGCCATCTTGA
>QIAH01000206.1 GCA_003225465.1 Acidobacteriota bacterium | reverse complement strand
AGACTGACCCGGGAAAGAGGCCGCAGAACTCTTTTCACTATTCGAGCGCATAGTTGGGCGCCTCGCGGGTAATGATGACGTCGTGCACATGGCTCTCGCGCAAGCCGGCTCCGCTGATGCGCACGAAGCGTGTTTTCTGCTGCAACTCGGGGATCGTGGCGCAGCCACAATAGCCCATGCCAGATCTCAAGCCGCCGACCATCTGATGGACGATCATGGCGACGGATCCGCGGTAGGGTACGCGGCCTTCAATGCCCTCGGGCACGAGTTTGGCGAGGCGGTTGCCATCGCCGTCGGCAAGGCTCGGCATGGCAGAAGAGGCGTCGTCGGTACTCTGGAAATAGCGCTCGCTGGAGCCTTGCGCCATAGCGCCCAGCGATCCCATGCCGCGGTACGACTTGAATGTGCGGCCTTGGTAGAGGATCAGTTCGCCGGGGCTTTCGTCGGTACCGGCAAACAGAGATCCGATCATCACGGCACTGGCGCCAGCGGCGAGGGCCTTGGTGATGTCGCCGGAGTACTTGATGCCGCCATCAGCGATGATGGGGACCTGCGCATCCTTGGTGGCGCGGAATGCTTCTGCAATGGCCGTGATCTGCGGGACCCCTGCCCCTGTAACCACGCGCGTGGTGCAGATCGATCCGGGCCCGATTCCGACCTTGATGCCGTCGGCGCCGGCTTTGCTCAGCTCGCAGGCACCGTCGAAGGTGGCAACGTTGCCGGCGAGCAGTTCGATTTCCGGTAGTTTGGACTTAACGGCGCGGATCGCTTCGAGCACGCGTGTGGAATGTCCATGCGCGCTGTCGATGGCAACGACGTCGACCTTTGCCCGGGCGAGTTCGTGGGCGCGCTCAAGGAAGTCGCCGGTCGCGCCCAGGGCAGCGCCGACTCGGAGGCGGCCATGCGAGTCTTTCGCAGCGTTCGGGTATTTGAGCTTTTTCTGAATATCTTTAACGGTGATGAGGCCTTTGAGGTTGTACTTGTCGTCGACCACGAGCAGTTTCTCGACACGGTGCTCGTGAAGGATTTTCTCCGCTTCTTCCAGGGTAGTGCCGACCGGCACGGTGATCAGATGATCCTTCGTCATCACATTGCGGATCGGGACGTCAAAACGAGTTTCGAAGCGGAGATCACGATTGGTAAGGATTCCCACCAGCCGGCCGTCATTTTGGGTGATGGGGACACCGGAGATTTTATACTTGCGCATCACCTCGAGCGCATCGGAAACCTTCGCGTCCGGCGACATTGTGACGGGGTCAACAATCATTCCGCTCTCGGACCGCTTGACCTTATCGACTTCGTTGGCTTGCTGCTCAATAGTGAGATTGCGATGGATAATGCCGATTCCGCCTTGCTGGGCAATCGCGATGGCCATATGCGATTGAGTGACGGTGTCCATGGCCGCGCTCACGATGGGAATGTTGAGTTGAATATTGCGGGTGAGATGGGTTTGCGTGCTGGCCGTGGCCGGAACGACATCGGAACGGGAAGGCAGCAGTAACACATCATCGAAAGTGAGCGCTTCGGGAACGGGGAAATGGATCATAGATGTATTCCGGGTTCAGGGTATCTTTCTATTGTAGGGAGAATACGCGGGCAGTGGCAAGAATGCTGAGATGAGACGCGGTTGTGCGGTTCGCACCCGAGGAGTTGCCCGATATTCATTTTTGACGCCCCGTGTACTTCCGACTACCATCCTAGTGCTCCTGCGAGCGGGAAACGAATGATCGGTAAAACCATCTCCCATTATCAGATCGTTGAGAAGTTGGGCGGCGGTGGCATGGGTGTCGTCTATAAGGCGGAAGACACGCGGCTGCATCGCTTCGTCGCGCTGAAGTTCCTTCCCGACGATGTCGCCAAGGATCCGCAAGCTCTGGCGCGCTTTCAACGCGAAGCCCAGGCGGCCTCGGGATTGAATCATCCCAACATCTGCACCATTTACGACATTGGCGAGGAGGACGGGCAGGCCTTCATCGCCATGGAGTTTCTGGATGGCGTGACGCTCAAGCATCGTATTGGTGGGCGGCCTCTCGATCTTGAAACCCTGGTGTCACTCGGGATCGACATTGCGGATGCCCTCGATGCTGCGCATTCCTCTGGCATCATTCACCGCGACATCAAGCCGGCAAACATCTTCGTTACGAAGCGTGGACACGCCAAGGTTCTCGATTTTGGACTGGCCAAGTTGGGTTCCGGCCCAAGCGGTGCGCCCGATGCGACGCAGACTCTCGATGTCGAGCCGCACCTGACCAGCCCCGGCATGGCCGTCGGGACCATCGCGTACATGTCGCCGGAGCAGGCCAAGGGCAAGGAACTGGATGCCCGCAGCGATCTGTTTTCCTTTGGGGCCGTGCTGTACGAGATGGCGACCGGGAGGCTTCCATTTGCGGGCGAAACCTCCGCGGTGATTTTCGACGGCATTCTGAACCACGAGCCGCCGCCGGTTTCCGACGTCAACCCGGGGCTTCCACCCAAGCTGGGCGAGATCATCCGAACCGCACTGGAAAAAGATCGCGATCTGCGTTATCAGGGCGCGAATGAGATGCGCGCCGAGTTGAAGCGCCTGAAGCGCGATACCAGTTCCGGCAAGGTGCGGCAGGCGAGCGCGGGCAGTTCGTCAGGAGCGGCAACGACGGCAACCTCGTCCGACTCGGTCGCGATTCCCGGCTCCGGATCTGAGGTGAAGCCTGCAGGGTCTGGCAAGCTGGCATGGCTTGGGCTCGCTGCGATACTCTTCATCGCTGCAGGATTCGGGATCTACAGACTGCGTACGCATAATGGCGCAACCTTCAACCTGCAAAGCATGCAGATCAGTCCTCTCACCGAAAACGGCAAGGCCGCCGACCTTACCATCTCGCCCGACGGCAGGTACGTGGGTTGGATTGTGCGGGATGGAGAAAAGGAGAGCCTGTGGGTGCGTCAGGTGGCGACCGGCACCGATGTGCAGGTGCTCCCGCCCGACGAGCTACCCATCAATGGACTGAGTTTTTCGCCCGATGGCAATTACTTGTATTTTGTGCGTTCGGATAAGGCCACGTTCAACTTCTCCTACCTGTACAAGATGGCCTCGCTGGGTGGCTCCGCGACACAGTTGGTGCGCGACGTCGATACCGGCGTCACTTTCTCGCCCGACGGCAAGCGGATGGCATATTTCCGCGGAACCCCCGATCAGAACATATGGGGTCTGATGATCGCTTCATCGGATGGCATCGGGGAGCGCCAGTTAGCGAGCTTTCGTTCCGTCGTGAGTGCCGGGTATATCGCCGCTCCAGCCTGGTCCCCCGATGGGAAGACGATCGCACTAACATTGTGGGAGGTTGCGAACGGGCAGCATCCGGTATTGAAAGTTGTTTCGGTTGCCGATGGGAGTTCACGAAGTTTATACACGCCGGGGCCGGGTTCGGCGCTGGGTCCTCCGGTGTGGCTGCCGGATGGCAGTGGACTGCTACTGGCGATTCGCGCTGGTACACCCGGCGCGCGCGGGCAAATCTGGTACGTCGGCTATCCCGGGGGCGACGTGCGGCGGTTCACAAACGACCCGACCGATTATTCGACGTGCTGTCTGGGGTTGACGCAGGACGGCAAGACACTGGCTGTTATGCAAGACAGTCTGATCGCCGACCTGTGGGTATCGAACAGCAAATCGCTCGAAGATGTTCGCCAAGTGAGTTCGGGTGAGCCGCATCCAATTGCGGGCTGGACCGCCGACGGCAAACTGCTGACCACCGGCGTCGATGGGCATTTGCTGAGGTTGACGGCAGAGGGCGGCAGTCCTGTGCATGTGCCCTTGCGTGAGCCCCCGGATATCCTTCCCGTGGCCTGCGGCGATGGTCGCTATCTCGCGTACGTGTCCCGCACCGGTCCGACTTCGGATGTGTGGCGTGTGGATGCCGCAGATGGCGGAAACCCCGTGCAAATCACCAAACTCGGCACCGTGGTCATGCGGGCGGGATCAAAGATCGCCTGCTCCGGCGATGGCAAATGGGTGGCGTTCCAGGTGACGAATCCCGACGCTGGCGCGAGCGCATGGAGGGTTCCTGTGGACGGCGGAACGCCTACAAAACTCAGCGAAAATATTGATCGGCCTCGGATCGCGATTTCACCGGATGACACCATGGTTGCCGTCCACCTCTGGGGAAAAACCGCGACCAGTCCTTCCGTTTTAGCTGCTGTTCCGGGCCAGGGCGGCGATCCGCTCTATCGTTTCGATGCGCCTCCCGGCATGTTTGGGCTTTCGTGGTCCCCCGACAGCAAGGCTTTTCAGTATGTCCTGACACGCGATGGCGTCAGCAATCTCTGGGAACAACCTCTCAAGGGTGGGTCGGCTCGACAGATTACACATTTCAAAGCAGAGACGATTTTCGATTTCGCCTGGTCCCATGATGGCAAGCAGCTAGCTTTGACGCGGGGAAGCCGGAATAGCAACGTGGTGCTGATCTCGAATTTTCAGTAACGTCAGCCTGCAACCGATCACGGGACTGGGTCATCAGATAAAGAGCGTGCGCGGGTAGGGGTGTCAAAACCTGACAACCCGGAACATCCGCTGGTTCCGGCGTTTGTCTTTTACGCTTGACGGGCGTATATTCAAAAGTTGGAAACTGTTGTGTAGTACCAGCATTTGGCGAAGCACACCAGTGGGCGCAAGCCCACTTTTTAGTTTGGGGCCAAATGTGGGCCGGCGGATCGCCCGCAAGTTATTGGAACAATGGCATTTGATGAAGATCGGGTGCGCGGAATTGCAGAGCGCGTGGCGGGCTCAAGCGGCCTGGAGGTCGTCGAGATCGAGTTCCGCGGGGGCGGCAAGAGCCGAATGCTGCGAGTTTTCCTCGACAAGCCCGCAGGTGTAACGCACGAGGACTGCGCCCAGTTTAGCCGTGAGTTTGGCACAATTCTCGATGTGGAAGATGTGGTACCCGGAGGGACTTATGTTCTCGAAGTTTCCTCGCCAGGATTGGATCGCAAGCTGAACCGGGCCGCAGATTACGAGCGGTTCGCGGGGAGCAAGGTAAAGCTGATGACGCGTGAGCCGGTGAACGGCAACCGTCACTTTGAAGGAAGGTTGGAGAGCTTTCACGATGGTCGCCTCACGCTTGATCTGAGCGAAGCCCGGCGCAAGCCTCGACCGGGAGCAGGATCGTCGCAGAAGCTTGAGATCGATCTGGCGAACGTTGAGAAGGCAAATCTGGTGCCGGAGCTGTAGCTATTAGCTCTTAGCTTTTAGCGTGAAGCAACTCGGTTTTGCTAAGAGCCAGGAGCTACAGCTAAGAACTGTTCTGAGAATTTTATGGCAAGTGAGCTCTATAACACGATCGACGCGCTAAGCCGAGAGAAGGGGATTGATCCGCAGATTGTAGTGAGTGCGGTGGAAGATGCGATTGTGGTCGCAACCCGCAAATACTACAAGACGCAGGAGAATCTGCGCGCGCAGCTGGACAAGGACACGGGAAAAATCCGCGCGTTCGCCGTCAAGACCGTGGTGGAGACCCCGGAACAGGTGGAAGATCCGGTGTTGCAGGTGACGCTGGAAGATGCGCGCAAGCTCGATCCGAATGTCGAGATCGGGGGAGAGCTGCAGATTCCCAAGGTGACGGAAGGCATTCTCGGCCGGATTGCGGCCCAACTTGCCAAGCAAGTCATTTTTCAGAAGGTCCGCGAGGCTGAGCGCGACACTGTTTACAACGAGTACATCTCGCGCGTGGGCGAGATCGTAAATGCCACGGTGAAACGCGTCGAGGGCCCCGATGTGATTTTCGATATTGGCAAGGCGGAATCGCGCATGCCTCGCAAGGAGCAGTCGCGGCTTGAGTCGTTTGCGATTGGCGAGCGGGTGCGCGTGGTGATTGCGCGCGTGGAAAAGGCTTCCAAGGGCCCGCAGGTGGTAGTTTCCCGCGCCGCGCCGGAATTGGTGCAGAACCTGTTCCAAACTGAAGTTCCCGAAATCTATGACGGGACGGTGGTCATCCGTGCCATCGCGCGTGAAGCGGGAGAGCGCACCAAGATCGCTGTGATGTCGAAAGACAAAGACGTGGATGCGGTGGGCGCGTGCGTGGGCATGAAGGGCATGCGCGTGCAATCGATCATCCGCGAATTGCGCGGCGAGAAGATTGACATCATCGAGTATCACGAAGACCCGGTCACGTTTGCGGAGAAAGCTCTGCAGCCGGCGAAGGTCAGCCGCGTAACTGTGGTCGACGCCGGCGAGAAGCATTTGGAAGTGGTGGTAGACGACACGCAGCTTTCTCTCGCGATCGGGAAGAAAGGGCAGAACGTCCGCCTGGCAGCAAAGCTGCTTGGCTGGAAGATCGACATCAAGAGCGAGGAAGAGAAACGTCAGGAAGTGGAGCAGCAGATGTCGGCCCTCACATCGCAAACCGCAACGCCGCTGGAGAGCGTGCCGGGCCTGGGCGAAGGTTTGATCGAGAAGCTCGCTGCCTCGGGCATCACTACGGTGGAAGCCTTGGCCGACATGACCCCGGAGCAGTTGGAAGCGATCGAGGGAATTGGCCCCAAAACGGTGGAAAAAATCAGTTTGGCGGTCAATAATTACTTCGCCGGTTTAGAAGGCGGCGAAGGCGCGGTTGCCGTAGCCGAAGGTGAAGGGACGGAAGCGCCCGCGGAAGAAACGGCGGAAGAAGGGTCTGCGGAAGAGACGCCGGCCGAAGGCGAGATCCAGGAAGTAGCGGCGAGCGCTGAAGCGCCGGAGCCGGGTTCCGGCGGGGAAGTAGCCGCGCAGACCGAAGGCGGGGAGGAAGACACCTCCTCCAAAACAAACGAATGATCAGATTTTCCGCGCTTGTCGCCAAGGCGGCGGGGGCGGTGTGCAACGCGTACTCCGTGAGGATGCTATGAAGACTTAAGGAGCGGTGCGGGGCAAGGAAAGGGCGGATGAGTAAGATTCGAATTAACGATCTGGCCAGGGAACTGGAAGTCAAGAGCAAGGCGATTCTTGATGTCCTGGTCGAAGTTGGCGTCACTGAGAAAAAGACGCACTCTAGTTCGGTCGAGGAGCACGAAGCAGAGAAGGTGCGGGCCCATTTCCGCGCTGCTGCCGATGCACAATCCGCGCCGTCGCGCTCTGCGCGTTCTGGCCGCGACGCCGACGAAATCAAAACAAAGATTGATCTGTCGCATATCTCCAAGCCTGGCGATGTGCTGAAGCAGATTGCGAGGCAACAGCAGACCGCAGCCGCACCGGCCGCTCCGCCTGCACGTCCGGCGCCGCCCGTCGAGACCAAACCTGCAGCCGCAGCTCCGCCTGCCGCGACTCCGGCGCCACCCGCGCCTAAGCCGGCTGCGCCGCCTGCTCCTCCAACTCCAGCGCCCCGGTTCATTACGCCCCAGAGTGTGGCTCGTCCGGTTGTGAGACCGCCCGCGCCACCGGTGACTCCTCCCGCTCCGCCTGCGGTGAAGCCGAGTGCTCCAACGACCGCGCCTGTGGCCCCTTCCGCCGCCGTGCCGCCACGTCCTGTTGCGCCCCAAGCTCCGCCGGCCAGCGCGCAGACAGAATCGATTGCGCAGGCTGCCGCGCCTCTGGTTGCGCCGCCGGCCGCGCCGGCTGCACCAGTTTCAGCAGCTCCGCCAAAGCCCGCCCCTCCAGCCACGCCGCCGCCGCGGATGATTGTTCCGCAAACTGGACCGCGTCCTGTTTACAAAGCGCCGCCTCCCAAGCCGGTACAACCCGGCCAGCCGATTGCCTCGCGTCCCGCGCCTGGGCGCCCCATACCGGGCCAGCCGATTTTCCAACGTCCACGCCCGCAAGTGCCCGGAGGCCCGCGTCCGCCCCTGCGGCCGGGCGAGCGTCGACCGATGCATCCGACCCGGCAGTCGCCGACCGGTGCGCGTCCACTGGGCGTTGGCCCAGGCGCGCCGTTAGCTCCTCCGGGACCAACGCGCCCGGGAAGCCGTCCCGGTGGCCCATCGCGCCGGCCCGGACAACGCTACGTTCCGCGCGGCGTGAAGGAAGGCCCAATGAAGGGCTATGTCCCGCCTCCGCGGTTGTCGCTCTCCAATGAGCCGCAGCCGATCACGCGGAACATCACCATCACGGAGGGCATCAGCGTGAAGGATCTGGCGGAAAAGCTGGATATTCGCGCGAAGGACTTGATTGCCCGTCTGTTGGCGCGAGGCGTATTTGCCACGATCAATCAGACGCTCGATGCGGAGCTGGCGAGCGAGATGGCCCGCTTCTTCGGAGCCGACACCAACGTCATCAGCTTCGAAGAGCAGGCACAAAAAGACATCGCCGACGCGGCCGCGACTAGCGAAGAGGGTGGCGCCGAAGCCATACCACGTCCCCCCGTTGTCACGATCATGGGGCACGTGGATCACGGCAAGACCACCTTGCTCGATTCAATACGTTCGACAACCGTGGCCGAGGGCGAAGCCGGCGGAATCACGCAGCACATTGGCGCTTACAAAGTGCAGGTCATGGATCCTGAATCCCCCGCCTACGGGCGCGAGATCGTGTTCCTCGACACGCCCGGTCACGAAGCCTTCACGCGTATGCGCGCGCGGGGCGCCAAGTCTACCGACATTGTGGTGCTGGTCGTTGCCGCTGATGACGGCGTAATGCCGCAGACGCTTGAGGCCATCGATCACGCACATGCTGCCGAGGTGCCGATCATCGTGGCCGTGAACAAGATCGACAAGCCGGAAGCCATGCCAGATCGAGTGAAGAAACAGCTCGCCGATCGCGGCTTGATGCCGGAAGACTGGGGCGGGACAACAGTCTTCGTCGATGTCTCGGCCAAGAAGAAGACGAACCTGAACCTTCTGATGGAAATGATCTGCCTTGTCGCAGACCTGCAGGAGTTGCGCGCCAATCCGACCCGTTCGGCAAGCGGCGTGGTTCTGGAAGCGAAGCTGGATCGCGGCCGCGGGCCAGTCGCGACCGTGCTAGTGCAGGATGGCACGCTTCGTACCAGTGACAACTTTGTGGTTGGCAACGTGTACGGCAAAGTTCGCGCCATGTTCGATGATCGTGGCGCGCAATTAGAAGAG
>QIAH01000364.1:68824-85154 GCA_003225465.1 Acidobacteriota bacterium | reverse complement strand
AGAATCTCTCGAAATCATCTTAATGTATCTCGAAACCAGAAAACGGCGCAACATCGTCAGCTCGCGATGGCCGTGGAACAAGCCGCTGAAAGCATCGTTATCACAGATGCTGATGGGCTGATTACATACGTAAACCCCGCTTTCGAGCGGACTACAGGCTACACCCTGGAAGAGCTATTAGGGCAACATCCCCGACTCCTCAAGAGCGGGGCCCACAACCAGTCCTTTTATCAAGCCATGTGGGCAGCACTGAAGCGCAGAGAGACGTGGAGAGGGCGTTTCATCAACAAAAGGAAAGATGGCACTCTGTTTCATGAGGAAGCCTCAATTTCGCCGGTTGTGGATAAAACCGGGAGCGTTGTCGGCTACGTAGCGGTGAAGCGGGATATTACACGCGAGACCGATCTGGAACAACAGTTCCACGCTGCTCAGCGGATGGAGTCGATCGGACAGCTTGCGAGCGGGATCGCACATGACTTTAACAATCTGCTTGCCGCTATGCTTGGGAACGTTGAGTTGCTGGAGGAAACCATAGGTACAAACGAAACTGCACGAGCGAGGCTGACCGTCGTCCGCCAAGCCGCGAATCGGGCAACCAGTCTCACTCGTCAGTTGTTGGCCTTCAGTCGTCGCCAAGCACTGCAGCCCCAGGTTATCGATCTGAACGGAGTTGTCATCGAGACGGTCAATATACTGGGAAGAGTACTAGGTGACAACATACGAGTCGTGACCCACCTCGCATCCCGACTCGCCAGGATTAATGCCGATGCCGGGCAATTGCAACAGACTATTCTCAATCTGGCCGTAAACGCACGAGACGCGATGCCAAAGGGCGGGACTGTCACGATCGAGACCTCTAATGTCGAACTGAGCGATGAATACCGAGGCAGACACGGCGTGATTCAGCCGGGAGAATACGTACTCCTCTCCGTCAGCGATAGCGGAACCGGTATGAGTCCGGAAGTACAGGATCGGATTTTCGAGCCTTTCTATACCACGAAACCCAAGGGCCAAGGGACCGGGCTCGGTTTGGCGACGGTATACGGCATCATCAAGCAGAGTGGCGGCTACATCTGGGTGTACAGCGAAGTGGGGCGAGGAAGCGTTTTCAAGATCTACCTTCCTACAACAGGGCGATTGGCGCAACCAAAAGAATTGACAGTGCGTTCGAGCTTCGCCGAGAGATCCATTAAGCTAACGGGCACTGTCCTCGTCGTGGAAGATGATCCAATCGTTCGCGAGCTAATTGGCGGGTTTCTAAAAGACATCGGACTGACCGTGCTAGAAGCAGGCTGTGCCGAAGATGCGCTGCTCGTGCCCTTCGAGTCGGGCAGCGCTCCCCGTTTGCTCGTGACTGATAATGTGCTCCCTGGCACGGATGGCGTCAGCTTGGCAATTGATCTACTCGCTCGCTTTCCTCCATTGAAGATCATCCTCATGTCAGGCTATATCGAGCCCGGGTTGCCTGATCCGCAGTTGTTGAAGGATGCTAGGTTTCTCACTAAACCATTCTCGCGAAACGAACTGCGAGAACAGGTCCTGTCTCTACTTCAATAATCGTAGTTTCATCGAAACAGACCGAGGCGCAGGGCGGAACATCGTCCCTAGCCTTATGGCGTGATCATCGCTTGGCGCACGGAGTCGGTTTACAAAAATAATCACTTTCGCGCGAATAGTGATGTTGATCACATACGACATACAGATTAGGTGCCACCCTAACTTCAGCAGGTTACTTAACCGGCATCCCACTTAAGCACTCTTCAGAAGTGATAGAGGGATGCCGTTATTGTTTGGCGACTAACAAACACACCTGACCTTCAGAAGATGGCGTTTCCTTCCATCCAATCATCGGACGTTCGTCTGAGTTCCGGACCGATTTGCTACTTTCGTTCTCATTGTAAGGGGCTTACGTATGGCGGTCTCATTGCAACGTTCATGCGCGAGACCCCTCCCCCAATACTGGCCATTGAACCTCTTGCTGGAGGAGCTGGCATGAATCGCAAATACACGAATCTATGTATCCCCTTAGTCCTCTGCGCCTGGCTGCACGTCCCAGTTGCAAAGGCCTACTCACAGGGCTTAGCAGTCCGGAACCAGTATCCAACACAGCAAAGAAACGCGGCTCCGCACCACCGTGCTCTGGCCTCCCCCGCTACTCTGTCCTCCCCTGCCCAAGCAATTTCAGCGCGTCCCATGGTGACTAGCCATACGGATTTAACCGCCCCGACAACCAACATTGGCTTTCAGGCTGCTTCTCACATTTCCTCTGGGACTACGGATGCGGCGTTGAATACGCTGCCGTATCGGTGCGCGCTGGGTGATTTCAACGGAGATGGCAAGCAAGACATTGCTGCACTCGTTCAAGACCCCAGCAGCAGTTTTTGGTTATCCATTCTACTCAGCTATGGTGATGGCACCTTTCAGCAGCCGGTGTTGACTTCTGTTAACTTCGGAACAAATGATTTTCTTACAGTGGGCGACCTCAATCGAGACGGTAAAGCGGACGTCGTATTGGTGCATTCCAACTCGATCGATGTGTTCATCGGAGATGGGACTGGACATTTTGCAGCTCCGGTCAACTATCTGACCAACATTGCGAATCCTGTCGCAGCGTCCCTGATAGATGCCAATGGCGACACACTGATCGACGTTATTGTCGCTAGCGGCACTATTGACTTCACGGGAAATAGCCCGGTCCAAACTCTTTTGGGTAATGGTCTAGGAGCGTTGGGAACACCATCCACCGCACATTACCCGGGAACGGTGACCTATGGTGTGTTCGCTGATCTGAATGGCGACGGGCATCCCGACCTGGCGAGCAGCGCACAAGTGTTTTGGGGCACTTCAGGTGATTTTCAAGGTCCGATAACCCTGACAGGCGCCAATACCTGCGCATTCCCGTTCGGTGCGGCTCAGGGATCCGTCGTCGTCGCCGATGTGAACGGCAATGGCCGGCCAGATATTGTCACTGCTGACTGCTGGCAGCAAACCATCACGACTTTTGTGAACCTGGGATCGGCATCATTTGCTGCCGGCATCTCGACCTGGGCTGCCTATACTGCCTCAACCGTAACCATTGCGGACGTGAACGGAGATGGCAAACCTGATGCAATTGTGGGGGATTTGTACTCGCTGGACATGATGGTTCTGCTTGGTAACAATGATGGGACGTTTACACCAGCGCCATTCGGCTATCCGGCAGGTGGAGACCTTTGGACACCGCCCCTGATTGCGGACTTTAATTCAGATGGCCGTCCCGACATCGTTGTACCTAGTGGAATTTCCGACGAGTGGGCAAGCCTCGTTTATCTCGGCGGCCTCGGAGATGGGACGTTTGTTGCACCACATGATTATTTTGTCCGGGGTGGAGCGCAGGGATCTGCAGCCAATTCATGGGGAATCGCCAGTGCGGATCTCAACGGAGATGGTCTTCCAGACTATGTCGTGGGAAACTTGTCGAATGATCCTAATGTGGGCGTCACTGTGTATCTTTCCAATGCGGGTAGCCCGAGCAAGTTTCTTCACCCTGGGGTGAACTACGGCTCTGGAGGCAATCTCCAATTCGTTGCTCTTGCTGACATTGATGGTGATGGCAAGCTAGACCTGATTGCTTCCAACACTGTGCCCGGCTCCCCGATGGTGGGGAGTGTTCAGATTTTTCTCGGAAATGTGGATGGGACGTTCCAGACCAACTCAACTACTATCCCAGTTATCTCTGGCGCGGGACTGGGCCAATTGGTTGTGAAAGACTTCAACGGCGACAATAAGCCCGATATCGCGGTACTCGACACTGGGACAGTCTCGGCCCTCACCCAGGCCTTTACAGGGAATGTGTGGGTCCTGCTTAACATTTCGACGCTGGCGTCGCCTTCCTTTGCGGCCCCGGTGAATTACTCCTTGACATCACCTGGCGGTGAGATAGCAGCTGCGGATCTTGGCAATGGTCACATTGATCTCGCGATTAACCAGCCACAGTCCACTGGGGCAATTTCCATTCTGCTGGGTGACGGCAGAGGAGTGTTTGCTGCTCAGCCCGATTTTGACATAAATGGCTTTTACCCTGCTGGACTTACGATTGCCAAGTTGAACCCAAGCCCGACTGCTCATCCTGACCTGATCGTCGCTATCGACGACTCCAATGGCGGTATGGGGATCGCAGTAGCGTCGGGAAATGGCGATGGGACCTTCGATGCTCCCGTCCTTTATCCAACTAGCAGCAACACTGCAAGCAGCATTACGTCATACCCTGCGGAGGTGAGGGTTGCGGATCTGAACGGAGATGGCAATCTTGACCTGGTGTTTACAAACTTTGGAGATGGAACCGTGGGGGTGCTTTACGGAACTGGCCAGTGGGGAAGCGGCCAGAATCCGTTCTATGCGCCCGTGGACTTTGCCGTGAACGATTCTCCTCTGGAGTTTCTGCTTGTGGACGTCAATGGCGATGGCTCACTGGATGCCGTTATGGACAGCGCCAGTTACTCAGGCCTAACCACGTTCTTGAATACCGGATCGAACAAGGTGACCTTAAGTTCCAGTTCAAATCCATCTGCCTCCGGAACATCGGTCACATTTACAGCGGCAGTCACAGCTACACCATTGGCAGGAGAGGCGGGCGTGAGTCCGACTGGGTCGGTGACCTTCAATGACAATCTTGGTGGGCCACTTGGGACAGTGGCTCTCAGTGGTGGAGTGGCGACATTCTCCACGTCTTCATTGGCCGTGGGTGCGCACGTTGTGACCGCTATTTACTCTGGTGACAACAACCTGATAGGCCAGACGGTTTCTACTCTGATGCAGAATGTGAACGCACTTCTGCCTGCGTACGCTTTATCTGCGAGCCCAACGAGTGCAACACTGCATCCGGGACAGTCAGCGAACTTTGTAGTCACGGCGACCCCGAATCCCGAGTATGTCGGAACCGTCAATTTCTCCTGTGGGACGCTGCCAGCAGGAATAACATGTTTGTTCAATCCGCCGTCGATAAACCTGTCCGGCATCAGTCCAGCCACCACAACCTTAACGGTTACGGTGACACCAAACCTGGTTGCATCAAGCGCTCCCACTCAGCAGTCATACCATGCTGTTCCGATGACGAGCATGACGTTCGGCTTGCTCGGATTCATCGCGCTTGGCGCCTCTCGGCGAAGTCGAAGAACATGGTCTTCCGCTCTTGTAGTCGTTGCGCTCGCTCTGATACTAGCTGCAACAGGATGCAGCGGTTCGGGGAACAAGCTAGTGCCGACGCCAGTCCCTCAGGTTACTCCCATTAAAGTGGTGGCTGCGAGCCGTGGAGCGGCTCAGCAACTGAACCTCACCTTGAACATTCAGCGCTGACAAAACTGGCGGGCATTCATCTCCGGGGATGCCCGCCAGTCACTGCCTGCTGAGGAGATATACAGAGCATGGCCCAACCCCAAACCGCGGCTGTTCAGAACATGCTGTCCCCCCACTCCGTCTATCGTCGCTTCCGGCAAATCGAGCGGCGAGAGTGGTGGCTCTGGGCATGTGCGGTCCTCGTAACAATCTTTTTAGCATCAGCCCTGGCATCATTTCTCTTGCTATCGTCCGAACTCCACAATGACGGATATGACTCCATGCTGGTTCATCCCGCGATTCGGGGCGTTGTGGGTTTGGTTCTGTTGTTTGATATTTACACGCTCTACCAGCAGTCACAGATTGTCCGCATCCGCCACCAGGTGTTAGCACAAGAAAAGCTCTTTCGACTCATTACCGAGAATGCAGGGGATATGATCGCCGTGGTCGACATCAACGGTCATCGCCTCTACAACAGTCCTTCGTATCAAAAAATACTTGGCTACAGTCCCGAAGAGCTTCAAGAGACTTCAGCGCATGAGCAGATTCATCCCGAGGATTTGGCGCTCGTTCACGACGCGGCGAAAGAGGCCCAACAAGCGGGATTTGGCAGGAGGATCGAGTACCGGATGCGCCACAAAGACGGCACCTGGCGATATCTTGAATCGACCGCCAGTGCGATTCGCGACGACAATGGAGCTATCGAAAAGCTTGTTATCGTGAATAGGGATATTACCGCTCGGCACCGTCTTGAGAACCAATTTCGACAGGCACAAAAGATGGAAGCGGTCGGACGCCTGTCAGGCGGGATTGCTCACGATTTCAATAATCTCCTCGGAGTCATCATCGGATACAGTGAGATTCTTACCGAAGGCCTATCACTTGCTGATCCTATGCGTGAAAACGTCGATGAAATTCTCAAGGCCGGTCGACGCGCGGCATCCCTCACACGCCAGCTTCTCGCTTTCAGCCGGCAGCAGGTACTCGAACCCAAAGCGCTTGACTTGAACGAAGTCGTCTCGGACACGGAGAGAATGCTTCGTCGGCTTGTAGGCGAAGACATTTATTTCACAACTCACCTCCAGAACCCACTTGGTACGGTGAAAGCAGATCCCGGCCAAGTCGAACAGGTCCTAATGAACCTGGTCGTAAACGCACGCGATGCTATGCCGGAAGGCGGACATCTCGTTATCGAGACTGCCAATGTCGAACTGGATCACGTCTTTGTCAGCAGATATTCGTTTCCCTTCAAACCCGGATCGTATGTGTTATTGACGGTGAGTGATACCGGAGTGGGGATGGATGCTGAAACGCAAACGCACATTTTCGAACCGTTTTTCACGACCAAAGGCAAAGACAAGGGCACAGGACTGGGGCTCGCAACCGTCTACGGGATCATTAAGCAGAGTGGCGGGTACATCGAGGTACTCAGCGAACGCGGCAGCGGAAGCATTTTCAAAATCTATCTACCTCAGATCCAGGAAGCGGCCCAGCGATCCTCGCCGACGGTGGAGTCTTTCGACTCCTTACAAGGCCATGAGACGGTCTTGGTGGTCGAAGACGAAACCGCACTTCGAACCTTGACCCGCAACCTGCTTCGGTCGCTGGGTTACACCGTACTTGAAGCAACAAATGGTGGTGAAGCGCTGAAGATCGCCGCCACTACGCCTGTTCTCGATTTGCTTCTGACGGATGTTGTAATGCCGGGCCTCAACGGTAAGACATTGGCGCACGAGCTTACAAAACAGTACCAAAATCTCAAGGTCGTTTATATGTCCGGCTATACCGGCCAAGGTGTCGGGAACAAGGAAGACCTTTCGTCGACCGGACTTTTTTTGCCAAAACCGTTTACGCGGGAGGGTCTTGCGCACAAAGTGCGGTTGGCGCTCGACACCCGCACTCCGGCGGCCCCGTGCTAGGAGTTCAGTTTCGGAGGCTCACTTGGAGGAAAAAATGCACAAGTTGCTGATTGTCGATGATGATGATGCAATGCGCCGTATGCTGAAGACTCGTCTCTCTGCGAATTACGAGGTAATTGAGACCGGTCAGCCGGCGCAGGCTGTCGAGCTGGCGCTGGCACACAAGCCGGTTGCGATCCTCATGGATTTAATAATGACAGATCTCTCCGGGTTTGAGCTTTGCCGCGGGTTACGTGAGCTCAGCTATACATCGCGGATTCCGATCTTCATTGTGAGCGGCGAATCAGAAGGTCGATGCAAGGAACATTGTGAGCGCCTCGGGGCGCTCGACTACTTCCAGAAGCCGGTGGATTTCAATAGATTGCAGGCGCGTTTGATGGAAGAGCTGCAGAACCAGCGCCCTGAACGCCGCCGCTCGACGCGAGTAGCCATGAAGGTGTCGCTACGCTTAAGGGGACTCGATGGCAGTGGCCACCGGTTTGAGGAGCTTACCAACACAGAGAACGTGAGCGTGGACGGTTTCTTGTGTCAGTGTTCCGTCCGTCTGGCCCAGAACTCAATCCTGGAGGTGTTCGTATGCTCCGGGGATGGCAAAGATAACTACGCCGGCAGTGCTCGCGTGGTTCGTCGCGTGGATGCCGATACTCCGTGGCAAAAGTACGGATTCGAATTCCTGAGTAAGACCGCGCATTGGGTGCTCCAACCAAACTAAGAAGATCTTGGCTGGCGGTCGGCTAAGCCAAGAAGGTGACTTGGGCCAGGATCTCACGTTGTTATGCTTCGGTTGGGTGGCAATGACCGGGAGTCTGATTCAATAAAAGCCAATACATTCCCAATTCCTGCACAGCCGTAGCAAACCGCTTAAAATCCACCGGCTTGACGATATAGCTGTTGACACCAAGTTGGTAGCATCGTTCGATATCCGTATCTTGGTTGGAGGACGTCAGAACTACTACTGGGATCTTCTTAGTGCGCGGATTAGACTTGATTCGTTCCAGCACCTCGATTCCAGAGACCTTCGGCAGCTTAAGATCTAGCAAGACCAGCTTAGGTTGGTTGTTAATCGTGCGGCTCTGATGGGAATTTTCACTAAAAATAAAGTCCAGCGCCTCAACACCATCGCGAGCGACCTCAATACGATTTGAAATTCTCGCATTCTTGAGAGCTCGCAATGTCAATTCAAGATCTTGATCATTATCTTCCACAATCAGAAGCTCAAGTTCGTAAAGATCAGCCATGGGTTGTCTCTCCTGGAAGTGCAAAATAGAAGGTAGCGCCCTGCCCAATCGTAGCTTCCGCCCAAGCGCGTCCGCCGTGGCGATTGACAATTCTTTGCACGATCGCCAGTCCGACTCCTGTGCCTTCGAATTCATCCGCTCTGTGCAAACGCTGGAAAACTCCGAATAACTTGTCTGCGTATCGCATATCAAATCCGACACCGTTGTCGCGCACGAAATAGACATTTTCCCCGTTTCTTGTAAAGCACCCAATCTCGACGACAGCCATGCCGCGGTCGCGGGTGTACTTGATCGCATTGGACAAGAGATTTGTCCATACTTGCTTGAGCAGAGCTCGATCGCCAAACACCGGCATCAATTCCTCAATTCGAATATCGAGATTTCTGTCCTGAGCTGCGACGCGGAGTTCTCCCAAAACAGTACCCACCACACCCTTCATGTCGATGGGGTGCTTCTCGAGAGCCGTACGACTTAAGCGCGAGAAGGCGAGAAGATCATCGATGAGCGTTCCCATCCGTTGGGCGCCGTCTCGAATGGTTCGCAAAAACCTCTGGCCATCCTGCGGTAACAGTTGCCCATAGTCCTCGATGACTGCCTGTGCAAAACCATTCATTGCGCGGAGCGGTGCCCGAAGGTCATGCGAGACGGAGTAGCTGAAGCTTTCCAATTCTTTGTTCACAGCAGTGAGCTCGGAATTTCGGCGCTCTAGCTGCTTGTTCAGATCACGAATTTCAGTTTCAGCCTGCTTCCGTTGGGTAATGTCGCGGATCGTTCCCGAAACCAGTAAGCCATCTTCTGTTTCTAATGGGCTGAGGCTGATCTCTACAGGAAATTCATGTCCATCTTTATGCAGTCCGTACAATTCGAGTCCCAAGCCCATGGGGCGCACTCGAGGCTCGTTAAAAAAACCTGCTCTGTGTCCCGGATGCCGATCTCGAAAGGACGTCGGCACGAGCATTTCAATTTGGCGGCCCAGTAATTCTCCACGCTGATAGCCAAATACATTTTCTGTCTGCGCATTCACCAGAACGATATTGCCTTCGGCGTCTACCACAACCATCGCATCCGGGGCGGCTTCTAGCAGCTCACAAAACTTTGCTTCAGCGCGCCTTCTCTGGGTGATGTCCCGGATCGCACTAGAGATGAGAATGCCTTCTTCCGTTTCCAGAGGACTAAGTCTTATCTCGACCGGAAACTCGTGTCCGTCCTTATGAAGGCCGTACAATTCAAGCCCCAGACCCATCGGACGGACCCGAGGCTCCGCAAAGAAGTTTGCCCGATGCTCGGGGTGTCGGCCCCGAAGACGTTCCGGTACTAATGTGTCAATCTGTTTACCAAGTAGGTCATCGCGTTGATAGCCAAATACATTTTCCGTTTGTGCGTTTACCAAAACGATCTCACCCTGCCCGTTCACGACTACGATCGCATCAGGCGCAGCTTCAGTGACGGCACGGAACCGCTTTTCGCTTTGCTCCAGTAGCAGTTTCTGCCGCTCTGAAACCTTGACCTTCTCAATCAGTGTAAGGACGCGAAAAACCGTAAACGGAAGACACAGTGCAGTAGTGACGGACACTAGCGCGGTAAACACTTTGACGACTCCCGAAAATACATATACGGGTTTCCACACCGTGATCACTTCCATCAAGTGAGTGCCGCCGCAGGCTACAATGAACAAACCGAATGCCAGAAACATCCAGTGAAATGGCATATCGCGTCGTGTTTTGTTCACCAGCACAACCAACGTTGCAGAGATTGACAGGTACGCCAAGGCGATGAGAGAGTCGGCCGCCACGTGAGTCCACACAAGACTTCGCTGCCCTAGATAGCAGTAGACATGAGGCAAGAAGTCTTGCCTGAGAATACTTCCCGCAAGAAGATGCCAGGCAAGGAAGAAAACAATCCCAGTCGCGAAGAGAATCGCCCAGCCACAGAGGAATTGGCGATTTGACGCACGCGCGACCTCCGCCGATGAAGTCATGTTCGCTGACATGCGCTCTTTCCTTTGTTGAATTTAGCTCCCCACTCCAGCCGACAAGTACTTTCATGGCTGCGGCGACCCCTTTTGGATGGTGTCCCACAGCACCACTCTGGAAAGCGGGGAGGCGCTCTGGGCTGGTCCACGGTGTGCGACCGCTTCGAAGCAAATTGCCTGCGGATGTCCCATAGGATATAGGAAGGTAAGAAATATCTAATTCGCACTGAGTATTTTCACTCATTGGCGGTGAAGTTAACTACCGAATGTGGCATAAGTAGGATAAAAAGGGTAACTTGCGTAGGGACGAAATCCTTGGATGGAAAATGCAGGTGTCGGCATAGCTAAAATTGGAAGATCTCCAATCCGCGTACTTCTCATCGAGGACTCTCTTGAGGATACCGAGCTTATCATTCGACGACTGGAGAAGGGGGGCTACGAGGTAGACTTCGAGCGGGTGGAGAGCGAACCGGCTGCGAAGGCGGCCCTGGACAGAGACTGGGATCTGATTTTATGTGACCATACCCTCCCTCATTTCTCCGGATACAATGCGCTTACTATCTGGAAATCAAAAAAATGCACAGCTCCCTTCATCTTCATTTCTGGAACATTAGGCGAACAAGCGGCGGTGGAAGCGCTTAAGCAGGGTGCAAGCGACTATCTGCTGAAAGACAACCTGACGCGATTGATCCCCGCCGTCGAGCGTGCCCTGCGAGAAACCAAAGAGCACGAGGAACGGGAACAAGAGCGTGTACGCAGCGAAAAGAGCCTGCGCACCAGTGAAGCAAGATTTCGAGCGCTCATCGAGAACAGCAGCGACGGCATTCTGGTATTGAACCGACAAGCCGATGTCCTCTTCAGCAGTTCGGCTGTGCAGCGAATTCTCGGCTACCAAACGGAAGGCTTCGCTGGCCATAACTTCCTCGATTTGACGCACCCAGAGGATCGACACGAAGCGATGCTGGCGTTTCGGGATTGCGCGCCTGGAGAAGCAATCACTTGCAAGTTGAGAATTCGGCACGCAAATTGGCAATGGCGTGTGACTGAATGTGTTTATTCGAACCTGACCGAAGAGCCTGTCATTGCGGGAATCGTCGTCAATTTTCGTGATATCACCGAAGCGTGTCTGTCCGAAGATGCCCTGAGAAAATCAGAAGAAAAGTTCAGCAAGTCGTTCCGCTCGAGTCCGCTCGCTTTTACGATCAGCACCAAGGGTGAAGGTCGCTATCTGGACGTGAATGAAGCATTCCTCCGAATGTTGGGGTACCGGCGGCATGAGATCATTGGGCATTCAGCCCTTGAGCTCGGCGTCTGGGCCAAGCCCGAAGAACGCGAAGCTCTATTGCACCATCTCGATAAATACCAGCGTGTAACTGCTTTGCGGGCAACATTCAAGACGAAGACCGGCGAGCTCCGGGAAACGGAGATCGCGGCAGAGCCAATTGACCTAGGGAGTACGCCTTGTGTACTCGCGATCACGCAAGACGTCACGGAGACGCGCAGACTGGAGGCCCAATTTCGCCACGCACAAAAAATGGAAGCAGTCGGGCAGCTAGCAGGTGGAATTGCTCACGATTTCAATAATCTGCTCATGGTCATGAGAAGCTATGCGCAGATGATCGAATCCGAAAACGCCAATTCGAGAATCCTAAATTATACCAATCGAATCGTAGAGGCTGCGGATAAAGCTGCTGGTGTGACCAGACAATTATTGGCGTTCAGCCGGAGGCAACCTCAAGAATTGAAGACACTGGACCTGAATCGGGTGGTGCGTGATTTTGACACCATGCTTCCTGGTTTGATCGGTGAAGACATCCAGCTCAAATCTCAACCAGGGCTGATGGCGCCATCATTTTTTGAGATCAAGGACAGCTTGAACAGGTAATCATGAACCTGGTAGTAAACTCACGAGATGCAATGCCAGCAGGTGGAAAGCTGACCATCGAAACTGTTGACCTTGAACTCGGAGAGAATATCTCAGAACACCACGGCGCCCGCATTTCTCCCGGATACTATGTTGTGCTTACCGTTACCGACACAGGGCACGGAATGACTGAGGAAACAATGGCTAGGGTTTTTGAGCCCTTCTTCACCACGAAGGGAGTAGGCAAAGGAACGGGCCTCGGCTTGGCAACCGCGTACGGTATCGTGAAACAGCACAGAGGTTTCATTTGGGTGTATAGCGAAGTAGGACTAGGCACCTCCTTTAAGATCTACCTTCCAAAATGGCGGGGAGCAAACCCGAGTGAAGTAGTACCGGAAGCCACTCCGACGCGAAGTCTCTCAACGGGCAATGAAACCATTCTTATCGTTGAGGATCAGCTGGCTCTTCTGGATGTGATTAGCGAATATCTAGCCTCGATGGGATACAAGACATTGAAAGCACAGGACGGTGATACGGCCTTACGGGTAGCTGCGGCACACGTTGGTCCGATTCACGTCTTATTAACAGACGTGATCATGCCCGGGATTCGAGGCCCGGAACTGGCAACCCAAATGACCAAACTTCGAACCGAAGTGCGAACGATCTACATGTCGGGATATTCCGATTTGAATCTGGAAGGCACTGAACCCTCTGTTGTCGTTCATAAGCCGGTCGATCTTGGAGTTCTGGCCCAAACGATTCAACGAGTGCTCGACAACGACGCCACACCTAGTGGTGGAAATGTTCGCTTCTAGCGAACTCTAGCCAAGGCCCAAAGACTTGTCATGGTACAAGAGTCGGCTCGACTCGTGTTCAATCTCACTTACACCCAGCTGTCACGGGGAGATAATGTGATTGCGAATGGCGTACCTGATCAAACCACTGAGCGAACCTACCCCAAGTTTCTTGGAGAGACGAGCGCGGTGATTTTCTGCCGTGCGAACACTGATCATCAGTTGGTTTGCTACCTGCTTGTTGCTATAACCCTCGGCAAGTAATTGGACGACTTCTTGCTCCCGCTCTGTCAACAAACCACAATTGCCGGCGCCCCGATGGTTATTCTTCTCTCCGGGCAGTCCATTTAAGACGATACGAGTTACCGACGGGCTTACAAATTTGTTACCCTTCAATACCCTGTCTAGAGCCGTAAGCAGGCTTGGTTCTGCGTCCGACTTCAGGACAAAGGCACTTGCACCGGCTTGCAAAGCCCTTTGAATGAGGCCCTCCTCATCATGCATGCTCAAAATCACGACTCTGGCGTTGGGAGCTGCTCTGAGAAGCCGAGGAATTGCATCTAATCCATTCAGTTGCGGCATGCTGATATCAGCGATGATCAAATCCGGCTGATGAGCGCGGGCTGATTCAATGGCCTCCCGGCCATTGCACGCCTCACCCACAATTGTCCATCCTGGTTTGACACTCAGCAGAACATGAAGACCTTTGCGGATTGCGACGTGATCGTCGACGAGAAGAATGGAAACTGCATTAGTCACGCGGGCCTATATCTCTTGACGTGTGATATAGCTCAAGACGCAACCGAATGCAACTGTTTTCATCTTCAGGGCCAAGATTCGCTTCGCCTGACGATATATCGGCACACCGTGGCCGATTGGATTTGGAATCAGAGAGCCGGGTGCTTTTCGCTATACTTATCGATACAAAAGACTAATTGCGCGGCTCTTTTCGCACCCCTCAATGAGGGGCACAATTACGGACTTTCTTAGGAAGAGAGTAGGTCTGGTATTGAACTCGTAATGAAAACGTCTCCAAAAATGAAAAGCACGCGTGCGACGCTCATTAGGGCCGGCTGTGCTTTAACCGACGGAAAGGGTGTGGAGGATGATCTTCAGCGAGCCAAGTTGGAAGCCCAGGCTCGGGCGGAAGAACTCAGCGCTATCCTTGATGCTGCGCCGGGGATGACACTCATTGCAAGGGATCCTAATTGCAGATCGATGACCGGTGGAAGAGTCGCTTACGACCTTCTCCGGCTTCCGTATGGGAGCAATCTCTCGAAGTCCGCACCTCGGGGTGAACGCCCGTCTAATTTTCGCGTGTACAGCAATGGACGAGAGCTCTCAGAAAATGAGTTGCCGGTTCAGAGGGCCGCAGCGCTTGGCCGAGAGGTGAGGGATTCAGAGCTGACCATTGTTTTCAGGAATGGTGACTCAAGAGATTTTTTTGGGAACGCTGCACCGTTACTAAACAGCGACGGAACTGTCCGGGGCGCAGTAGGGGTCTTCGTTGACATCACGGAGCGCAAGTTGGCGGAGCGTTTCACGCGCGAGTTCTATGCTCACATGATCAGGGTGCAGGACCATGAGCGTCGGCGCATCGCTCGTGAGTTGCACGATTCCGTTGGTCAAAATCTTACCGGATTAGTTCTTTCCTTGGGCGCTCTCAAGAGAGCATCTGCTCGGCTTGATCAGAAATCCCGAAAAGCTCTCAAAGAAGGGCTGGCCTCAGCCCGGGAAGCCGCACGGGATGTACGCACGCTGTCTCGACTTCTGCATCCGCCGCTGTTGCGCGAGTTCGGACTTCCCGACGCCATCCGCACCTATGTTCACGGGTTTAGCGAGCGGAGCGGTATCAAGGTAGACATTCAGCTGCCAGCGCGCCACAGGCGTTTCGACAAGGATGTAGAGACTACTCTGTTTCGAGTGGTCCAAGAGGCCTTGACGAACGTGTATCGACATTCGGGCAGTAAACGCGCAATAGTGCGAATGCGGTTCAACAACAACCGACTTGCGTTCGAGATCAGAGATTTTGGTCGGGGAATGAAAGCCGCAGCAAACCGGAGAAAGTTGAAGGATGCTAAGGTCGTCGGAATTGGAATACCAGGGATTCGGGAGCGCCTTCAACACTTTGGCGGTGAATTGGAAGTGCACTCCAGTACCAGGGGCACTCTCCTTCGGGCGGTTCTCCCGATTACCCATTCCGGCAACTGAGAGCTTTCTACAGAAATCGTGTCAATGGATCCATAAACGATGCACTTCGATTCACCTCTTGTCTGCCCGCTTTAGCCGCTCCCTCCGGCTCCATCCACCTAAGGGATTCTGTCCAAAATCCAGAATCCGTTCGCAACCGACAACAGCCTCAACCCCTTGCTAGGCAATGAGTTGTTGGACGTCAGATTGGAACCTGACGTGCACAGACGTCCCGGGAGATTGAAAAACGTGGAGTCGATCCTTCTGATTGAGGATAGCAGGTTCTTGAGAAAAGCCACGGAAAGGGTTCTTCTCAAGGCAGGCTATCGGGTTGTAACAGCGGCGGATGGGGAAGAGGCCCTGCGGATCGCATTTGCGACCAGCCCCGATCTTATCCTTTTGGATATGCTGCTGCCGAAGCTGAGTGGCCCAGAAGTACTTCGCGCACTTCGTAAGAACCCATGCACACAGAAAACTCCGATCATCGTATTGAGTGGTCTTAGTCAAGCCAATGAAAGAAAGCTCAAGGCAGATGGAGCGGACGCTTACTTTGAAAAATCAAGCTTGAATTTCGATAAAGATGATGGGAAGTCGATCATCCAAACTGTCCAAAGAATGCTGTCAAAGGACCCCAAGAAGGATGCTGATCGCCTCGCACATATTTAGGTTTTGTCCACAAAGGCATTCAGAGAAGTCATCTGGAGCCAGGCGCAAGGTTTTTAGAGCGGAAGTCGGTTAAATATGTCGATCCATAGATCTCGAAGATACAAGGCTTTTCAAGAGAGGTTCGTCTAAAGGAGGGAACAGATAATGACGCCGGAGATGGCGTTCGAGTGCGTGCTGATGTCCACCGATGCTGAGGTGCTGCGTATCATTAATCGCACGCTTATTGATTTTTCGATTTCTACTCGAATCTGCTTTCAAGCCTCTCAGGCGAAACGGGCAATCGCTGACGGGGGTATGGATCTCCTTGTGATTGACCTCGTCGATGAATCCTCCCTAGAGCTCCTGCGTGAACTCTGGAAATCGGGGCCGAAGCA
>QIAH01000364.1:41197-68812 GCA_003225465.1 Acidobacteriota bacterium | reverse complement strand
CGACCATTGTTGGAATCTCAAGCTCAAACCGCGGCGTTCCTGGTATTCACATCAAACTTGAAAAACCGCTCACACCGGACTCCGCGTTAAAGTCGTTGAAGGAAGCCTATTCCCGGAGGCTATTGGATTATCGCCATCATGCCAGATGTGCGCTGATGGCGCCGGTGACGGCCAAGGACGACTACAACCGTGTCGTTCCGATGACCGTCATGGATGTGGGCTACGGTGGCGTCGGGGTGCGAGTTCGGCAAGAGCTGCAAATCGGACAGGTCCTGACTTTTCGTCTGCTACTCCCCGGAGCCAGTAGAACGATCCATATCGAAGCTCGTGTTCTTTGGACGAGGGATTTCGGGAGGACGGGTTGTGAGTTTGTTCGTGTACCACCGGTCGACTTGAATATTCTTCACGATTGGTTGAAACAAAAGATTATGGTCAAGCAGCCGGCGGTTCTGGTTTGAGGGAGATCGTTGAGTAGGGCGATTACGAGCGGTTACTATGGGTTCTGTTGAAACTATCGGAGAGATTCGTAGCGCTGGACTAAGTAGTTCCGTTCCCGAGCGGAAACGTGTCCTGGTAGCGGAAGACGACCCTGTCTCTAGGCGGGTCCTCGAACTCCGTCTTCGACAATGGGGATATGAAGTCATTGCGGTCGATAACGGCTTTCAGGCACTTGAAGTGGTGCAGGCAGACGACTCGCCCGAGTTGCTGCTTCTGGACTGGATGATGCCTGGAATCGACGGAGTCGAACTGTGTCGCCGCGTCCGCCTCATGAGCAAGCCAGTTTATCCTTACATCCTCTTGCTGACTGCCCGCGATGCGAAGCAGGACCTTATAGCAGGCTTGGAGGCAGGCGCCGACGACTACTTGACAAAGCCCTTCCATGCCGACGAGCTTCACGCTCGACTACGAGCCGGTGGCAGGATCTTGGGGTTACAAAAGGAGCTGATACGAGCAAGGGAGGAATTACGGTTCCATGCGACTCATGATGTGTTGACGGGTGTCTGGAATCGGAAAGGAATCATGGAGCTGTTGGCTAACGAATTGGCACGCGCACATCGCACCGGGGAGTCGCTAGGTCTGATAATGATAGATCTGGATCATTTTAAGGCGGTCAACGATACCTATGGGCACGCTGCCGGTGATGCCGTGCTCAAGGAAGTGGCTCATCGCCTTGTGCATTCTGTGCGCACCTATGACTTAGTTGGCCGCTATGGTGGGGAGGAATTTCTGGTGATTTTGTCGAATACATCTCTCGACGAGGTCAAGGGGCGTGGGCGGCGCCTTTGCGCTGTTGTAGAAGAAGCTCCGGTGAAGTTCCAATCGCACGAGGTAAAGGTAACCATCAGCGTTGGTGCTACCGAGGCGCCAGGCAGCCAGGATCTTCAGTTGACTCGACTACTGCATATTGCCGACCTCGCAATGTATCGCGCCAAAGAAGCTGGCCGCAATCGTGTCGAGAGCAAAACGTATGCATCCTAGACCATTGAACGGCGGTAGATCATTGTGGTCCAGGCGACTCAATCTCAGGATCTCGCGAGATGTCGAAGTCGGATCATTGAGTAGTTCTCGTCAGTCGCAAGTCCTCAGCGTACATAGTAAAGTTTGAGATTCAGTCTTCCTGACGTTTGCGAGCTTGCCTTCATATGCAGGGACACTGGAAGAGGGCAAAAATGGCTAAGGAACGAGTGCTAATAGTCGAAGATGAGGAGACGATTCGTCAAGCGATTGCGAGCTTTCTCGAAGCGAAAGGGTTCGAAACGGTTACGGCGGCCGACTGTCAGGAAGCGGAGAGATGTGTGCGAAGCCTTCGTCCAGACGTCGCAGTGCTCGATTACAACCTCCCTGACGGGAATGCCCTCGATTTGATGTCTCGGTTGAGATCGGCAGATGCTTCCCTTCCTTTCATCGTCCTGACCGGGTTTGGCTCGATCGATTTGGCTGTCCAGGCGGTCAAGCAGGGAGCAGAGCAGTTTCTCACGAAACCAGCAGACCTCCCGACTCTGGCCGTCTTGATCCAACGCATTGTAGAGAATCAGCGTAATCGGCAAAGGCAGATTGCAGAAAAGGCACGTCGCGGGCGCGATCAGATGAACCCTTTCCTTGGGAAGAGTCCGGCGATACAACGCATGTCGGGGCTTGCTCACCGGGTAGCTTCGACGGACAGTTCGGTGCTCATTCTTGGAGAGACCGGGACTGGAAAGGGAGTATTAGCCCATTGGCTGCACGAGCATAGCGCTCGTTCTGCCGAGGCGTTTGTAGATCTGAATTGTGGTGGTTTCACACGCGATCTGTTGGAGACGGAATTGTTTGGTCATGAAAAAGGGGCCTTCACAGGTGCAGTGCAGGCCAAAGTCGGTCTTTTGGAGATTGCTCATAAAGGTACGGTCTTTCTAGACGAGATCGGGGACGTAGACGTACAGGTTCAGCCGAAGTTGCTGAAGGTTCTCGAAGACAAGCAGTTCCGTCGGTTGGGTGACGTGCGCGATCGCCGGGTGGACATTCGGCTGATAGCAGCTACACATCATGATATGGCAGGGCTGATGCGGGGAAAATCATTCAGGAGCGACCTTTATTTCCGTATCAGCACAATTCCGCTAACCATGCCGCCGTTGCGGGAGCGCGTGGATGATATTCCTTTCCTCGCGAATTACTTTCTCGAACGCCTTGCCGTCGATTTGGGCGCAAGCGAGACTGAGCTGTCCCCGCGAGCGATCACCTCCCTTCAGTCATATCCGTGGCCGGGAAACATCCGGGAGCTACGCAATGTTCTCGAGCGTGCTATTCTGCTGAGTGGCAACCGAGCATTGACCGAGAGGGATCTGAATTTCGATACCACTCCCGAGATCGAGCAGCGACAGACGGGCTTTGGGCGAACGCTGGACCAAGTGGAACGAGAGTACATAGAGGAAGTGTTGTTACGCGAAAGCTGGCGTGTAGAGGCAGCTGCGAAGAGGCTCGGAATTCCACGAAGTTCCCTGTATCAAAAAATCAAAGAATATGGAATTCTTCGTCCGGGAGCAACGTCGCATTCACAATCCACCTTCGATCAGGAAACACACTAATAGGATGCTGTAAATCCAGGTTGCTGAATGTGGCCGTTTGAATCGGGAAATCCTTCACAAAACTTCTCTGCGCACCCGCAGCACAGCGAATCAAGTCTTCCTATCAGGCACACAGAGCAGGCACCTAAACTTGTCTGGGTCTGGCTATTTTCCGGATATGGTGCCTCGGTCTTGAGTCTGGAAACCTTCCAGAGTTTGTAAGGTTTGTGGCTTCCGACCCAGTACCACGTCGCTCTGGGGCTGTCCAAGACATTGATTGGTCAGGCAAACAGCATCATTTTGAGCTTTGGAACTAGCTTTGCACTGGGAAGTGCGATGTGCACGGAGCCAGAAACTCGTCGCTATTTGTTAACACGATCGGCTTGGGATTCTCGCAATGAACCTCGGTGAATATACGAAAGGGCTTTCGATTTCCGTAATGCTTTCGGGCACGGATGTGTACGGCACGAAATGCGAGCAGTCGGTCACCGCTCACGACTTAAGTCAACAGGGAGCGAGACTCGATGGGATCTATCAGACGCTTGCCCCGGGCAGCCGAGTCACCCTGCAATACAAGGGTGCAATTGCCGCAGCTCAGATTGTTTGGGTAGTGGTTTCTGGTGGCGATGGGGTGTGCCAAGCAGGCATACGCCTGGTGGATCCGAGAAAGTGCCCTTGGAAGAACGCGTTTGCGGACCCAGATGACATGCTTCGGCTCCCTGATCGTCGCAAGACCGAGCGCTACAAACTGTCTGTTGGCGTGCAATTGAGTGACGAGGCGGACGGACTAGCCATGCAAACCAGCACGGTTGATGTCGGCATTGGTGGCTGCTACGTTGAAACACTCTTCCCACAGCCCGTCGGAGCCCGAATGAAGGTGCTGCTGTGGCTCGGGCCGGCTAAGTTGTTGGCCAATGGAGTCGTACGTGCTAGTTGCCCCGGCGTTGGAATGGGTATCGAATTCCTCGACCTCTCATGGGAAGACACCGAGCGTCTTTATAGGTTCCTAGAAGCAAACCGTAGCCAACTGGGATAGTCCCAGCTTGCGGCAAGCCGCGTCCAAGCTCTGGAAACGAGTCTTAATCCCAGACGATGTGAAAGCTCATACCTCCCCGCTACGTGCCCTCTACGATTTGGCCCTTCGCCTGCAAAAACTCTCAGAACTCCCTCACTTCACGAGATGAGTTGGTGCCCGCCAACCGGGCATCTCAGTGACAAGTGCCGGAAGAACTTGATAAACGCTAATCGAGCGGCCGGCCGCTAACAGGGCAGCAGGGCGGTGCTCATACGGCAAGGAAAGGGAGCCATGAAGGTCAACGCACAAAAACTTATAAGCCATGGCGTTATGTCACTTGTTGTTATATCGCTTTTTGTTCTGCTCAACAGGCCTGAAGTGATTCTGATTTCCGGGCTGGGCTCTGTGGCGTGGTATCCCGCAACTGGTCTAGCGATGGCTCTGCTACTCGCGGTGAGCCCTTGGTATGCGCCGGTCGCGGGTTTCGCAGGCGCTCTCGCTGGGTTTTTGATCTATCACCAGCCGCTCGCTTCATGGGGAGAGACGGTCGGCACCTTGGCCTATGCCGGAGTGTACGCAATTGCGGCCTATCTTCTGCGGGATCGACTTCGAATCGACACAGGTCTGCACTATCGAAGAGATATCAGCTGGTACTTGTTAGTCACCTCCGCCGCAGCGCTTGTCGGGGCCTTGGTTGGGGTGGCGTGTCTCGCGGCTGATGGCTCCATTACAGTCAAGCAATATTGGCCAGCCGCATTCGTATGGTTTCTGGGGGACGAAACAGGTCTGCTCGGAGTAGCGCCGTTTCTTCTAATTTACGTGGCGCCCTGGCTCCAGAGGCAACTCTCTCCTCTGGCCGTAACAGCGGAGAGAAGAGGCACCCCGACGTCGATTGGACTTGTCGCTGAGGGAGTTCTCCAGGCACTCTCGATGGGCCTGGTGCTTTGGGTAATCTTTGGACGAGTCTTTCGCGGGTTAGAGCTGTTCTATTTGAGCTTCATCCCTGTGATCTGGGTAGCCGTCCGGCAGGGCCTTCGTCGAGTTGTCACGATCTTGGTCGGTCTGAACTTTGGCATCGCTTTAGCCATGCGCTTTTCGAACCCGTCACATGCTCTGGTTCTAAAGCTAGGGCTTTTGATGTTTGTTGTTTCCGCATCAGGGCTAATCCTGGGATCGGCAATCACTGAGCGACACCGCATTGCCGACGAGTTGTTTGAACGACGGGCGGAATTGCAAGCCGTGAACGGTCAGTTGTTGTTATCAAAACTCTCCGCCGAGGCCGCTAGTGAGGCAAAAAGCGAGTTTTTGGCTAACATGAGCCACGAGATTCGCACGCCGATCAACGGTATTCTCGGAATGACTGAACTTGTATTGGATACCGACCTCGCACCTGAACAGCGAGAGTATCTCGAACTCCTGAAATCCTCCGGAGAATCCCTGCTAGGTGTAATCAATGCAATTCTAGATTTCTCGAAGATCGAGTCGGGCAAGCTGGAATTGAACACCGTTGAGTTCAATCTACGTGACGTCGTTGACGAAGCAACACGACTGCTTGCATTACAAGCGTACCAAAAGGGACTGGAACTCGAATACGAGGTTGAAGGAGAGGTCGAATACCTCGTTGGAGACGCCGACCGGTTACGCCAGATCCTCGTTAATCTTATTGGCAATGCTGTCAAATTCACGCAACGAGGGGAAGTCTTTGTTTCTGTGCAGTCCGAAGCGCTCACGAACCGTGAGGTCGAGTTGCGCTTCACCGTTGAGGACAGCGGAATCGGGATACCCTCTGAAAAGCAGTACACTATCTTCGAAGCATTTGCCCAGGCGGATGGTAGCACCACGCGGACGTATGGTGGCACTGGGCTGGGCCTCGCGATCTCGTCACAGCTGGTTGCCTTAATGGGAGGACGAATCTGGCTGGAGAGTGCAGTCGGCAGAGGCAGCACCTTCCATTTCACAGTAAGGATGACAGCACAACAGGTGCCGCTCTCATCGGCACTTGATCGTGTTCCCGCGTTAATGGATGTTCCAATACTGATTGTCGACCACAGAGGCCCAAGCCACCGTGTCATTGCAGCATTGTGCAAAAGGTGGGGCATGCGGCTGTCAGCTGTAGGTAGCGGGCGCGCCGCCATGATCTCCCTTGAGAAGGCTCGCGATGCCGGCCAGGAATTCCGGATCGTGGTTGTTGATGGGCGGATGCCGGACTGCGACGCTTTCGAACTATCACGAAGAATCCGCACAGATTCTTGCCAGGCGGCAGTGGTCATGCTGCTGAGTTCTGAGATGATGGCATCTGAAGCACCTGGCATGGCTGCATATTTACGGAAGCCGGTGAAGAAATCGGATTTGCTCCGATCTCTGCTCACTGCGCTCGGCCAAACTTCTCTGGAGGCCATCCATGCTTCAGATAAACCTCCTCGTCCGCAGAAATCCGCTAAATCGCTCAGAGTTCTGCTGGCCGAAGACAATCCCGTAAATCAGAAGATGGTGGTTGGAATGTTGAGGAGGATGGGACATTCCACAAAAATCGCTGTGAATGGCCAAGAAGCACTGTCTCTATGGTCTGAAGAAGCTTTCGATCTGGTATTGATGGACGTTCAAATGCCGGTTATGGACGGACTGACTACGACTCGCAAGATCCGCGAAGGGGAGTTGAGTTCGGGATCGCGCATTCCGATCATTGCGATGACTGCGCATGCCACGAAGGAGTATGAACAGCAGTGCCTTGCGGCGGGTATGGACGCCTACCTCTCGAAACCGACGAACGGTCAACAACTGGAGGCTGCGATTGCTACGATCGGCGCCAAATCGAGGAGGAGAGACAACGCGCTCTCGTCCTTCATTGCGTTCGATCCCGAGAAAGCCCGAATCAGATTAGGTGGGGACAATGACCTGCTGAATGAGATCATCGAGCTTTTCATAGAGGAAAGTCCGAAGCAGCTGGCAAGCCTCAAACAAGCGATCAGAGAGGGGAATTGTGAGATCGTCGAGAGGATTGCCCATAATATGAAAGGCGAGCTGGGATGTTTTGAACTCGATTCGGCTTCGCAGTGGGCCCGCGATCTCGAGGAGATTGGCAGAAATCGTACACTCGAGAAAGCCGGTATACCTCTAGTCGCGCTCGAAAATGAAATCAGTACGGTTATCTCTGAAATGCGTCGCTTCAGTAAGTCGGGAACAGGTTCCCAGTCTCAACAAAAGGCCTCTGCATATGTCTGTTAATTCTTGGGCGAGTGCGGACCCCGGCATATGCGGCATAAACTGCTGCTGAGCCGGCATTCGAACGTGGGAGGGAGCGCTCGGTTGACGTTTAAATTCTTCCTGCAATCGCCAAAGGACTCAGGTATTACAACAAGCGGAACACCACCGACCGAATTGCGACCTCCCACTGTGGCTTGTTTGTCGAATTAGGTGGATTTCACTTTTCCGATGCGCCTCTCGCCCTCTTGCGGGGCAACTGCTGGTTGGGTGTAAAGTCCGCCTTCCGTATTGAAACATTCACGATTGCAAACTCCAGCCCCAACCACACAATCGCCTCGTGGATGGTCTGGAATACTTGGAAATTCTCGTGGTCGACAAGCAATTGATACATGCGGGCCAACCCAAATATTGCGCCGTGGCCAGGCGCAATAACCGCGCGCTTACCCTCATTCGAAAACGGATCACACAAGCGATGGATTGCTTCGATGTCATTGAATCCCACGTTTAATTTCGATACTCTTGACAGGTCGACCAACTGGCGAAAATCACACCTAAAGTCCGGCTGTGAGCTTAGCTCTTCCATGCTTGTTACAACTTCTGCGCGCGACACCGCTCCCGAGCACTTGGTAATGACCAAGCGATTGCCCGCATCCACAAAGTGCTGAACCGGCATGGCAGTGCTTTCAGACAGCTAGGCTAGCACGTCAGAGGAACGGCGCTTACGAACCTGGATTTCGTTACGAAACCCGAAAAACCTGTGAAGAGGGGGAATTGGTCCGCACTCAGTTAGACGAATGCCAGAATAGGCTCCCTAAACCCGACATCCTGGTGGCGCTGACCGTGAAGCACCTTGCTTGATTGCCCCTCCTCAGGGGACATATTGGCAGCTTAACCAGGCATCAGAGGAGGCAGGTAACGGATTTGTGGTGACGAATTTCCGCAAGTTTCGTTATCGACGTAATGCACGTCTCGTAGTGCCGCTACAGTGTTCAGACCTCGAACCCAGGAGAAAACGTGGTCGATCCGTTGGGCTGCATAATACACCGCTCTACGCAGTTCGCGACAGGCCTAATTTCAATCATCGGGGCCGTCGGTGCATATGGACCGATCTGCTCTCTGTGTGAACATCGCGATGCAACCGTGCGGAGGTAAATCACAGACCAAAGGTTCACTGCCATCCGATCTCGCCAAATCTGTTCTTATAGAATCTCAGGGCCAGGCACTTGGAGTGAGGGATGTTAATCATCATCAGCGATCTACATTTAACCGATGGCACTTCTGGCGAAACTATACGAGCTGGGGCGTTCAGGGCTTTTCGAGAGAGTCTATGCGAGCTTGCCTACGACGCTTCGTGGCGTAGCGACAAAAAGTACGTTCCTGTCGACCGCATTGACGTCGTGCTACTCGGAGACATCTTGGACGTCATACGCTCAACCACATGGTGTGACGCTCCGGCTGAGGTCCGCCCATGGGGGAACCAGAGCCTTCCCGCCTTCTCTGAGACGGTGCACCGCATCACGGAAGATGTGATCGAGAAAAACAAAGAGTCCTTAGACATTCTCAGGAGTTTACATAATCCCGAGATAATGAGCCTTCCACCCGCGAGTCTAGATGGCGGGGTCGCGCCGGTCGAAAGGGTGCCCGTTCATGTGCGCATTCACTACCTAGTCGGTAATCACGACTGGTTATTTCATCTGAAAGGCACGGCTCACGACGCGATCAGGAAGACCATCGTTGACGCTCTTGGACTGGAGAATCCAAACACCACTCCGTTCCCCCATGATCCATTCGAGTCTGCCCTGATTGAACAGATCTACCGCGAGCATCAAATCTTCGCACGTCATGGAGACATCTTTGATCCGAGCAACTTCGAGCACAGCAGAGACGCATCATCGTTAGGGGACGCCATCGTGATCGAATTGCTCGACAGGTTTGCGGTCGCCGTGAGAGAGCAAATGGGCGACCGGCTGCCGGACGCGTGTGATGCAGGGTTGAAGGAAATCGACAATGTTCGACCTTTGTCGATGATCCCCATCTGGGTGGATGGGCTCCTGACCAACACTTGCACACCGAAGTTGGCCGGAGAAATCAAGATCATTTGGAATGAACTGGTCCACAAATTCCTGGAGTTGGATTTTGTAAAAGCACGGCCGTTTGGCAGCTCCATACTAATCAAGCTCGGATTCGAGATCTCCAGTGAACTGCCAATGGATGGTCTAAGTGACGTAGCTGCTTGGTTCAGTTCCAAATTCGGGGGAGGAAGGGCGGAAACCTTCTACCCATATGCGCTACACGAGAAGGCGTTCACCGAAGGCTGGGCGAAGTTCATTGTGTATGGGCACACCCATCATTATGAGATCGTGCCTCTGCAATCGGTCCAGGCTGGCGGGAATGTAAGGAATCAGATCTACATAAACTCTGGCACATGGCGCCCGGTCCATGAACTGGCGCGATTTCATCCGAGCCAGAAGCAATTCGTCGGATACCACGTCATGACGTATCTCGCTTTCTTCAAGGGAGACGAGAGGAAGGGGAGGGCATTCGAGAGTTGGACTGGCGCGCTAGAGTCATCCTGATGAGAAAACGATAGAAAACGTCCTCGTGGACGGGCCCGGATCCAAAGAAAGCTAGCAAACTGCGCAGGAAGCTGCTCACTGATTGCGAAAACATGGCCAGGAAGAACATGATGATCTAGACCATCGCTACGGCTTCAAGGCAGACCAAGACCAACTTAATTTTGTAGCATGTTCACAATCTCGTTTTCGAAAATCGAGACGTCGGTCGCGCCAATGTGCTTCTTACAGATGCGGCCATCCCGTCCTATCACAAAAGCGATTGGTAGTCCGAGAACTCCTCCGTAGAGTTCGCCAATCTTTGCGTTGCCCATTACCACGGGATAGTTCATTTTGAAGCGCTGGTAATAGTCGAGCACCGGTTCAGGCCCATCGTCCATGGAAATGCCGATGATCTGCAGGCCCTGAGCGCGATACTTGTTTTGTAATTCGATAAAATGCGGTATCTCCTCCCGGCAGGGGTCACACCAGGTCGCCCAGAAATGCAGTAGAACCACTCTTCCCCGGTAGGCGGACAGTTTGAGATATCCACCCCTCAAATCAGGCAATGAGAAATCGGGAGCCAGCGAAAGTTCCGCACGAGCCGGACGCCGGACGTGGAATCGGGAAGGGCGTCCAAGAACATAGATGCCGAACGCCAGCGCGACGGCTACCATGCCGATGAGCAGCTTCTTCTTCACGTGAGACCCCAAGCCTAATCGCCCTTCGCAACGGGATAGCCTTTTTCGACCCAGTCAGCGCCGAAATTATTGGCGATGTACAAAGACTTCACGTTGGTGAAGCCCAGCGCACGCAACGCATTATCCGCCGGCTTAACGTTGGTGCAATGGCTCCAGGGGCAACATCCACAATAGATAATGACGAACCTGTTCCGAGGCAAGGGTTCGACGCGCTTGCGCAGTCGCTGGAGACCGTCCTCAGTAGAAGCCGGGCCGATGTACTCCGAACTAGGAATATGCGCTTGCGAATAGAGCACGTGAGAGCCAACCTGAATCATCAGTGGCGTTTCGCCCTTGGAGGACTGGAGAATCTTAGCTAGTTCGTCAGGGCTGATCAGTCGTGAGCTTGGTATGAGGCTTGTCTGATAAGCAAAAGCCACGCAAACCAACAGCCTCGAGAGCACCCAAACGGTGAAAACCACTTTTGGATTGTCGAAAGTGCGATTCATTTGATTTCTGTAGGCATTATTAATTCGTAATAAGGCCCTCCGCAAGGACCTTGCTATCCCCGGGAGGTGATTAATACCTGACCCACTCTCCACCGATATTTTTCCTGTAAAAACCGGGTGCTTTTGCATTTATTCGGGTAAAGGCGTGCTGGGAAATGAAGTTGTGATTCTGCGCGATCTCGATCCTGGAACCAATTCGGCGGCCCGGCTGAGATTTTCCTGAGAAGGGAGTCGTCGTTATGCCTGACTCACTGCGCGAGAAGTCACTTGCAGGCGTTGTCAATCTTCCGCATAATCCCGCGCAGCCCACGCACAGCGCATGCGAGCAGCGATTCACTTCGTGGATTGGGCCGGATCTCTGGGCGAAGCCTAACGTGGGTTGACGTCCTGGCCTCGCCACCGCTCAGTGACGTCCGCGAGCCATACACGATGTGTCTTTGGTCTTACAGGCGGAAGTCTCTGCGATTGTCGAGACACTGGAGCGCTTCGTTTCGTCATGTTGGTTCTCGAGCGATATTCGGATCAAGGGATCAAGACTGTTCACTTCTTTTAGGTTGGGCACGCAGGCAAGTGACCGCAATGTGAGTTCGTGCATCGCAACAGCTGAGAGGGCTGATGCTCCTTCACAAGAAGGAGACAGTCGCCGGCTCAGCACTGCACGAAAACCCGCTCGAACTGATAATTGCTCGATATTTCGCAACGCATCGTGTTCGGATTTTGTAAAAAAATCCGTGCCCATCTGTGCAGATGGCCGCGTCCATTAAACCTGCTAGGTATGGCGCACGGAATGAAGACCATGCCGCTATTGAAAGTGAAGGAGGTTCGCGAGAGTGTCTTCAACAAAGCCCGTCATCACCGATACCCGCAAGCGTAAACCTTACAAGCAACCGGCCCTGACTAAACTGACCCCGGAAGCGGCCAAGAAAATCCTGGAAGCCAAGTCTATCCCCGGCGATGGACAAGCTGAGAAGCTGTTCAAAGAGATCAATCGCAGACTGGAGAGCAGATGACCGACGCGGCCAGCAATGATCAAGTGCGAGGGAGCGGTGGTGTGGCTGAGGGCCTAAGCGTTCCAAAGGCGAGCATATTGCGACACACTGTATTTGTGGTGGCGCTGCTGTTGTTAATCGCGACGCCATCGTTTCTATTCATAGCTACGGTGTCCACCGACTCAACCCTGCATGGTGTTCTTGGGCACATTACCGTGTTTGGGTTTCCTTTGTGGGCCACCTTCGCCGTTTGGGTAACCTTGGATGCCTCGGCTCTATACGGTTTTGTTGGACCTCGGCCCGATCCATTCGGGCCTAAGGCTCTTTTGTTGTCTGCTCTGGGTTTTGCGAACATCGCCACGATGTTCCTTTTTTTGATTCTAACGAACGGGAAATAAACAGCTCACTTCCGGTCTGGGAGGCTGGTGTCAAGCCGTCGTTCGCAGGGTGGCGCGCCGCCCTTGTTTCGAAAACCGAACAAAGACAACAGAATTGCCGAATTATCGGCATTAGCTAGACCGCGCACTGTACTGCTCGGGATGTTTCTTCTCACCGGGCTAAAGAGACAGGAGGCGGTGTAGTCCAGTTGTCATTTTCAGATGTTTTTCAGATTCAGCTGACAGCCTGCGACTCCGTGGAGTACTTTCGAGCTGGTGAGAAGGCGGGATTCTCTGGTGTCTACAAGATTGTCCACGAGAAGGATCACATCCCGCCGTTAACGGCACCGTATGGCCAACTCTTTCTGTATTGAATGAAATGCACAAACCGGGTCCGGTTTGAAATAGCGTTGTCCGCACGTTTATGCGCGCACGCAGTTCAAGCCTACCGACGACCGATGATCGTTTCGCTATGCCTCGCGGACTAGAGATTGCTTTTCGGTGATGGAGCGACGCTGGTACCACATATTAGCGACACTACTTCCACATATTGTGGTGTGTCCCTCGCTCGCACGGAGGGGATCTCACCGTTAATCATGCCAAAATTGGAGGACTAGGAGAGAATGACGAGCGAAAGAGAGTTCCTGTCTGGCAAAGCTCCAACGGGTCAAAAGACACATCAACTTCTCGGAAGGAAAGCTCATGATTGTTGCCTCACCATCGAGATCGTTTGAGGAATTCCCGGTAAACGTAGAACAGTTACTCACGGAACTCCAAGTCTGTCCAGGCATTGGAGTCGCAATTCTGGATAACCAACTCCGCTTTCAAACGGTAAATCCAGCACTGGCACAGATGAATGGCGTTCCCGAAATCCAACATCTCGGAAAAACAATCGCCGATGTGCTCGGGGATTTCGAGCAACAAGTCTCACCGTTGGTTCGTGAGGTGCTGGCCAGCGGGCGTCCTCTCTTACATTGCGACCTCTCTGGAATATTGCCAACACGCCGTGAAAAAGGATATTGGATTGTCCATTACTTTCCGCTCAAGGATTCTTCGGGACGTATCGCACGGCTGGGGGCAGTGGTGCTCGAAGTAACCCCTCATCGCAAAGTGGAGCTCTTGCTTGCGCCTTTCACTAGAAGAGGAACCGAGGTCGATCCGACCCTTGAGGCTGTCGAACGACACTACATCATCCACGTTCTCAAGAAGGTTAACGGCAAGGTTGCAGGCCGAGATGGTGCGGCTGCCAAGCTCGGGATGAAGCGGACTACCCTCCAATCGAAGCTTTGTAAACTGGGAATTAATGCGCGCGATTACAAGTAGGCTGATGAATCGCAGCGCTCGTTGATTCCTACGGTCACGCCTTTTCCTGATTCGTTTTGAATTGCCTCGGAGGTAATAGTTTACAAACGGAAGTCTGCGGTGCTGTTTCGGCGCGGGGAAAAGCAATCGCGATGTTCATCGTTCTGCGCGGCAAGGTGAGTGTAGATTTCGGCGTCGATTCAGCTCTCGCCCGTTCTTACGGTCGAGTCGCTCTTGTGGGTTTGTCTGCGACACTTACAGGACGCAACTACGCCTAGTGGGCTTGCTGTGCTTCGCTCATATGTGCGAGTGCAGCCGCCGAGAGCGTGCGCTTTCTGACGAAGGTTGATCAGTGTGGCGGGCAGGGGCGTTCCAATTCTTCGGATGAAAAAACGAGACTCTGTCAACCTTCCCCGGTTGACCGGAAGAACCAAGTCATGCCCCATGAATAGAAGGCGATGATGATCAGAATGTTTACGGGCAATCCCAAGATAATGTAGAGAATCGGCATGAACAAAACAGTCCTTTGCAAAACCAGAGCTTGCAGCAGAACTTGGAGGGGGAGGAATAGTGCAAGGTGAGCCATGGTGATGGCCGTTAGGAACACCTTCTTCAGCAAGCCGAAATCGAAGATGTAATACGTCAATCCGAACAACAGCGGGACTGTTGAGATCAAGGCTATTTCAGCCGTGACCAGCCCTTGCATGTAGCTGTCGGGATTGTGAGGAAAACGTGCCGGTAGAAGTGCGAAATACAAGAGAGCTGTCGCTGGTACTGACAGAATTCCACGCAGTAGATAGATCACCGGCATGAGCTTGCTGGGCAGAAGAAAGGTGGCGGCCAACAGTGCCAAGGTGGCGGCAAAGGTTAACCACCATGTTTGAACACTTGGCTGCACCGGCTCCATGCGGAGGTAGGGAATGTCGAAGCGGATGAAAGGAGTGAGATGATTTTGCGCTTGTCCGATTTCAGCACGCAAAGGTAAGACGCGGATTCCGAATATCAGAACACCATTCCAGAACTGGCAAACCTTCGGCAGGAATAATAACCAGGCGGAACTAAAAAACACAAAAAGACTAATGGCTGTAACCAGGTTCATTGGACCGAGACGGAAGTGGGCGAGGGCGCGATGCATCCGGATGACACCACCGCGATGTCCCCGGGGGCGGAAAGGATCCGTCGGCTTCGCGACATGAAGTCGCCTTCCGGACGTCTCGCGTCGATCAAAACTCTCGGTAGAATCCAAAGCTAGCTCCACCTCGTACGTAGAAGGGGCTATGGTAATAGTCTCCCACTAGATTCAAGCCCCAATTTGTGCCCACCCACCGACGCCATGTAACTGTCAAGGTCTGACTCTCAAAGTCGGTCAGGGTAACGGTTTGTCCGACGAGTTGATACGCCTCCTTGCCGAAACCAGCACGAAGGGTGAGGTAGTACTGCTGCTTTCGTCCGTGTGTCACGGCCACAAAACCTGCCGGCGAGAATACCGAACCCGGATTGCTGACGTTAAAGCGAATTCCTTCTTCTAGAATCCAGGGCTTGGTGAAGTAATAGGTGCTGCCTGCGAAGAAACTGTGATCGCGGTGCACGTCCTTAGCCATGTAGTAGCCGAAACCGAAAGTGGAAACCAACTGCTTGCGGCCCATCCACTTCTTGTTGATGAATCCATCACCCCGGAAGCGTGGCCAGAAAAAGCCACCGACACTGGATCCCAACGTCAGCGAACCATACCAGGCAGTATTGAAATTGTAGGTATCTCCCGCAGCCAGGTATACGCCAGAGTCGCGGAATTCGTGTTCACTATTGAACTCGGCGTTCCAGATGTTGTTTCCCCTCGTAACGACGCCCCGGCCGTAGCCGCCTGCCCAATATCCGAAGCCGTTCGTGAGCGCCATATACGCGCCGCCAGCCTCTATATAGTTGGTTAGCTGCTTAGGTTCAAGTTGCCGCGAGAGATCCCCGCCCACCTGCTGGGGAGAAGCTGGCTCTGGATTCGAGGAGGTGACAGTGGCTGAAATGGAACCGCCTTCATCCAGCTTGACTGAACCAGCACTCACTGACGTAGCGCTGTCCTGGGCTAATGTGCAGGGAACGCTTGCAATGCTCAAGAACAGGATCATCGCCACGAATCCGCGGCGTGCTTGGTGAGGGATCGTCATTTCGTTAGCGTCTCGGTCTCGAATTGGAGATTTCTTCCGTCGCCAGCAATAACCATCCAGGCATCCTTATCTCGAGTCACCCTGGCTGAGCCCGCTACAATTCGAGGTTGCGAAAACCTGCCGGCTGGAATTCTCCACGTCTCATGATTAAGCGTCTGAGGATGAGTCGCTTCGACAGTGACCAGGTCTCCGTTGTCCGACATTTTCCATTGCACTTGCTTACGGGAGTTCAGGAAGTTGGCAAGCTCAGCCATGGTGTACCACCGAAATCGTCCATCGGCTTTCAGTCGAGCTGTCTGTTCCACCCACCGATTCACCAGATCGTGGTATTGGAGAATTCCGGGAGGATGGAAGTAGACCAGCCTTACCAACTGCTGATCGGCCGTGAAGTCCGTAATCGCCGCGAGCCACTGGTCAATTTCGGAATCGGAATATCCTTCCGTACTCATTTCTTCGAAACCTGCGGCGCGATCCAGGTGCGAGATGGGAAAAGCCCAGACGTTGCGGGCTTCGCGTTCGCCATCGCGATAACCCTGAGTCGGACCCATGCCGCTATCGCCAGTAAAGTAATAAGCGACAAAACCGTGAGCCTCCAACCAGCCCGTTACCCAGAGCGGCTGATCGCCATTCGGCGCGGAATACTCGGTAACCGGCTTGCTGGTAGCCCTCTCCAGCGAGTTTTTGTTTAGCGCGAGATATTGTTCGAGATCTTTTGGATTGTCGGTTTCCACGTGAGCGGAAAAGTAGTCGTGAATCCAACCGCCATGGCTGCCAATTTCATAACCGAGGCCAATGTATTTCTGTATCAGATCTTGGCTGACGGGATTGTGGTCCACATCAAAACCCCTTTGGTCGCCGGCCTCACTGGCATCGGGGCCGGCGGTGATGTGAATCGAGAAGGGTCCCTGGCTTAACAATGTCCATGAACTCATCTCGCGGAGCGGCTTAATAGCGGCATTGGAATCAATATGCCAGTTCAGGACTAGTCCCCCGATTCCATCTGGGACGGGCATTAAATAGGGTAAAGAAAGCGCATGGCTTGCGAAGTATTTCAAAAAGGCATGCAGCAACAACCCATCGGTATTGCCTTTCAGATATCCGAGAGGCAAGTTTACAAACAGGACAGAACCTTTTTGATAAGGCTGCTGACCAGCCGCGATTCCACCACTGGAGCGAAATAAAACCTGCCCGGCGTACTGGCCCGATGTTACGAAGCTGGGATACTGGAGATCACCAAACCTGTAGCGCCGGAGCTCAATTTCGAACGGTGCGCCGGCGGAAGCGGATCCATTTTCCGAAGCGGACACGCCAGTTTTCCCATGAAAGGGATAGTACTTGCCGGGAGGTATTTCCAGCCGACTGACAATTGCACCTGTGCTGGTGACCTTGCCCCATTGGATCGTCTTATCTCCAGCCTTGTCGTAGAGTGCGTAGTCTACCCCTGCCAGGTCCGATAGCCGGGAACGGTTAGCCGCGTAAGTACCATTCAGAGAGAATGTACCGGCATCGTAAACCAGCATAAGTTTGCCACCCTCGGCCACAAAGCGGTGCAGAGTGGCTACGAAGAGATCGCTCGCTCGCTGGTGGATTGAGTCAGGCAGAATCACTCCGGCACACTTCGACTCTCCCCACAAGGGGCGGAGAAATTCGGAGTCATGCACCGGGACTACATGAAGTCCTTCTTCGTTGCCTGCGTCCACCCATACGGTGACTTTGGGATTCGAGAAACTGGTACCGTCAGGTACCAGCAGGAGTAAGCGATCGGCAGTAGGGCGAACAGCGTCGCGCGTTGTCCAAGACCATGCGATCAGGCCTACGAGAATGACGGAGATGGTTCCGCTGATAGCGAGGCGGCGCTTCACAGGTTCGTTACCACCTGGCCGCGTTCGCGTGCCCACAAAGTACCAAACACCACCACATCCTCCGAGACCTCGATACTTGGCGCGCTGACAGTCGTCGGGTGTTCAAAGGTCCCGCACCGTACTCCTGTTGCAAGCGCTAATTCACGCTCGGCAACGACCGGTCCGTGAACAGCGCAGCGATGACCGATGCGCATTTTTCTTGCACTGATCAGGCTCCCTTCCACCAATACGGCATCCTCGAGCACGATGTTGTTGGCACTCTTCACGCTCCCGCAAATTCGAGCACCGGAGCGAATACGCAGGTTGCCCCGCACTACGATGTCGCTGGGAATGACCTGCCCGGCCTTAACCTCGAAGTCACCGTCGTACCAGAAACGACGCGGCCTCCGGGATCCACGAAGGCTAGAGTTCGGCGAGGGGGCCGCCCCATTCTCGGTTGCACGCCCGATTTCAATCCGGGGTGCGTTGAGCCGCAGGAAAGAGCAATCAGCCTGCAGGCGTATGAGCGAATCAGAAGAAATACGCCCGTGGAGCCTGCAACCGAGGTCGGCCGTGAACTTTCCTACAGCATGGACCCACCGGATGACATGACTCGAAGGGCCCAGATGAACATCTTTTTCTCCTAGGATTGCCCGGTAGTTGTTATTTTCTCCACCCTTGAATTGTCCGCGCGCGTAGATGTCCTTCGAGAAAGTAACGCCAGCAGGAACAATAAGATCAATGACAGCCGCTATCACGACGGCGTACGCAGAGTCTTGCTGCTGGAGGCTAAACACCATCGTTTCGTCGACCGCGCCCAGTACAACGCATTCCTCGCCGTCGGGAAGAATGTCCCTAGCCATGCTTCCGGAGACGCTACAGTGCCGCATGGTCGGTTCGAGTGCCCTGATGTAACTCCGAAAGCTATCGGCAAAATGGCGGATTTCTCCGGCATTTTGCTGAACTACATTCAGGGGCAGCGCGTCCGACTTGCTACGCAATTCCACAAGCGAGGGCACCAGTGGCAGAATGAACATCAGGCTAGAAATAAAGATCAGAGCGCCGACTGCGAGATACGGACTCACGAGACCTTCCGAAAGCGCTCGGTTTTATCCCAGTGGAACTCTGCTCCAGTCAGAAGATCTGTCACTTGCGACACTGCGGCGCGAGACACAGAAAAGATGCTCACAGCAAATCCCAGAATGAGAAAGGGCAACAGGGAGATTCGTTTGCGCGTTCCATCTAGTCTGGCGGCAGCGGCAATCTCGAAGAAAGCGGCCAGATTGCCTAATGCCGCATAGGCAGTCAGGGAGAGGAGCGCAATGACGCCATGCAGCGGAGCCACACCCTGATAAAACACGCCCAGTGCTAGCGCCCATCCGACCAGCGTGATCGGCGCCATAGCATACACTCCCAGCAGCAACGTCCCGTCAATACGTTCTCGAATCGTGGCCCGATGTTTTCCTACCAGCAGGCGAAAACCGTATGTCATCATGGCTTGGTTATGTCCCTTGGCCCAGCGCATGATCTGCTTTACCCGAACCGACCAAACTTCGGGGACTTCTTCGTAGCACTCGGAGCGATTTTGGTACACGGTTTTCCAGCCGTTCAACAAAAGCCGATAGGTCAGATCGGTATCTTCAGCCAGTGAATTCTCATTCCATCCGCCAATTTCGCGCAGGGCACTCAACCTGACTCCCGCCACGGTGCCGCCATGTTGGGGTACGAGGCGTAAGTTCATGCGCGCCTGCTGATCCACCTGGTATCCGCCCGCTCGCTCCAAGTCGAGCAGACGAGTCAATAAATTTGTGCCGGCGTTTAGCGGCACCACCCGACCCATGACGCCACCGACTTCGAGATCGAAGAACGGCGCCACCAATTGCTTGATCAACCCCGCACCCGGGATGTAATCCGCATCGAAAATAAGGATGACCTCGGTATCCACCAACTCCATGGCATCTTTTAGGGCCGCTGCCTTGCCGGCTTTGCCCCCAATGCGATGAAACGGCCGAATGCGCCCAGGAAAGTTCTCTACAAATGTGTCGATGATCTCGCGGGTACGATCGGTGGATCGGTCGTTCACCGGAATGACCAAGATTTTGTCCGCGGGGTACCTTACCGTCATCAGAGCCTCAAGAATGTTAGCGATGACTTTTTCCTCGTTGTGAGCAGCCACTAGCACGGTGACGGGGGGCCAGTCGGCGGTGTCAATGTCAATGTAAGGGTGCCTTTGGAAACCGAAGAGGCGATTTAGCGTGAACCAATAGTGGCGGGCGGTATACACGCAGATAGCGAAGACAATAATGTTGAGAACATAAATCATGGCGCGAAAGTGTAACCGTGAAACAGATTCTGCCTGGTCACTCCTTACCCGCCGCCGCCTTGCGAGCAATTTCCTCATAGTCGGTTTTCCGACGACGGGGTTGTGGCCTGGGCGCCAGTTTGAACTGCTTGTCGGCCTCTAAAAGTGGGGTTTTCTTCGCATACCACCGGGCGACGGCCTCCACGATCCTTTCCGAACTGTGACCGTCTCCGTACGGGTTGTCGCCCTCCGACATATCCTGGTACGCATTCGCGTCATTGAGAAGATGACTAGTCTCACGCACGATGCCTTCGCGTGACATGCCGATGATCTTGGCCATTCCAAATTGCGAGGCCTCAGGGCGTTCCGTAAGCTTGCGCAACACCAGCACTGGCTTTCCGAATGTGGGTGCCTCCTCCTGAATCCCTCCGGAATCGGTTAGTACCAGAAAACAACGCCGCAGAAGACTGACGAATGTGATGTAGTCGAGCGGTTCAGTCAGATGGATTCTGTTTGTGTTCTGCAGCAGAGCATTCACAGTTGTCCGTACGTTGGGATTCAGGTGTACAGGGTAGACGATACGAATGTCGGGATGCAGCTTGACCAGATCCTTGAGTGCCAGGCACATATTTTCCTGGTCAGTGCCCAAGGATTCCCGCCGGTGAGAGGTAACCAGCACCAACCGAGAACTGTCGTCTGGGATACCAGCGAGAGGAGTGTTTTCCCAGGAATGCGGGAGTGAACTCAGGGCGCGTAAAGTATCGATCACAGTGTTGCCCGTAACCACAATTCTCTCGGCTGATACGCCCTCCGCGAGCAGGTTGTCGCGCGACAAAGCCGTAGGGGCAAAATGAATCTCCGTCAGCACAGAAGCTATCCGGCGGTTAGCTTCTTCGGGGAACGGGTTGTAAAGATCATGACTACGAAGTCCCGCTTCGATGTGACCCACCGGAATCTTGCAGTAGTAAGCAGCCAGGGTTGAGGCAAACGCTGTGGTGGTATCGCCCTGGACTAACACCATATGGGGCTCAAACCGGTGGCAGGCGTTCTCCACGGTGTCCAATACGCGTGCGGTCAGGGAGTTGAGCGTTTGATTCGGACGCATTACATCCAAATCAAAATCGGGCTTGATCTTGAAAAATTGCAGGACATGGTCGAGCATCGTGCGATGCTGACCGGTGTGAACTACGGCGGTCTCAAATTCTTGCGAGCGCTGGCGTAAAGCGTGAATCACCAGGGCTTGTTTGATTGCCTCGGGCCTCGTGCCGAGGACAGCGATGATCCGACACTTCATGAGGATCGTCCGTTTTTTCTAGTGCCTTCGAATTCACCATCCAAACGTCTGAGAACAAAATTCGGTTGGATTTGGTGGACAAGATTCGACTATCCGCGTGTGAAGTTATCATTTTGTATTCTGTTTGTTGGTTTGGGGAAGATTACCAAAGTCACTGAAAGACCCACGCGTTCGGGCGCTCGGTGCTTACAAAGACTTCCTGATTCTGTGGAAAGACGCCGACGCCGACATCACCATCCTGAAGCAAGCCAAGGCAGAGTACGCGAAGCTGCAGTAGTAGTGTGCACTGTTCCTAGGCGAAACCGACTTCCCGTTCCTAATCTGGAGCGCTTCTCAAATGCGTTTCGGGGGGGTACCGCGCGGAGCGTTGGCTTCGCGAAGCCATGATCCTCGCGATTTGGGAAGGGCCCTCGCATCGGCAGATCCTTGATGGCTTGCAAGTAATGGAGCGCAAGCATGCCCATCGCCTGCTGTTTCAATCATTGTTTGCGATAGCATATGCTTCCGCTGTGCAACAAATCGAAGCACGCATCGAGCGACAACTAGCTCTACCTCGCGAAAAAAGAAGCAGGAACGGAGGCGCTCTTTGCTGGGCTGGCTGTATTCAGCCGCCGCAATCGCACCCATCCGAGCCGCCCAGAAAGCACGCTGGGCCAAGTTGCGAAAGCAGCGCAAGACGGCCTAAGAATGCAGCCCTACCTCAAACCGTGCCAACACCAGCTAGCGCGGCCTCCAGACCTCGTGACTGACAGTGACGGCGTTTCCTATCTCCTGTTCGAGTGCGTTCTTTGCGGGTGCCAAGTAATCCTACGACTCGACTCAGAGGGAGAGATTGACGGCGAATTCACTCACCTGAACGGAAGCGTGCGTAAGACGCTCGGCGCGAGCGCCAACTCCGCGGCTTTCATTGACTTGCCTGGTCCACAGACGTAAGCTTCTGCGGCGATGATCGGCCAGACCATCTCGCACTACCGCATCATCGAGAAGCTCGGCGGTGGAGGGATGGGTGTCGTCTACAAGGCCGAGGACACTCGGCTGCACCGTTTCGTGGCGCTGAAGTTCCTCCCAGAAGATGTAGCCCGTGAGCCTCGGGTTCTGGTTCCAAACGGAAGCTCAGACCGCTTCTGCCCTGAACCATCCCAACATCTGCACGATCCACGACATTGGCGAGCAGGAAGGGCAGGCCTTCATCGTCATGGAATTTCTGGAAGGGATGACGCTGAAGCACCGCATCGCGGGAAGCCCGCTGGAAACTGATTTTGTTCTTTCGCTCGCCATAGAAATTGCGGATGCGCTGGATGCCGCCCATGCCACCGGTATCGTCCATCGTGAGTGGGGGAAGTACAACATCACTGTAAATGCGGTTGCACCAACATTTATTCGCACTCCCGGGACGGAGGGTGCCCTCGCAAACCCCGAGTTCCGCTCAGACCTGATCGAGCGCATTGCTGCGTTGCACCGTATTGGGGAGCCGATGGATGTGGCGGGCGCGGTCGTATTCCTTGCCTCTAGCGCAGCCTCTCTTATTACAGGAGATACGATTTACAGGAGATACGATTCTCATCGATGGCGGGTGGATGGCACGGTAGCTGGCTTGTGAGAAATCTGGCTAAGCATCATCAACCTCCGGATAGCGACGACTCGGCAGCTGACCGTAAAGCTCTTGTTTCGGCATGCGAACGGCAATTCGAGCTTCCAATCATGCGTCGGTTACAAAGGGATTCGCATCAAATTGCGCTAGGAGGAGATGTATGAAAGCCGCAGTCGTACCCGCCGTGAGCAGTTCCTGGCAGATCAAAGATGTTCCGCAGCCTCAACCGGGAGCAGGTCAAGTGCTGGTGAAGATGCGGGCAAGCGGCATCTTGGGCGAGATTGTCGCAGTGGCTCCTGATGTGACCACTCGCAAGGTAGGCGACCGCGTCGGCTCGGCATGGATTCAGTCCACCTGCGGACGATGCGAATGGTGTCAGCGCGGCCGCAGGATGTTCTGCCCCTTTCTGAAGGGCACTGGGGGCGATGCGCAAGGCGGTCACGCCGAGTACATGCTGATGAACGCCGACGCTACGTACCTGATTCCCGACAAGGTTTCCTACGAGCAAGCCGCACCGATCTTTTGCGCCGGGTATACCGTTTATAGCGGGCTCCGCTGGGCCGATCCGCAACCGCGCGAGCGCGTGGCCGTACTTGGAATCGGCGGGCTTGGGCACCTGGCGGTGCAATACGCGAAAGCTGCGGGCTTCGAGACCATCGCGATTTCGCACTCCCCCGATAAAGACAAGATGATACGCGAGCTCGGCGCAGATGAAATTGTTCGGGACGGAAAGAGCCTTTCCGCAGTGGGCGGCGCTGACATCATTCTCAGCACCTCCAACTCGACCAAATCCATGGTGGACAGCATTCAGGGTCTGCGCCCAGACGGCAGGTTCATCGTTATGGGCGCCGACGCGGAACCGCTTTCGATCTCGCTGATCGAGTTGCTCTTCAAGCGCATCAAAATCATCGGCAGCCAGCAAAATGGCCCCGAATATCTCTACGAAGCCCTGGATTACGTAGTCCAAAGAAGAGTTAAATCGATAATTGAAACCTACCCATTGGCCGAAGCTGTGAAGGCCTACGAGCGCGTTGCGGAGGGCAAGACGCGCTTCCGTGCCGTCCTCACGATGTAATCGCCAATCCGAGCAGTCACCGCCGGTTTCGAGCCGATAACGGGCTACTCTTTCACAATCCGATTAGGTAAGGTTTGCCGACCATCGTGCGCCACGAGCGCGAAGCAGTGATGCTTGTACCGGCGGCTCTTCCCCAAACGGAATCGACGACGATCGTGTACACCTATGTAAGCCAGTTCCAAATCCCGCGGGCGAATTGGGCGGCATACTCGGAGGACACCGAGAAGTCGTTCGTTCCGGTTGTGGAGAAGTCGTTAGCCGACGGGACACTCCTTAGCTGGTCCACCTTTGAGCAAGTCGTACACACACCCGACGGATATACGCACGGTGCGGCGTGGTTCAACAGCATCGCGGGGCTCATGAAGGTGCTCGACGAAGTTCGCAAGAACGGTCCGCGGCCCGCGCAAATCGCAGCCACCAAGCACGAAGACTTGTTGATGCAAACGAGGATGTACCACGGCGGTAGCGGAACAGAAACGTACCTGCGGGTGGTCTGCTCAATGGCGAAGGCAGATCACCCGGAAGGTTACACCGCAATGCTCAAGAAGCTCCTATTGCCGACGTTTGAAGAACAGCTCAAGAAGGGCGTGGTTACGTACTATGGCGTCGACGAGAAGTACGTAAACACCTCGGCGCCGTCAATGCGCTGCGTCGTCATCACCTATCCCAATGCCGAAAGCATGGACCAGTGGGCGACAGCCATCAACACGACGATGGGTAAGTGGAGTCCAGGGGAACGCGCAGAATTCGCAGGTGCCACCCTGCCCGACAGCCGGCGCGACATCTTGGCGCGGATAATGCACTCCGGCCATAAATAGCTGATTCTTCATTTGGGTGTGAAACGGGAAGATATGAAGATATAAGGGGTGAGCTAAAAACTCCATGCAACAGTGAACCAGCGAACACCTCAATAAGGATACCAACAGCGGCAGTTTCGACGGGCGGAAAATAGCAGTTTTGCGCTCATACAGCTCGCACAAACCGTCAGGCAAAGTGTGTCCGATGATAACTCCGGTTGGCCGACAAACGGGGGACTACTCCTTCCGTCGACACGAGGGGGTTTGTCGGTACTAATCTGCTCGGTTTGGCGATTGAGAGTGCCGATGCTCTGGGTGCGGCTCATAGCGAAGGGATCATCCATCGCGACATCGCGGGCAACCGTGAAAGGTCGAGGTATCTTCCGGCGGAGATTTGGAAGTGTTCCAGATGGGCGTCGAGCGGATTAGGACCGACAATTCGGCAAGGCACGCCTAAACGTATTACCCACGATTTGCTCGAAATGAGCGTCATGACGCGCGTGATTTGAGCATGTGAGAGCAAAAAAGGGATTAAGCCTGCGTTTTTGGGCCTCCTCGCTATTTCCGTCCCTTCTGCACAATGATCAGTATAATGGCGCGTCACACCACAGGAGCCTGCTACCAAGGTGATGCGCGCATTCGCTCAGTCACCCGTCTGGTCTGTACTAAAGCGGTTAACGATAGGTCTTGCGTTGATTGCCCTCCTCTCGTCGATCTTGCTGGTTTCCGACCTTGGACATCGAAGGACAGCTGCCGCCACCAATGCGGGCGTAGGCGGTCGGAAATTCAAAGCTGCGATTGTGTACTACGCGCATGGCGTGAGTAACGACTATTGCGTGAATGGTCTCCTCGAGGGACTCAAGGCCAGTGGTTTCGAACAGGGAAAGAACCTGGAAGTTGTGAAGGCAGATGCGCAAGGGGAAATGATCAACATCCCCGCCATTCTTCAGAATTACGACAGCTCCAATGTCGACCTGATCATGACCATCTCGACGCCATGCCTTGCGGGAGCGTGCAACAACATAAAGCACAAAAAAGTGGTTTTCACCTGTGTGAGTGACCCGATTGCCGCGGGAGCGGGAAAGAGCCATATGGAACACTTGTCATTCGTGACCGGGGTCGGCAGTTTCCCGCCGGTGAGCCACATGTTGGATTTCATGCAGAAACTGGTGCCAGGGCTGCGTGCTGTAGGAACGATGTACAACCCGGCGGAAGCAAATTCGGTGAAGGAGCAGGCGGTCGCGCGCGAAGTATTTCAGAAACGCGGTATCAGACTCGAGCAGATTGCCGTTAGCGGATCAAGCGAAGTGTTACAAGCAGTCCAAATCCTGGCTGGACGCGACATTCAGGTGGTGTGGTTGCCCGCCGACAATACCGGTATTCAGGGATATGAAGGCGCAGTGAAAGGTGCGACAGACGCGCGACTTCCACTGATTACCGATATATGCTCGGCGCTCCCCCGCGGTGGTCTGGCGTGCCTCGGTGTGGGAATGCAGTACTCCTCGTTGGTCGCCGGAAAGCTTGCGGGCCGCGTTTTGCTTGGTGAGAATCCGAAAGATATGCCTATCGAAGAAGTTGCCGTGGAGGAAATGGCGATCGTCCGAAGCAATGCGGCGGAATTAGGTATCACGATTCCTGCCGAGTTCGTGCAGAAGGTACGCCCGTAGCCCAGGCATGGAAATAAGTACACAACAGGTCGAGAACGCTCTCGCGGTGAAGGTGAGGGGGCGCCTCGACAATTATTGGACAGAACACTTGCGCACGAACCTGGAGGAGTTTGTCCGGGGAGGCGCGCACGTTATCCGGCTGGACCTGTCAGAGGTTTCGTTCCTAAGTTCTGCTGGTGTGGGCCTATTGGTGCTGACGTATCGGCAGCTTAGAGAGATTGGTGGCACGCTGACCATTGCGAGCCCTTCCGTCCGGGTCAAACAGGTCTTGGATCTTTGCAAACTTTCACCCATCCTGCTGACCAGTCAAGCGCCGGCGAAGCCCATCGAGCGCAAGTCGGAAATACGCCGCTTTACATCAACGTCCGCGGCGTTCGAGATGCTGGAATGTTTTTCGCAAAAGCCGTTAACATTCGAGCTTATCGGAGATCCAGGATTACTGAAGTCGTGTGGATTCGGTCCAAAAGATTGCCAATCGCTGAAGTTTCCCGCATCAACGTTCGGACTCGGTCTGGGGGCTTTCGGGCACGGCTTCGAGGATGCGCAGTCTAGGTTTGGAGAATTCCTTGCCGTAGGTGGATCTGCGGCCTATCTCCCGACTGACGGGACCAATGTTCCGGACTTCATGGTTTGCAGTGGAGATCTGGTCCCAGAAGTGAATGTCCTATACGGCCTCCGATGCGAGGGCGGGTTCACCCAACTATTGCGGTTCGAAGCTGCCAATGTTGATAGTCCCATCGCATTCTCGGACTTGGTGGCAACGGCATTGGAGGTCACGGGCGCGCCTGCGATCGGAATGGTGATGGTGGTGGAATCAGCTGGACTGGTGGGAGCCGCTCTTCGTCGCTCGCCGGCCACCGCACCAGTCACGAACACTTCACCATTCCAGTATCCCGAGGTTCGCACATGGTTGTCGTTCTCGACGGAACGGCTCTACTCGCGGTCGCTAGTGTTGATTTCAGGGGTAGCGGCCAGTTTCGCTAGCGATCCGTTAGCCTCGCTGCTGCGACGAATGGGCAGCGAAGCATCGCCCCTAGGACACTTCCACGCCGCGGCGTTTTCTTACAGGCCCCTCAAGAAGGGAAACATCGATCTGAAAGCGACGGTCTCCACCTTGTTCGAGACGGAGACCTTGCAAGGTGTGCTGCACCTCCTGACCGATGACCGTAAAGCCGCCGGGCCACAAGAGAGCGAGTTTGTCCGCGGCGCATGCTGGATCA
>QIAH01000364.1:1168-41171 GCA_003225465.1 Acidobacteriota bacterium | reverse complement strand
CACATGAGTCTTCTGGTTGGCACGTTCACCATCGGCTTCATCCTATCGTTGCTCGCGTTGGGCGTGTTCATCAGCTTCCGGATTTTTGCATTTCCGGATATCACAGCCGATGGGTCAGTGACGCTTGGCGCGTCGGTTGCCGCAACCCTGCTGATTCATGGCGTGACTCCACCGGTCGCATCGCTTGCGGCTTTTGGAACGGGAGTGCTTGCCGGCGCCTGCACGGGCACGCTGCACACGCGATTCAAAATCAATCCGCTGCTTTCGGGCATTCTGGTCATGACAGCGCTGTATTCGGTAAACCTTCACGTCATGGGCAGCAGCAACATTTCGCTGCTCGGGATGAATACGCTGGCCACGCAATCGGAGCGGATCGGTGTGAACCTGATGCGCGGAGCCACCAGTTTCGATCTCGCCGGCTGGGACGTCAGCGTGCGCGACACGATGGTGCTAGCCGCGATTGTTTTGACTGTCCTGCTGACCGGTGCTCTGTTGTATTGGTTTTTGCGGACGAATCTCGGCATCGCTATGCGGGCCACCGGCGACAACGTACAGATGATCCGAGCTCTGGGAGTGAATGACGGGAACATGATCGTGTTCGGTATAGCGATCTCGAACGGCTTCGTGGCGCTGTCTGGAGCACTGTTGGCGCAATACCAAGGCTTCGCGGACGTGGGCATGGGAATCGGAATGGTGGTGTGGGGACTTGCCAGCGTCATCATCGGAGAAGCCCTCGTTGGAACCAATCAGCTGGGCTTGACGATTATTGGGGCCGTCATGGGGTCCGTGCTATTCAGGCTGATGGTAGCGGTGGCGTTGCGTTGGGGTCTCAGGCCCAATGATCTGAAATTGATTACTGCCATGTTCGTGTTCGTGGCCCTAATCGTTCCGCAGTTCATTCGAAAGGGCCGGATGTGGCGTGCGCATGCTTGACATCCGGGCGGTCTCAAAGACGTTTAACCCGGGTACGCCTAATGAGGTGCACTCGCTGCTCGGGGTCAACCTCGAACTGACTGCCGGATCGTGGGTCATTATCATTGGAACCAACGGCTCGGGGAAGTCCACGCTGCTGAATGCTGTGGCCGGAACGTTTTTTGTAGACGAAGGCAGCATTCGACTGGCGGGGCAGGATGTCACGCGATGGCCTGAACATGCGCGTGCTGAATTGATTGGACGCGTGTTTCAAAATCCGTTTAGCGGCACATCACCAAGTCTCACCATCCAGGACAACCTCAGTCTTGCCGCCCTGCGCGGCCGGGGACGCGGCCTCGGTTGGGGATTGAAAGCGTCGATGGTGGCGAGAATGCGTGATGAGGTGAGTCGGTTGAACATGGGGCTGGAGGATCGGCTCGAGAATGCCATCGGCAGTCTCTCAGGCGGACAGCGGCAGGCCCTGACGCTGTTGATGGCTACGTGGCTACGTCCTGAACTCCTGCTATTAGACGAGCACACCGCTGCCCTTGACCCCAAAAGCGCGGACCAGGTGGTCGCGTTAACCGAACACGTGGTTGCGCGCGCCAAACTGACTACCTTAATGGTGACCCACTCAATGCACCAGGCAGCAAGCTTGGGGGACCGCCTTATCATGATGCACCGCGGCCAGATCATTCATGATTTTCAGGGCGCCGAAAAACGGCGCTTAAGGCCTGACGATCTGCTGGCGCGCTTTGAAGAAGTACGTCGCGCGGAGCAACTGGATGAGAGCGCCGCTGAGATGCTCGCCGAGAATTATGTTTGAACGTGATGAGGTCCTCCCCTGAGTAGTTCCGGCTCGCCAGGCACCGTAGTGCTGACTGAAGAGATTTGCGCTCAAATCCGGAGCGATTTCGTTATAGACTCGTTGGACCGCCCGAGGCTTCGCCCATGCCCGGTGAAACGATCTTACCGGAACACGCCGCCCGCTTTGTCAAATCTGGCATGTGGCTGGATTATGGCGCCACCCATTGCCAGCCCGACGTATTCGACAAGGCGCTGGCTGCGCGCAAAGACGAGTTGGAGGACGTGAAGATTCGATCCTGCCTCACGACGCGTCCGCGCGCTGTGATCGAAGAAGATCCCGAAGGCAAGCATTTCCACGTGTTCAGCTGGCATTTTTCCGGTTACGACCGTAAGAAGCACGATTGCGGCCGTTGCAACTACACGCCGTTAAATCTGGGAGAGGTGCCGGATTACTACCGGCGATTTCTCGATCCGGTTGACATCGCCATCCTCAAGACTTGTCCGATAGACGACGGCGGCTATTTTAACTTTGGCCCGGCGAATCTTTGGCAGCGGGCCGTTATTGAACACGCCAAACTGGTCATCGTGGAGATCAATCGTCAGATACCGTACGTCTTCGGCAAAGACAACGGCGTGCATACGAGCGAGGTTGATTACATCATTGAGGGTGACAATCAACCGTGCGCGGAGTTGCCTAATCCCGTGCCTAGCGAGATTGACCGCACGGTAGCCCGCCGCATTGCCGCCGAAATTGAGGATGGCGCCTGCCTTCAGATAGGCATTGGCGGCATGCCCAATGCAGTCTGTGCGTTGCTGCTGGACAGTGGCGTAAAGGATTTGGGAATTCACACTGAGATGATGACCGATGGACTCGGCCTGCTTTATCGTTCAGGCCGGGTGACTGGAGCACGAAAAACTTTGGACCGGGGGAAGGTGATCTACACGTTTGCGCTGGGCTCGCTCGCGCTTTATGCGACGGCCAACCGCAATCCTGACTGGTACTGCCACCAGGTGGATTACACGAACTCGCCGCACATCATCATGCAAAACGAAAACATGGTGTCCATCAACAACACCACGCAAATCGATTTGCAGGGTCAGGTAGCTTCCGAATCCGACGGACATCGCCACATCAGCGGGACAGGAGGGCAACTACAATTCGTGCGCGGCGCATATGCGTCCAAGGGAGGCAAATCATTCATCTGCCTTTCCTCCACTTATGATAAGAGAGGCGAGCGCCGCAGCCGCATCGTATTTACGCTTACGCCTGGGAATATCGTCACCACGCCGCGGTCCGATGTGATGTATCTCGTAACCGAGTACGGCATGGTCAACTTGAAGGGGAAGTCGATAGCGGAACGCGCTCAGGCGATTATTTGTCTCGCGCATCCCGATTTCCGCGAGGAGCTTGAACGAAAAGCCTACGAACACCGTTTGATTCCGCCGGGTGTTTCATTCAGTTGTCGAACGAGCAAGTCCGGCGGTTTGCACAAAGCCGAAAGTCTTTCGTGAAAGCCTCTCGAGTCAAAAGGGTGGTTGAAAAGGATGGCTGATATGCGCTCTGACGCTATTTTGGCGGCAAAACAGCCGTTTGTCCTCTCAACAATCGCGAACGGAGTCGCAACCCTGACCCTGAGCCGTCCCGAGCGATTCAATCCCCTGTCCTACCAGATGATCTCCGGCATTCAGGCAGAGCTGGATGCGATCGCAAACGACCCCGCGGTACGGGTTGTGATCCTCGCCGCCGAGGGTAAGGGCTTCTGCGCGGGTCATGACCTTAAGGAGATGCGTGCTCACGCGGAGGACAAGGGCTGGCAGCAGAGCCTTTTCGACAGCTGCAGCCGGATGATGATCACCCTGACCGAGATCCCGCAACCGGTGATTGCACGCGTCCATGGAATCGCTACAGCCGCGGGTTGCCAGCTGGTATCGATGTGCGACATTGCAGTAGCAGCTGACACCGCAACGTTCGCAATGCCAGGAGTCAACATCGGCGTGTTCTGCTCAACGCCCGCCGTGGGCGTCGTGCGAAACATCGGTCGGAAGCGCGCCATGGAAATGCTGCTGACCGGCGAGGCCATTGATGCCGCGACTGCATTGTCGTGGGGGCTCGTCAACCGAGTTGTTCCCGAAAGCAGACTGGACGCCGAAATCAGAAGATTCACCGAGATCATTCTTTCCCGGAGTCCCGCCGCGATCCGCTTCGGCAAGCAATCGTTCTACAGCCAGATCGATCGTCCTCTCGGGGCAGCCTACGACATCGCCAGCGAGGTCATGGCGTGCAATATGCTTCTGGAAGATGCCGCAGAGGGGATCGACGCATTTCTTCAGAAGCGACCAGCCAGCTGGCGCGGCAAGTGACGGAAAGCAAACGATCAAAAGAAACTACGGGCTTAAGGGAACTCATTACTACATTCGGGGATCTTGTTCACGCTCGACCCGTAGCCATATCGGCTTCTCAAAATCGATTCGCGGTCACTCCCGGATTACGTAAGTGCTTTATCTGACGCGCAAGGTGGAGGAGTGTTGTAGAACGAGTGTTGGTGCGCGCGTTCGATAAATCCGTCAGACGGAAGCCGCTGGCGCGGCGGACGCGGTGGGGCTATGGGAATTGCATGTGGGCGAGGAGGGACGCAGCTCAGATGGCGAGCGGTGAGCGGACGCCGACAGGGAGCGAGTCGAGCAACAGAGCGGTTCGTATGTGTTGCAGGGTGGTTGCATTGGTCATCACAAAGCATGTGAAGCTGTAAGTGGTTCGGGGGCAAGACACAAGTCGGCGTAGCAACGACTTGGGCTCCCTCTTCTTTCTAGCTAGCAGGATGCTGAAAAACTACTGCCGAATCCACAGCCTTGTGTGATACGAGAAGGCATGCGCGGAACCGATCAGCAGCAGAATCACATCTTCAGTTATTTGTCGCCGGAGGAGCGAGTGCGGAAAGATCACCCGCTGCGCACCATCCGGGCCACGGTGGACGAAGTGCTCAAACAGTTGTCGCGGCGGTTTGACGCGATGTATGCCCGCGTGGGACGACCTTCGATCCCCCGGGAACAACTTTTGCGGGCGCAGTTGTTGCAGATGCTGTACTCGATCCGGAGCGAACGGTTGTTGATGGAAGAGATCGACTACAGCATGCTGTTCCGTTGGTTTGTCGGGTTGAACTTGGACGACGAGGTGTGGGACGCGACGGTGTTCACGAAGAATCGCGATCGCTTGCTGGAAGCCGAGGTGGCCAAGGAGTTCCTGGTGCAGGTGGTAGAGCAAGCGCGGGCGAAAGGGTTGACCAGTGACGAGCATTTCACGGTGGACGGCACGTTGCTGGAAGCCTGGGCTGGGGCGAAGAGTTTTCAGGCGAAGGACAAGAAGCAACCGCCGTCGGATGATCCCGGCAACCCCACGGTGAACTTTCGCGGGGAGCGGCGTTCGAATGAGAGGCATGAGTCGAAGACCGATCCCGAGGCGCTGCTGGCGCGCAAAGGCGAAGGCAAGGAGTCGAAGTTGAGTTACACCGGGAATCTGCTGGTGGAGAATCGCAACGGACTGATCGTGGACGCAGAAGTGTTCCAGCCAACGGTACGGCGGAGCGCGATGCCGCGCTGGTGATGCTGGAGAAACTTCCTGGCACGCAACCGGTGACGGTGGGCGGAGACAAAGGGTTCGACACGCGCGACTTTGTCAAAGAGTGCCGGAACCTGCGGGTGACGCCGCATGTGGCGCAGAACCACGAACGCCGCGGCGGCAGCGCGATTGATGGCCGCACCACGCGGCACCCAGGCTACGCCGTCAGTCAAAGGAAAAGGAAGCGGATCGAAGAATGCTTCGGCTGGCTGAAGACGATTGCGCTGATGCGCAAGGTGCGCCATCGCGGTGTGTGCCGAGTGCACTGGCTCTTCACCTTCGCCTGCGCGGCTTACAATCTGGTGCGCCTGCGGAATCTCATGGCGGCAGTTCCGGCGGTGTAGGTCGGGGCCGACGTGTGTGCGAAAAAGTCCGGAGTTGGACTCCGGGACTGCCAAAACACCGAAAATCAGATCCGTCGACATCACTAAAGATGAAAGACAGAAAGAAAAACGCGCCGCGAATCAATTTTTCCGCAGCCTGTATTTCTGTACTTCTTATCGCATCGCACAGAACGCCGGTACATCCTGCCCGTACACTGGTCGAACTTGATGCCGTGCCCGCAATTGCCTGACGGCCTGCGCGTCGCCGCGTTTATCGTACCGGAGACACAGCAGCGAGCTTTCCCAAAAGGCTACTGATTCTAGGCGCGTCGGATCGCTAAAGCGAGGGGCCGGGCTTTGCTAAACCGTTCTTCTCGTCGTTAGCGACAGGCTGCAATATTGTTAATGGTGTCGTGGCTGTGGGGTGTAGGTCCGGGCTACGAAGGGTAGGTCCCAGAGCTTAATGCATTCCGAGGTGAAGACTATGTTTCTTGAACTCATAGCTGGCCACAGAGGCAATCACAAATTCTCCAGTCATAGTCAGAGCGGCGCGGGGAGAGCTAGCGCGTGTTCCGTGAAGTCCTACTGCTACGCCCTCGCGAAGGCAGGTTGAGGTTCGACTGACCCACAGTGATGTCGTAATGGCATCTCCGGCAACGGATGCGCCGTAAACTCCGGTTGAGAGCCAGAACGCCTTGTCAGCAGTTCGAATTTGATTGGTACTTGAGGATGACGGGGCATCGGGCAGTTCTTGACTGAGGGCCGCTCCGCACAGAAGTAACATGGTAACCAGGGTTCGCATGGACTCCAACCCAAATAAATGAGCAGGCGGATGGCCACTACAAATGCCATAAATTTGTTGATTTGGCACTAGGGAGATTGCCGGACAAAATGAAAACAAGTTGCTGATTGTGAATGCAGAACCACACACGAGGAAGTTGTGGGTGCACTCGATGCGGCCCTCCCATCGCACGAGTCATGCGATCAGGTTGAGGCAATTTTTCCTAGGGTAGGCAGCCTGAAATGGAGAACGAAGGGAACTTTCGGGATGCAGTTGGGAAAATCCGCGCTACGGCAATTGCTGTACCACCGTGACGAAATGAACTGCGCTGAGTGAACAATCGACGCTGCCATACGGACTGGTTCCTCGCGACTCGCGAGTCAAATGGTTTATGAATCGCCATCTTCCCACGGCAACTCAATGAGCCAGTTGTGGTCATGGGCGCTGAGATTGCCCGCAGACGCGGTTCCCAAACTTTGCGCGGGTAAAGCCTCGACATTTGCCAGCCTTGAACAAGAAGTGCTGCAAAAAAACTGTTCTGTGGTAGGAGACGTGCATGTTACCGGGATGGCCGATTTTCAAACGGAGGCGCAAGGTTATGACATACGTGATGACCAAGCCATGTCCCGTCTGCAAACAGCAACTAACAAAAAAGGCGCCTACCGATACCGTGCAATGCTCTTGCGGTAAGCATGTTTGGCAGGGATAGTAGGAACCAGGTCCAACCGCTTAAACCAATAGACGCGGTCAGCGTGCGAAGTTTCCACGAGCACCAACGAGTTGCATCTGAGCCTTTGCGGCTCGTCAAAAATCAGTCGAATCGTTTATAACCGGGCGACCCGAAGCCGCTGCGTTCTTTCTTCAGGGTGCCGAGACGATGCTAGCCCGTTGAAATCGTCCGATACGGCTTACCATCATGAGTGGAGAGTGTCATGATTCTGATTACCGGAGCAAGTGGGAATGTCGGTCGGGAAGTAGTAAAGCAAGCGCTTACGCTGGGGTTGACGATACGTGCCTCCTTCCGATCGCCTGACGTAGCAGCTAAAGCCCCCGCTGGGTTGGAGGGCGTGATCATGGATTACACGAAACCGGAGACAATTCGTCCAGCATTGCACGGGGTAGACAAGATCTTTCTGGTTGGCCCGCCTACTCGGCACTTGCTCGCCCTAGAAGCAAGGTTCATTAAGGAGGTCCGAGCCAGTGGTAGGAAGTACATTGTCAAACTTTCTGCTCTTGGCGGACACCAATCCATCTTTCCGAGCGGACATCGCGATTCGGAAGAGAACATCGAAGCCTCGGGCCTGCCCCACACGTTTCTTCGCCCTAACGCGTTCATGCAGAACCTGGTCAACTACAACACGGCCACAATCAGATCTCGAGATGCTTTTTATGGATGCCAAGGAAACGGTGCGGTCAGCATAATTGATATCCGGGATATTGCCGCGGTGGCGGTGATCGTTCTCGCTGCCACGGGACACGAAGGCAGATCCTATGCACTAACCGGAGGAGAAGCTCTCACGAATGGGCAAATTGCGGAGAAGATTTCGCGCGTCGCAGGACGAAAGATCAGTTATATCGACCTGCCGCCGACCGAATTCAAGACTGCCATGCTGTCCGCCGGCACACCCGAATGGTCCGCTGAGGCGATGGTTGATTTGCATCGTTTCTATAGAGTAGGGAAAGCGAAGCGGACGACAGAGGAAGTGGAGCGCTTCCTCGGACGCAAGCCAATCACTTTCGATCAGTTTGCGCACGACTATGCCTTTGCCTTCCGCGAAGAGGAAAAGGTAGCAAGTTAGCTGGGAAATGAACTTCTGCGCACTCTCAATGTGCGACTTCACTCGAGTGGCTGAGTACTCTCGGTAACCGAGCGCCGCTTCCAGCGTTCCTTGAATCGTGTAGCAGTTTCCGAAGTGGCGAAACGAAGAGTCCGAGGAAGTACGACAAGCCGTCCAGCATCCTCGGGCGACCACCGCACCGGCAAGCGCTGCCCGGAAGCGCCGTTCGCGTTGGTGGCGAGAAAATAAAGTGTCTCGATCGTCCGGAAGGCGAGGCCAACCGCTAAAAAGGGCGTGTTCCAAAACGGACGGCCATCTCTAACAGCAACCTGTTCCGCCCACTCCCTTCTGGGGAAATGTGGAGTCAATCTTGCACATAATTCGTTCAGCCCACTGCACTAACGCTAGTAGGATTTCGCTAACGGGACTCGTGATCGAATCGGCAGGTAGGGACACGCTTGGGACGAAGCCTAATGTGGGTTGAAGTCCTGCCCTCGCCACCGCTCAATGACGTCCGCAGAGCGTTGCTCGTCACCGCTTCCGGCACTAACAGTCAGAATGTCCAACCTTGGCGAGTTCAGAGTATCCCCGAGTTGCGGACACAGTTGGTGCTTAGAGTCTTGCGATTCGGCCTTGATGTATTCAGGAATGGACAGAACTCCCTTACCCCACTCGGCTACAAAGGAACAACTGCCATTTTTAAGGTAGCGTACTTCTATGACGGTCCAATGTGCTGGTTTGATGGTAGGACGCCAGAAGAGTGCGGCCACGACGAAGAACATGACGAGAACGACGAAGAAAACTGCTCGCTTTTTGGACATAAGCACCCGCCCCAACAAGGTCAGGACTTGTAGCCATTTCAGCGTAGCGCCGGGCGAGCGGCCAGAGTACGAAGGTACGACTTACCTTTTATCCAGCTCCGGACGTCCATTCAGTGAAGGCGTTCGTCGTCTTGGAGTTCTTGGCCCGCGCCGAGCTGCTCGCATGTCAGAAGAAGGCTCATTATCCAACTAAAGCGAGGGTGGCTTGCTGGATCGGACGCCGACCACAGTCCGGTCCAGAAGTGAGTCTAGAGCCATGCGCAGTCTGGTGTGGTCGTCGTCCTCTAGGGCAACGAACCGAAAAGGTTGCAGGCAGCCGGAGGTTGATTCGCGTCTTGCCGCCAGAAGCTCGGCCCTACCGTGAACGGTGCCCATGCTCGTCTGAAATGCCACTTCCACAAAGTCACCATGCTCAAAAGCCTTGGACACGCCCAACAGTCCCCCAGTAACAGAGAGTTCATGCAGTTTGGCACGGACAGGCTGCGTACCCTCTGAACGAATCGCAACAACGATGGAGCCGCTTAGCTTCAGGCGACGCTCCCGATTGCCTGGATGGGGCTGGGGAAAATAGGTCATGGCTGCGAACTATGTCACCCGAGAATTGAGTCCTCCAGATTACCGATGGGCGTGGCCGACCGAGTGCATCTTGGCGGACATTTCTCGGCTGCTCTCGGCAGGGCCTCGACCTCTCCGGCGTCACAGCTGATGCATAACAATCACCACCCGATTACAGGTGTCACTCTGTGGACGTGCATAACGGGCCTTTGCGCCACAACCCTGGTCAATCTGTAAATTGGCGAAGGGGCAAAGAGAGGGGCTATGCACCTGAAAGTCCGAGATTGTTGTTGGTTATGTTAAAGCCGGTGGCTGAAGCCTCCGGCACCATCACGAGCGCTGCTAAAACCACTCACGCGAGAATCGAAAGTGGTGGATATCCGCTTGACTCACCAGACCACAACCGCCGGGGCTAAACTCCAAACGGAAACCACAAGATGTGGCGGCCGGGTGAGTGAAGCGGATACCCATCTCGAAAGTTTCATCGGGCTTGTAGATCCGATCTAAGGTCCAAACTCCGAATCAACCGAAGCAAAGAATTAGGATGCATCCCCAGATTCTTTGCGGCTTCCAAATAACTTCCCTTCGCCTGCCTGAAAGCCTCCCGAACGAGCTGCTTTTTGAAGTCTGTAATCGCTGCGTGATAGTGCGCGTTCAGAGGCAGAGCCGGCGAACCCATCTCTACAATGGCTTCTGGTAAATCGTCTGGCAAGATTGTGTTGCTGGAGCCCAGGACAATGGCATGCTCAAGAGCATTCTCCAATTCACGAATATTACCTGGCCACTGATACCTCATCAGGCACGCTTTCGCCTCTGGTGAGAGTTGTTTGGGTCGCATTTTACATTTCCGGCTGACCTTGGCGATCAAGTGCTCGGCTAACGCGGGAATATCGTCGCGTCGCTCCCGTAGCGCAGGCAAGGTCAAGGTGACCACGTTCAGGCGATGATACAAATCAGTACGGAAGGCGCCCGTTTTGACGACCTCAGCCAGGTTTTTGTTGGTGGCTGCGACTACGCGGATGTCGAGCTTTATGGGATGATTACTGCCGACACGTTCGAACTCACGCTCCTGCAAAACCCGCAACAACTTTGCCTGCATGTCGCCGGCAAGTTCGCTTATCTCGTCCAAAAATAGTGTTCCACCTTCAGCTGTTTCCAATCTCCCTTTCTTCAGTGAACTAGCTCCGGTAAAAGCCCCCTTCTCATGCCCGAACAGTTCAGTCTCTAACAGGGAATCCGGGATTGCAGCACAGTTGATCGCCACGAAAGGTCGCTCGGCCCGCGGACTATTGCGATGGACCGCGCGGGCCGCCAACTCTTTCCCGGTTCCGCTCTCACCCTCTATGAGCACAGTTGACTCCGTGGGTGCGACCCGACGAATGAGCTCAAACACCTTCTGCATACTTTGACTGTTACCAACCAAGTTGTGCTCCAGGTTGATCTCTGCTTGCAATTGCTGGTTTTCCTTCTGTAACTGTTCAATATTGCAGACATTTCCGAGAGCGAGAGCGGCTATCCCTGCTATGGCTGTCATCACTTGCAGACGACCCTCATCGAATTGATCTGACCGGTGCTGGCTGTCCAGATAAATCATCCCCAGTACTTCGTCCCCAGCTAACAGTGGGACGCAGAGCACGGAACGGATTTGCAATTCAGTCAGGGTACGGATTTGACGAAGACCCTCATCGCTGAAGATATCGTTCGTAACCAAGCCAGTGCGTTCCCTGGCAACCCGTTGGACGATGGTGCGGCTCACTTGAACTGAGCAACCGGGACCGCGGACTCGATCCCAGGCAATCACGGAGCTGAATTCATCGGGATGTTCGAAGAGCAGGATGGCACCACGCTCGGCCGGAACTACGTCGAAGATAAAGCCTAAGAGCTGCCATTGTAGTGACTCTAAATCCCGAATGCCGCCGATATGCTTTGCGAGGTTCAGCAAGGCGGTCAAATCGCGAGCCAAACGAGCCGTCTCGGGCGACTTGTCAACCTGCAGAAGGGAAGCTTCGGCGGCGTGAACTATTACTGGAAGGTTCTCGAACGCCATGGTCTCGACAAACTCGACACGGCTCCTTTTTAGGTTTTCCTCGCCTCCCCCGAGTAGAAACTTGAGTACTGAAGTACCGATGGAGATTTGGTCTCCGTGTTGTAGTTGCAGCTCGTCGACAGTCATGCCATTCACGATCGTCCCATTACGGCTTCCAAGATCACGGATGAAGAACCGGTCACCTTTCCGAGTGAGCAGGCAGTGCTGGCGTGATAAAGCCGGATCTGAGATCCAGAGGTGATTGGACGGGTCGCGCCCGATGGACAGCTCTCCGGAGGCCAAAGAGTAAGTCGTGCCTTGAAACGGGCCAGAGATGCCGGAGATGCGCGGGTTCATTTTTTCCTCGTTTCGATGTGTTTAGCACATTTCCGCCAGAGTGCATACCGCCATTAACCCAAGGGTTTGCATTAACAGTTTGGTTAGCAGAAAAACCCAAGCGGCAGAGCCCCCAGCAAAGAATTGGTTTCATTTCTCCAAGGTGCAACCCTCAGCGAATCAGGCGCTTGTAAGGATCATTGCGCTAACGCTGATGAACCGTTCCACACTGGCAACCCACCTGCAATTCAGTCCTACGTAACAAGGAGCGAGTCATGAAAAGCCGAATCTATTTACCATGGAACTCCTCAAAGACGAGACTCAAGGAAGCCGAGGACGCTCGCAAGAATCGTCTGGAAATCGTCCAAGCACTCTCCTGGGGACAGATTTCACGACGAGAACTGATCAAGTGGGGGTTGTTCACAGCTGCCGGCGCGCTGGCCCCCATCAAGGGCCTGAACCCGTTCATCTCAAGCGCGTATGCCGAGGTGCCGACCGGAGCCCCGAGCAGTCCGGGACTGATCGGCTTGGAATTCACCCAGCCCATGCTGCGCCTGGAAGTGCTGCCGCGGAATCCCATCTCCTCGCTCAATCCCGCGCCGATGGCGCAAAGCAATCAGACATTGCAGCGGGTTGATCCCATGTTGGGTGGCAGCTTTGGCCCAATCGAAGGACGTCCGCCCGGACCGAACTGGGCGCACCAGCGCTTCGCGAAGCTTCCGCCCAAAGTAGCGATGGAGGTTACCCAGGAAGGTGCTAAAACGAATCCCAATGGAAATATTCCCTTTAAGTTTCATCCGAGCCTGCCGGCGCAAGGCCCGCTAGCGATGTGGACTTTCAACGGAACCATCCCGCCGAAACTCGTGCTGGGGCGCTACGGTGAGCCGATCCTGTTCCGGCATCACAACAAGCTTCCTGTCGACGTGAAGAAGAATGGTGGCTTCGGTTGTCACACGATCAGTACTCACGAGCACAACGGACATCATGGCGCCGAAAATGACGGCTATACCGGCGCCTTCTTTTTCCCGGGACAGTTCTACGACTATCACTGGCCCATCATCCTGGCCGGACACGACACCATCAATGCCGATGCCACCGATCCCATGGCCGGCAGTCCCGATGATAGCGGTGGATACACCAAGATTCCTGGCGACTGGCACGAGACCATGAGCAGCCACTGGTTCCACGATCACATGTTCGGCTATACCGCGCAAAACGTGTACAAGGGCAATGCCGCATGTTTCAACATTTACAGCGCCGTGGATCGCGGTAACGAAACCATCCGGGACGGCGTGAACCTCGGCCTCCCGAGTGGTTCAGAGAAATCATGGGGCAACCTCGATTACGACATTAACCTGATGGTGGCTGACAAGGCCTGGGATAGCAATGGGCAGCTCTTTTTCGACATTTTCCAACTGGACGGCTTTCTGGGCGACGTAATGACCGTGAACGCATGCTACAAGCCCTTCTTCCAAGTAGAAGCGCGTAAGTATCGCTTCCGCATACTCAATTGCAGCGTTTCACGTTTCTTTAAACTGGCGCTCAGCGACGGTTCTCCGATGATTCAGATCGGCAACGACGGCAACCTGCTGCCTCATCCGGTGGTTTTGAGGGAACTGGACGAACAAGGGATAGCCGAACGCTATGACGTAGTCATCGACTTTTCCCGATATAAACCGGGACAGAAAGTTTGGATGGTGAACCTGTGCGAGCATGAGGACGGACGCGGACCAAAGAATGATCTATCCCTCGCAGAAGCACTCTCGGGCAACTCCGCGGACCCTTGTGTTGGTAAGTTTCTCGAATTCCAAATCGTTCCGTGCACGAAGCCAGACCTCAGCCAGGTGCCCGGCACGTTGATTCCGAATCCCGATGTGTCGCAGATCCCGGTCTCACGGGAACGCACGTTCGAGTTCGGGCGCTCCAACGGCACAGACGATGCACCTTGGACAGTGCGGACCGATGGTGGCCAAGGCTTCGCAGCTGATTTCAACCAGGTCTCGGCCGCACCCAAACAGGGTACTCGGGAAGTCTGGACGCTAGTGAATGGCGGCGGCGGCTGGGACCACCCCATCCATATTCACTTTGAAGAAAGTCTGTTACTCGCCCGCAATGGAAGTCCGAGCAACGTGCCGCCTTGGGAGCAGGGTCGCAAGGACGTGTATCGACTCCACCCCGGCGGTGCGGTCACGATCAGCATTCAATTCCGTGAATTCGCGGGCATGTTCATGGAGCATTGCCACAACACAGTGCACGAAGATCACGCCATGCTGATTCGTTGGGAATTGGATCGGGGCCCGGTGGCTTTGCCCACACCGGTTCCGACGCCCCAGGGCGTGAAGTTCACAGATCCAAACATTCTGCCAACGGCCTACTAGGAGGACTTATGTTTGAAGGACTTTTGCAACCGATGCATTTGCTCGTGATTTTCGGAATTGCGCTTCTGGTGTTTGGACCGAAGAAGCTCCCGGAATTGGGGAAAGGACTTGGGGACGGGATCCGCGGCTTCCGAACCGCCATGAAAGAGGAACCGAAACCAGAACCAACAACAACGATTGCCACCCATCGGAGCTGAGTAATCATAGCCTCCGCAAGGAACCAGGATTGGGTTCGTGCGGGGCCGGGACAAGACGAAATGGACCTAGCGTTGCACGTTGGGAAGTATTCGATGTCACGACGATTAAAAGGAGAGTCGATATGTCACGGAAGAGTTCAATGAGCATCGCGTTGGCCCGTGTGGTGGTCCTCGCTGTTCTAACTTCGCTAAGCGTGCGCCGCACCTTTGCGGCCGACAACGGTTCTCCTTGGGGTGCGAACTACTTTCCCAACGTTCCTCTGGTCACACAGGATGGGAAAACTGTTCACTTTTACGCCGATCTCCTCAAGGGCAAAATGGTCGTCATCAATTTTATCTATACCAAATGCCGCGACTCATGCCCAATGGAGACCGCCAAACTCGCCCAGGTGCAACGCCTGCTCGGTGACCGAGTGGGCCGTGATGTCTTCTTCTACTCCATCAGCATCGATCCGGAGAGAGAGACGCCCGCGGAACTCAAAGAGTATGCTGACAAATTTCATGTCAAACCGGGCTGGCTGTTTCTGACGGGGGAGCAGAGTGATATCGAAGTAGTACGAAAGAAACTCGGCCAAGCTGCCCGTCCTGGCGAGAACGGTTTGACCGGCCACAGCACGAGTGTCACACTCGGCAACGAAGAAACCGGCCAGTGGATGCAGGATAGCGCGCTGGACGATCCCAGCTACATGGCCGTTATGATAGGCGATTGGCTTTCCTCGTGGGGGCATCAGAGTCCGGCTCCCAGTTATGCGGAAGCCCATACTGTTGACGCCGACAGGGGCTCATATCTTTTTCGGACCCGCTGCGCAGCCTGCCACACAATCGGACATGGCGACGGCGTAGGGCCTGACCTCTTTGGAGTTTCCCGTTTCCGCGACCACGACTGGCTCGCGCGATTCATCGCGACACCGGACAAGATGGTTGCGGATGGCGATCCCGTCGCCACCTCACTGTATGCGAAATACAAACAGGTGCAGATGCCCAACTTGAGGTTGGGTGACCCCGACGTAGCTGCCCTGATCCGATATCTGGACGCGCAAACTGCTAAAACTCGGACCAGTGCTCGTTCGGCTGGTCAAAGGCTACCCGAGAACTGAAATCATCTTGACGCCCCAGAAGTCCGCTCATGGGAAGTTGAACCGATTGATTCCGGCTACTCGGAGGAAAATTGTCGCAGCCGAGTAAACGAGTAGCCGAGAATACGTAACGCAAAACCCGCGAATTTGAAAACGATATCCACTGAGTTCTTCAATAGAAATTCATCCCCAATAGCCAAATCTTACGTAACTCTCCGCGAGGAGCAATTGTCCCCGAAGGGGCAAAAAATCTATGGACTTTTGGTCTAATGCCGCTTCGGGGAGGAACCAAATCAGCACTAGACGAAGGAGCGAGGGCGCGCGAAAGCTATCCAAGAACTGGGGCATCATCGAACTTTGCAAATTTTCCGCTCGTACGGGATTCTGGTCCGAGCGATGGACCATCGCTATTCCCTGCTGGCGTTCTGACGGCTGCGGGAGTAGTCGTCTGCGCTCTGAATCTTGCGTTGTATGCCAGACAAGGATGGCTCACAATCCGGCGATAGGGAACCAGGCATGTACTTCGAACCTGCGAAAGATCCGATCGATTTTGGCCTCGACTCAGATGCCCGCATACCATGAGTAGCCAAAATTCGGCGACTTGGGATCGAGAGCCGAGACAAAGCCTTTGAGTGAGTCGGTGACCATCAACCGGTTTACAAATTTGACGCTCTTATAGCCCAGTTGGCGGGGCACGCGCAAACGGAGTGGGCCGCCGAACGCGACCGGCAGATCTCCGTCGTTCATGGCCCAAGCCAGAAGAGTCTGCGGATGCTGCGCGTCGGCCATATCGATGCTATCCCACCAATCGGGGTCGATGGAGAAATACACGACATATCGCGCTTCGGGCAGCATCTCGCAGGCCCTAAGCACCTCAAACAGAGGGGTTCCGATCCACTCGGCGACGTAAGACCATCCCTCCTCACACACAACTTCAGTGATTTGGCTGCGTACGGAAAAGCTCTTGAGATCGGCCAGGGAAAGCGATGCCGGTCGGGCAACCATTCCATCGATGACAAGTCGCCAATTCGCAAAACCGCCGCCCTGCAGGCGTTTGAAGGATTCGTTCAAGGGCGGGATCTCGTTAGCGAAAGGAATCTTCGAAATCATGCTGCGAGGAAACTCACGAGCGAGCGAGTTTCTGGCCAAAAGCCGCTGGCCGGCGTAGGTCAGCGTTTCCCCCGGCCCATAGATTCCACCACTATCAGGGGGGACGAGTCCGTAGCGCTTGGCCAGATTGGCGGCGACGGCCAGTCCCGAAACGCCTGCGGTTGCGGCAAGGCCGGCGGTCACAAACTTGCGACGTGAGATCTTGCTCATGTGCGTTCCTCGGACACAGCGGCGAGACCGGTGATCATCTCCCGCATACGAGTTGCGAATCCCGTTAGAACAACCATGGCAACATGGACGAACAAAAAGAGCACGAGAAAAATAGAGACGAAGAAATGAAGGGTGCGCGCGGATTGCCGTCCTCCGAGGGAGGTCACGGCCCACGGCATAGCTGCATTGAATCCGGAGGACATCGCCAGTCCGGTCCAGATCGCGAGCGGAACCAGTACAAAGATAACCAGCAAGTAAGTGACGCGCTGCAGAACGTTGTAGGAGCGGAAGTCGGCCCTCTCGGGCGGCGCCAGGCGAAGGTGCTTCGCGATCACGCTGCGGAATACACTCCACGTCCGGTCTGCAGGAGCTGGAAACAGGTTCTTCCGGAAGTGGCGCGTCCATAAACCGGAGATGACGTAGACGAGGCCCGTCAGCACCAGAGCCCATGCTGCCTCAAAATGGAGATACCGGCTCCAGCCGTTCTGGTCGGGCAGCACGAATCCGTAGCCGGTCGGGACGGTGGCTCGCGAAGAAGGAATCGGTATCTTGAACAGCGGAGGAGTCCGCGAATTACCCACTTCGCCCCAATAGAAGCGCGGGTGAGAGATCAAGATTTCGACGCCGGTGACCAGCAGAGCGATGAAAGAAATTACTGTGATCCAGTGCGTCACCCGAACGAGCACAGTATGCCGGGGAGTTCCCTGGTTTCGGAGGGAGGGAGCCTGAGACACCCGGGAAGCATAGCATGGTCCGGCGCGGCAAGTGCGGTTCAGGCTGATCTGAAGGTGCTCGAAGCTAGTTTGGCAGCCTGAACTTTAGAGATATCGTGGTCTCTACCGTGGCCCGTTCCCCATTCACAATATAAGGCTCATAGCGCCACCAACGCACTGCATCGATGGCTGCGGGCGACAGTGCCTCGGGTCCATTGATAACGTTCAGCTGCGTGACCGCGTCTTCCACACTCACTACGGCATCCAGCAGCACCGTGCCTTGCACTCCTGCCCGTCGGGCTGCCTCAGGATAGTCGGGAGCAACCTGGTGTGTGTTCCGCCGCTGCATCACGTCGGGCGGCACCTTTAATTGTGGCTTTGACGACAAAGTTTCCCTCGCCGGAACCTGTGCTTCCAACTGCCTCCATCCTTGCTCCCATCGCCACCATCCCATCACGGCGGTGACAACGATTATGAGAACGGCGAACGCTACGCCACTCCAGAAGCCCATTCCAAGTTTTGAGCTTTCAGAGCGTTCGAAGAGCGAAGGGAAGCGGGATTGCCTATTTCAATTCCCAAATTGGAGTCTGCATCGTGGAGCTTTTGGGCTACGAATGAAATGTCGGCTTCATGTCACGTCCAATAACGGATGATCGATTGCTGTTCGTCGGGCAAGCGGAGAAACTGAAGCCCAAAGCTCAATTCACGCTGATAACGAACCACCGCTGTGGCACGCACCGGCGTACTCATATGCGGGAGTAGAAACTCAACGCGAACAGATCCAGGAGGAGTTGGGACGCGACCACCACGCCCATTCCACCTTCACCTATCTCGAGTGTGCGTCCGGGAATGTTGTCAGTGATGCCCGAGCGCAATACGGTGACATCCAACGGCACGTTAACTTGTAGCGAGGGACTTTTCGGGTTGACGCGGGTGTCCCTGAATGCGCCGGAGTCGTTGCTGTGCTCATCGTCCAATTTCCTCTCGCTGGCAAACATAAGTCATCGTCCCTAGAGTGAAGATGAACTGAGGTTTCGAAATGAAGTCGCTCTTCCTCATGAACGGCGAAATGGCAATACCAGTCAGCGTATCCTTCCCCACGCTGCAGTTGCAACGTTAGGGCCGTAATCGTGGACGACTGGTCGCAGAGTTCGTGGACTTCGATCTGAGAGCGGGCTATCCACGCGGAAGTCTCGATGCAATCGTGCTCGCTTGTGCAGCAATAGCCAGTCCCACATGTTAATGGCTTGAGTTCGTGCAGCAATTCTTCATGCCTTCTCCCGGCTGAGCAGGGAGAGCTGGATCACAAGTTTCTGTAATGAAGAAAAAGGCTCGAGCGATGCAACAGCTACCCCAACGCGATTGAGTCAGGAGAGTGCAGCAGCCCGAGATATGATCGAACGATATCGCCAAGGGTATGGCTACCTGCCGAGACTCTGGCGGCGGATACCACCTAGGGCAACAGCGAACTGCTGCAATGGCTCGATGAGCGTGGCATCGCTGCTAACATCCGGGTAAAGGAAAATCCGGCTGAGACTTGGGAATCCCTCGCGTGAGGGGGCGGGACCGATCGCGGGCCGTTAGCGGGTAAGTGGTGTGGCCACTCGTCCGTGGTTGCCTTGCCCTTCCGATACCTGCCGCTCTCTCGAGCAGGAAGCTTAATATAACGATCGCGAAAAGGCCTTTTGTCTTTCGCGAACGCCGCCTTCCGAAGGAACTCCGGCTATGAGCGAGCGATTATCCCCCGATCGCCGATCCTTTAAGCAGTTCCTGTCCTTCCTGTTCCAGCAGATACAAATGCCAGGATTGCGCGGAAGCGTGGATCATCGGATTGACCTGCAGTGGCTGTCGGGCCTCACCCAGATCAGGCAGGAAGTCAAGGGTGGCAGGTTCGACCTGAATACGCTTATTAACCGGCTGACGAGGCTAATCCAGGGAGTCGTTGGCGCCGACGGCACGGGGGTGTGGTTGTTCATCGCCGACGAAGTCTTCTTGTACGCGGGGGTAGGAACCGCATCCAACGACGAGCGCTTGCGGCTTGAGGTGGTTTCGAAACTAAGGGACGTTTGCAAGCTCACCCAGGATTCGGCTTCTCGACTCTTAAACCAACCCGCAATCGCTACGGGTTACGACGCAAGCAATTCTGGCGATAGGAACTCTTTGCTCGTCGAGCCGATCCACCAGGGACCTAACGTTGCGGGAGCGCTAGCTGTACTCTCTAATGAGTGCAATGCTTTCACCGAGCGAGATGTCACCAATCTCCACGCGCTTGCCGATTTGCTAGGCCAAGCGCTCTCTAAAGCTGCGGATGCGGGACTGCAAGAGAGCATCGCCCTAAACCCTGCAGCCATGCTGCAGTTGATCGAGCGAATCATTCCGGCCTTGCAAAGGATGTTAGAGAGCGATGTGGGTGCGCGACACTCGACCCATCGATTTTTACAGCGTGAACCTTGCTATGAGCGTCCCAGCGCAGGCATCGATACGACACAGTTCCCAGAGTCGCACCGATCGAACCAGGAAACTGGTACCACGGAAGCGATGGGGAGAACCCGAACTGGACTTGATCAGGAGCCGCCGCTTGAGAATTTGTTGTCTTCGTCCGTGCTCCAGAAAACAAGCGTACCCCGGGTCGGGGTGTGGGGGGCGTTGAAGAGCAAGGTCGCGGAGACGTCAACTGTCTGGCCACTCGTTTGCCAGAAATGGCAGAGCACGGTCGCTTTGGTGAGCAACTGCGCCTCGCGCACCGGTCTGACAATGGTTGCTCCGGGAAGTCCCCGCCACGACCAGAATTCGATTCTGCACGCTGTCAAGATCACCGCTACAAGATTTCAAAAGCTTCTCTACCCCGGGTCGAGTCTGGGTGCCTTCCTCAAAGTGACTCCCGTAATGGCAATACTGGCAATCGTAATCACGTTCCTGATACCGAAGACGGGCCTCCACCTTCCTGCGCAGACACCAGTGTTCAGTTCGCGAACAAACACGCGAGAGAACACGCTCAGCGCCGCGAAGTCGGACACTCGGGACACACCTGGGACCGAGCCTTTCGCGATGTCTGCTGCGATACAGGTGAGCCACCTACATATAACCGATCGCGCAACCGAAGCTGCTGTACGGATCCTAAGCTACTACGAGATGGCGGGACTACGTCGCCGGGCGGAATATGGGGATGATTCTGCAGCATTCCAAATGGGAATGGCGTACGAGATCGGACGTGGGGTCCCACAACGGTGCACAACCGCTGCCCAATGGGTCGCGAGAGCGGCTGGTGAAGACAATGCCGCGGCTCAATATAATCTCGGACTGCGCTATCGCGATGGTGACGGGGTAGCGGTCGATGAAGATGAAGCGGTACAGTGGCTGAAGAAGGCTGCATCCAAGCAAAATTCCGACGCGCAGGTGGCGCTGGGGGCACTTACCGCACATCAGGCGCGTGTCGTTCCCTTTTCGCAAACGTCGCACTAAGTACACCCACGACGAACTCCGTGCCGTGGCATCGCCCAGCTCACCGTGCTAAGGATTGCGCCTACACTGCAAGACCGAGTCAGGTTCTGAGTGTAATGGCCTTCCATGAGAAGGCCGGTCGGAGTCAAGTGGATTCTTTCGTTTTTTCGTTGGACAAGGTTTTTTCCCTGGCCCCAGTCGCCACTGTCGCCACCCTTCCATCCGCACTCTTTGATGAGCGATTTTTGGTTCGCTCGGTGCAAGTTGGGTGTTCTCGTTTCAGTCGGTGCTGCCACCTGTTAGTCGACCTTGATTTCCATCTACGATGGAAGTCGGGCCAGGCCATTAACGCAGTCACCGGAACTCGGCTTTGGGCTCTTGTCTTTTCTTCCTCAGAAGATTTTGACTTTATGCTGCCGCCGGCAGCGCGATCCGGTGGCTGTTGCGCAACGGTTCGTACACTTCTCCACTTACCCACAAGCGATGCAGCAACACCGCCAGCTTTCGCGCTGTCGCAATCACCGCTCGTTTCTTCCCATTCTTCCCGCCACGCTCGGCCAGCTTCAGCCCCCAACGCCGCAGGTCACTGTCCGCTCCAAAGGGACCCAGAATGTGGTGCGCTCCCTGCACCAGCAGCGTGCGCAGATACGGATCCCCTTCCTTGCTGATGTGCATCTGCGGTTCGCTCTGCCCCGAGTTTCTCCGTCCTGGCTGCAATCCCAGGTAGCAGCCCACGTCGCGGCTCTTGCGAAAACGATGCGCGTCCTCCAACGTCAGCATGTAAGTAAGCCCGATCAACGTGCCCACTCCTTTGATCTGCTTCAGCAGCGCCACCTGCGGATAACTTTCCTGCGCCAGCTTTTCGATCCCTTCGTTGCACTCGCGGATGCGTTCGCTCAGCGACTCGATTCCCGCCAGCAACGGCTGCAGCGCCGCTTGCAACTCCGGGCTCAGCCCTTCCGCTTTCTCCGGATTGATATTGCGCACATTGCATCCCCGCAGCCGCTCGCCAGACGACTTGGCCAGCCCACGCGCCGTGTTCACCAGCGCCGTCCGCGCTCGCACCAACCCGGCTCGCGCCCGGATCACCGTCAGATCCGCCTGCGCTTTCGCGCTGCGATGTTTTACCGGACACAACAACTGCGGATCGATTCGCGCCAACCGCGCCAGCGTCCGCGCATCCAGCCGATCGTCCTTCTTCCGGCTCTCCCCGATCAAACGCACATTGCGGGCATGCGCCACGATCACTTCATGTCCCAACTCGCTCAGCAGTCGACTCACCCAGGGCGAGTGCGTTCCCGTTTCCAACGCGATGCGGCAACGCGGCATGCTTCCGAACACTTCTCGCATCGCTTTCGGAGTCGTGCCCAGTTTCTGTTCCTGCAGCACTTCTCCCACTTCGTCTAGCAGGCAATACCAACTTGATCGATCGCCCAGGTCCAAACCAATGGTCAGCTTCGGTTGAGAAAAATTCTTCGTCGCCTTTACCGCAGCAGTGCTAACCTTCTTCATTGCCGGTCTCCTTTATCTCTTGCGCTTCAAGCGCGTCGATAACTTGGGAGCGTACAGCATCCCGTCGGAGACCGGTCTTCTCATCCCATCTGTTGCTGTTGAAATATCCCTGGTTACAACAGTTAGGAATTTCAAGGAGGCGAAAGAGGCCTGAAGAAGACTGGCCACGATGACTACTGCAACTTCGCGTACTCCGCTTTCGCTTCTTTCAGGATGGGGATGTCGGGTCCGAACTGTGGGCAGCCCTCTTCTTTACCGCCAACAAATACACCGGGTAGCTGATCGCGATCAAGACCAGTGTAAACAAGCTGTGCTTGATATCGCCGATCACGGATGCCATCAGAAATCCAAGGGACGCCAGCAGCACTCCCAAGGTCGTCCAGGGATAGCCCCACATTTTGAAGGGCCGTGTAAGCTCCGGCCGCTGCGCCCTCAGCCTGAACAAGGCAGCGAATCCCGATATGTAGACGGACACGACCAGAAAAGAGGAAATCGCGATCAGTGTCTCAAAACTCCCGCTAAGAACCAGCGCAACAATTGCGAGCGCGCCGATTAGAAGGGCCACCGATGGAGTGCCTCCCGAATTGACCGACGCCATCCGGCGGGGAAGTAACCCATCCCGGCCCATGGCAAAAAGAATTCGTGGAGAAATCAAGAGCAAAGCGTTGATCGTGCTAATCACCGTGACCAGAGAAATGACGAGAATAATTCGTTTGCCGTGGCTGCCGAAAACCATCATCGCGGCGTCCGCGGCTGGCATTTGGGCAGCAGCCATTTGAGCCATCGGTAGGACGTGGAGCAAGGCTGCGTTCACTAGCAGGTAGATTACGATGCAAGCCACGACCCCGCCGATTGCCGAGCGCGGCAGGTTTCTCGCCGGGTCCCGGTCCTCCTCCATGAAGTAGATCGCGCTGTACCAGCCGTCGTAAGTCACGATGACAGCCTGCAACGCAACCACCAGAGCCAGGAGAATGTTTCCGCTCGATGCCGGGAAGCTGATGAACGCGGACGGATCGGCTGCTCCACTTCTCGGCGAGACCACGAAACATGCCCCCACAAATGCGATCAGGGCGAGTGCTTTGACCAGACTGGTAAATTCCTGCGCCCGGCTGCCAGCGCGCAAGCCGAGCCAGTTCAGAAATGTCAGAATAACCACGGCCGCTACGGCAACCAGCTTGGTGTGTGGTCCCAGACCAGGCTGAAGTCCGGCTGCGAATTCGCCGAATGCGACGGCCAAATATGCAATAGCCGCCGTTTGCATCATCCAATCGCAGCAGCCCACCACAAAACCGGCATACTCGCCAAAGGCTTTACGGGAATATACGTACCATCCACCCTCTTGCGGAAGCATCGTGGCAAGCTCAGTCACAGAAGCGGTGCAGAAAAACACGTAAACCCCGCCCAAGACCCAAACCGCGACGACGAGCCATGGACTTCGGAGTTGAGCTGCGACTTCACCGGGCGTGCGTAGGATGCCCGCGCCGATTGTGCCCCCAATGCCCACAGCAAGCCCAAAACCGACGCCCACAATGCGTAGCAGATGTCCTTTGGTGCGGATCGGTTCAAGGATGGTTGTAGCCGTGAAGTGTGCCGTGCTGCCTCCGGGCTGTGATCTGAAGTGTAGTAGCCCAAGCAGAAGGCCAATGGTCTGCGAGTCTAGGCTGCGGCGCCCGATGCAAGTCAATCAGCTGGATTGCTCAACGGCGATACCCTCCATTAGGGCCTCTAACTAAAATCGTGTCGGCGTTGTGCAGAGTTTCTTGCGCCCTTTGCGGCATTTCTTGGCGCTCTTTGCGATCCAAGTTCTTGACCATACCAGAGGCATGGAGTGTTCAGAGCTTCCCTTTAGGCCACCACTGCGCAAGTCGTCCTTGTGTTCAGGATCGTTTCCACACTACGGGAAAGAGCGGATGATCCATGGGCGCACCAGGGGGCAATTCATCGGTCAACCCAGGAAATTCAGGAGATGTGGCCCAGCGGCGCGGAGCATGGGTAATATCATCGCCCAGAAAGCGAACGGAAAAAACACGGCGTGTTCCCGTACCTGGGACGCCTGCGGACGCGTGCAGAGTAAGCATATGGAAGCACACCACATCACCAGATTCGACCTCCCATCCAAGGATGGGGTAATCCTCCCGAGCGGCTTCAATATCTGGAAGATTGGCAAGATCTCCCTCGGGAAACCACTTTGCCTCGTTGCTTATAAACGACCTGGGCATCAGCCACGGGCCCTTGTGCGAACCTGCGATGAACTCCAAAGTAGAATCTCTGCCCACCGGATCAACACTAATCCACATACTGCAATTCATCCGGCCATGGATGTTGTAATAAGGCTGGTCCTGATGCCATGGAGTGCGCTGTCGTGTCGCGGGTTCTTTGGTCAACATGTGGTCGTGATACAAGCGCACCGTATTGCTTTGCATGAGTAGGCCGGCGACAGCGCCGACCGGCGACCCGAAAATGAAGCGGCGGTAATACTCGTTTTCCTGCCAGCAGCAGAAGTCTTCCACGAAACGTCCTGGGTCCTCAGGACGGCTGGCAATCTTTGCGCGGGGACTAAGATGTCTCAGGTTGGACTCGATTCCGCAGCGCAACAGTTCGACTTCCTCAGGATTTAGCAACTGACGAAGGCAAACGGCTCCATCACGTTCGAAGGCAGCAACTTGCTCCTCCGTGAGTTGGCTCCAATCTAAGGCTCTGGGAAAGGGCACATGTTCTCCTGACTTCATGGCGTCCGAGCCTCTCGCGCAAAGTTGTTGGCAGCCTCGACGCGTCCCGACAATTGTCGCGATACACATCCCCGTGAATTTCTTCAAGGATACCACCCAGTTCCTGTCTTTCACTTAAGTCGGGTTGGCCACTATTTCGCGGATCCGCGTTCTCCCATCGCGATGAAGGACTAAACCCCACTCTTCCCAATCTCGTGAATGGTGCAGATGTTGGGATGGTTCAGAGCGGACGCGCCTCGGGCTTCCCGGCGGAAGCGTTCCAGTGCGTGCGGGTCTTTGCCACGCCCTCGGGGAGGAATTTAAGCATAACAAACCAGCCGAGTTCGATGTCTTCCGCCTTGTAAACCACGCCCATCCCGTCGCCACCGAGGTTCTCGATCATGACAAGGACTTTGAGAACCTTGCGAAAATGTACGTCTCGGCCTACGAGACGGTCCCGAACGTGCACTGGGCCACCTTTCAGCTGATGTACGGGCAGCAGTCCGGAACCGCCTACGCCGTGTTCTCGCCCTTGAAGTCCGCGTCGGAGGTTGACCAGGAACTCGTCATGGGAAAGCAGTTCGAACAATCGATGGGCGAAGAGGGCATGAAGAAACTGAGCGATCTGTCGGCAGCATCGATGGAAAGTGCCCAGACCAATCTGTTCATCTTCAATCCGCGGGAAAGCTATGTATCCGACAAGTGGGTAGCCGCCGATCCCTTCTGGAGGGTGGCCGCGAAGCCTGCCAAACCCTCGCAGTAGATCCGCACTCGGACACCGGACCTTGTTTCGGCGATGCTCCGGAGTTCGCTTCGTTTTTCGTCAAACGAGATCGGGGATTCCGCCCTCCGGCCCGAACAAACACACGTGGCGGGAGCCCCATCTGTGAGGCTGCACAACATCCGCAGGTTCTTTCCGCGGGGGATGGAGTCGATTAGCTCCAAACGATTAGTCTCTGCTGGTCCGCGACATCAGCACCCAGGAAATCTACGCTTCGGGTGGAACAAATCCAGGTCACTGCAACTTCGCGTACTCGGCTTTAGCTTCTCTCAGGACAGGGATATCGGGGTCAGCATCTTTCCATAGCGTGAGGAAGTCCTGATATGCAGCCTGAGCCTTGGTGATGTCGCCCTGCAAGGCGTAGGCGCGGGCTATCCCCAAATGTGCGAGTGAACCCGTCGAGCAATTCCAAACTATGCCGCGATTGGTCTGAGCAATTTTAAGGAAGCCGAACCGATTGGGCCTCGAATGACGCCGGATCAGTCAGCCGCAGCCATGGCAGGCGGCTGCTGTTTCATCGTCTCTTCTATCCCTTTCCTCATCTCCTTTTTAGAATCTCGAGGACCTTCAGCTGTGCCGGCAGATTACGAAGCCCTCGATTACGTAGCCCAAAGAAGAGTCAAATCGATAATTGAAACCTACCCGTTGGCCGAAGCTGCGAAGGCCTACGAGCGCGTCGCGGAGGGCGAGACCCGCGTCCGCGCAGTCCTCACAATGTAATCGCCAATCCGAGCAGTCCGCTGTTGCGACTGTTCAAGATGATTTCGTTCTTGGCAACAGCTAACGGGCCTGGATCAAATGCTCGCGACAAGGCCGCTAAGCAGAGGAGAGAAGCCATCTGGGCTAGCCTTCCTTCAGCGCTTCGATTTCTCTCCTGTTGGCCAAAGTAGAAAGCTCCTTGGTCTATCTAACTCCGATCTCCCGATCACGTATCGTTCGACCGGCTGGGCCAAATTTATTTACTCACGACTCCCAGCGTTACGAGCTAATTGCGTCACCGTGGTATATCCGTGGGCTCGGTCGCGACCGATGCCGAACGCCGTTTCGGGCGAGTCCGAGTATATGCGGTACTTAGTGCGCATTATTTTGCGGATCCGCGAGCCTGGCCACACTGCGGCCGCGACGCGCGGTTGGCGGTGCCGCCGAAGAAGCAAGCGAGGCCAAACAGGTAACCGAAGTTGTACCAGGCTCCGTTGTTGTGGACCTCGTAGATATTCCGGTGGCTATTGAACAGCGAGGCCACAAACACAAAGGGCGCAATGAAGCCTTGCCAGAGGCCGAGCCAGAAGCCTGCGACTTCATGGTGTTCGCTCGCTGTTCCTTTGAATTGGTTAGGGCCCGCTGCGCATCCAGCGAGAATGCTGAGCAACACTAGGACAAGCACAAGCAAGGTCAAAGGGGGTTTCATTGTAATTCCTCCTGCACATGGCAATCTCCGAAATGCAGCGACGCGTGCTCGCAGTCTACGGGGCGCTCCTCCCCTCGTTGTTTACCCCTTCGTTTGCAACGGCGCCAAGGCCGCGGCCGCAATACGGGCAAAATTTGTCAGCAGCATGTACGCTGCGTCGGCACTGCGGACAGGTGGCATTCAGTCGGCACTGGCATCGAGGACAGAAGCCAAAGCTGGGTTCGACGACCGCGGTGCATTGTGGACAGTTCGAGGTAAGTGGTTTGCGCAGGACGAAATACAACACAATGCCGAGCGCGTGCGGGATGAAAATTGCGAGTAGCGTCCAGCCAAGGCGACTCATGCCGCGGCGGCCGGCGTCGCTGTTGACGTAACCAATGAGCAGGATGTAACAGGCGAGCGCAGTTCCTCCCATGATTGCGAGCGGCACCAGCACCGGCAGCTTATGAAAATGATCACCAGACTTGTCTGTAAGAGTGGTGAACACCACGGCTGCCGCCGCCACCGGATAGCTGAGAAATGCGACGACGTATGTCCACTGCGAGATAATGCGGACCTCGTCTATAAAGCGGGTTGAAGTTTCATTCCTAACTGGCATATCCAAGTCTCCAGAGTTCGTTTCGCCGTAGATCCACTGCGGCTTCTACGCGGATCCACAGTTCTAATCCTGAAAAGAGCCGTTGTGATCCGCGAGAAAAGTCCCGCGCGCAAGCAGGAGAATCCCAACCAGAACCGCCGGAGTCAGATAGAACACGACGAAGCCGCTTTCCCACACTGGCGTGGACAGCCGTGCCTGATGGCCCAGCCACGCAAATCCGCGCCACAGCAGCGCTGTGCTAACCGCGGTGGAAAGGGTCACGGCTGCGCAGCAAACGCAGATCACCCAAAACCGTTCTTGCTGGCGCCGCAATTCCGCTGCCCGCTGGCGCACACGCATTTGTGTCGTGAATACCAGACGCCCGCTCGCGGTTATTGGAATTCCGCGCAGTGCGCGAATCGTCTCCCTCGAGTTCTCCGCGAACGCACGACATGACGCGCATGATTCCAGATGTGCAGCCAACCACGATTCCTCGGCGTGCCACGGTTTCGCACTGGAAAGTCCTTCTGTGCCGGACAAGGCGATCATCAAACGCGCACGTTCATGAGGATCGGCATTCATAAGATCAGGGTTCACAGGCGGGCTCCTTTGACCCACGGCTCCAGGGCGCTCAGGCCGCGATAGATCCGGGATTTCACCGTGCCCAGAGGCGCGCCGATTACACTGGCAATTTCTTCCAGTGACATCCCTTCCTGAAAGCGAAGCAGCAGGGTTTCACGGTATTCGGCTGCGATGTGCTGCATGCCGGCAGAAATCTGTTCGTTTTGCTCGCGTTGAACCGTCGCATCAAATGCGGAAGGCTGCCCGGCGGCCGGAATATCGAATGGGGCCAGATCATCTTGATCTGCCAGGCTGTCGAGGCTCGTTGGTCGCTTGCTACGCAAGTGGTCGATGACGAGATGGCGCGCGATGGTAAAAAGCCAGGTACTGAACTCATGGCGGCCATCGTACTGGCCACCGCGTTCGAGCACGTGGACCCAGGTCTCCTGGAAGAAGTCCTCGGCCAGGTCGCGGCGGCCGCTCAGGTAGACGAGATAGCGCAGGAGACGGTGCTGGTACTGCTCGATCAGGCGGTCGAGCAGTTCAGGATCGCGACGTCGCAGGCCACGAGCGATGTCGGTGTTTTCGTCGGCCATCGCGCTCACGAAATAGCAGGCAGTCGCGTTCATGCTACCGATACATACGCGGAAGTGCCCGAAAAAGACGCAGGCACGCGATTAGATTTCTTGCTCTTTTCTAAGTCATTGATGAGATGGGATGATACGGTCGACGGCAGTGTGGGCGGGCCTAGCGAATAGCACCTTGCCTGGTAATCCGTGCCCGCGTTCACTTCGATATCCACATCTAGGGGCACACTATAGGTCCGTCTTTCGCGTGATTTCCAATCACTAAGAATTTGGTCCCTAGTTCAATGCGACATTTTGGGCATGGCGATATGAGGTGTGGGAGTCATCTGCAAGCCTGCCTTTTGTTGCTGAGTAGGGGTATCGGGTCTGCGCCAGGATCGTCCAAACACAGACATGGGTGCGACTATTCAAACGGCGCAGCGAAAAGCGTATTGTGTTCACGCCAAAGCCGGATGAGCTGAGACATTTTGCAAATTCACGACGAAACCAGTTTTACGGTCCCGAACTATTCGCAGGTCGACTTGGGGTGTTCATGCGTTCTCTGGAGGAGTTGCCGAGTGGCGGCAGAAACTGGCGAAAAGTCTTGACATTCGCGACGACCCTGCACTATAAGCGCAGCTTATATAAGCGCTTAGATTTCAGTACGATGCTTTCAAGGCGAGCCGAGGCCGACAGAGCAGTCCCGGGTCAAAGCTCCCACTACAGGAGGCGATATGCAATTGGCGACTTTTCGGGAGGGCATCAGCAACGGTAGCAATTTCTTTGGCAGCATGCAGCAACCAGACACCCGATGCGTACGCCGGTCGTCGCGAATTGTCACGATTTGCTACGCGGGCGTGGCGCTCCTTGTTCTAGGAGCCGTTTGTTTCGCAGGTGTCAGCGCAAGTATCTCGGGAACCGTGCGCGATCCAAGTGGGGCAGCGGTTACGGGGGCCAACGTCACAGCATCGAACACGGACACCGGCATCTCGCAGAGTCAAAAGACCAACTCCGCTGGTTTTTATTCATTTCAGACGCTGCCTTTGGGGCATTACGAAGTGAGCGTGCAGCAGTCTGGGTTCAAGGGCTACAAGAAAACCGGCTTGGTTCTGGACGTAGATGCCGCCCTTGTTGTGGATGTCGCTCTGCAGGTTGGAGAAGTGCGGGAACTGGTGCAGGTGCAGAGCGAAGCCACGCACGTGGAGACCGCGAGTTCGCAACTGGGTGAAGTGATTGAAGGGGACCGCATCACAACGGTGCCGCTGGTCACGCGCAGCTACACAGATCTGTTGGCGTTGCAACCGGGGGTGGTATCGAGCGCATCGGGCATGAGTGGCGCGTATGGCGGCATCTTCAACTCCGCCGGATTCGCCGTTCCCAAGGTCTCGGGCGATTTGAGTTCTGGGGCGTTGTCGGTGAACGGCCAGCGAGAGGCGAACAACGGATTCCTGCTGAACGGCGCGACGGTGCAAGAGAGCGGGTACGGTGGGACGACAGCCATTCCAAACCTGGATTCGATCGCAGAGTTCCGCATTCTGACGAATAACTATGACGCCGAATACGGCAACTACAGCGGCGGCCAGATCAACGTAATTACCAAGGGAGGTACCAACCGGGTTCATGGCAATGCCTTCGAGTTCCTGCGGAACACCGCACTGAACACGCGCAACTACTTTGCTCCCCCGGGCACGATCGGCGCTTACCATCAGAACCAGTTTGGCGGCACGATCGGCGGCCCGGTGATCAAGGATCGCATTTTCTTCTTTGCTGATTATCAAGGCAATCGAAAAGTCGTCGGAGAGAGTTCGCCATTAGTTGCCGTCCCCACTCCTACGGAAGTGAACGGAGATTTTTCCGCAATCGGCAGCCAGTTGGCGGGGACGGTCACGGGGCCGACGTGGGCGAGCCAGCTCGGTACTGCTCTCGGGCATACGGTCACGGAAGGTGAACCGTATTTCTTCGCAGGCTGCAGCAGCTCGAACTGTGTATTCCCTAACGCGCAAATTCCAACGTCCCTCTTCTCTCCGATTTCGAAGAACCTGCTGGCGTACATCCCAACCTCGTCCAGCGGGTCATTTACTACCACAAGCGTTTCTGACCATTTGCGAGACGACAAGACCAGCGGCCGCATTGACGCGAACACCGGCGTGGGTTTGTTCTCCGTCTACTACCTGTTTGATAATTACAAGCTGAGCACACCCTATCCGACGGCGAATGTCCCCGGATTTGATGCTGCGGGAACGGGGCGTACGCAAAACATCAATCTGGGGAACACGAGAACGTTTGGCGGCAGCACGGTCAACGAAGCTCGAGTTGCGTTCACGCGAGTGAATAACTCTTTGAACCTGCCAAAGGGCGGAAAGAACGTGACCCTGAGCGGTCTCGGTTTCACCACCGGTGGGAACGGAATTGTTCCGCTCGATCCGTCAGTGGAGGGCGTGCCGGAGATTGACTTCGGAAGCGGCCTGATCATTGGCGTGCCGAGCCGGCCGAATCGGCTGATCGAGAATACCTTCCAGTTGCTTGATAATTTCAGCCGTGTTATCGGCACGCACAGCGTGAAGATGGGCGCGAATTTCCATTACAACCAGTTAGTGGAGCAGTTGCACAACGTGCTCGATGGGAACTTCGTTTTCTTGGGTTCGGAGACGGGGAGCGACTTCGCTGATTTCCTGCTGGGAGCTCCCACGAACTACGTGCAAGGACAAGCCGAGCCTTCCAATGGACGAAGCAAGTATTTCGGTGCGTATGCCCAGGATAGCTGGCGCGCAAAGTCGAATCTGACGCTGAACTACGGGCTGCGCTGGGACGTGAGCACTCCCTGGTCGGAGCAACACAACCAGATCGAAACCATTGTGCCCGGACTGCAGTCGAGAGTTTTCCCTGGCTCGCCGACGGGCTGGGTCTTTCCGGGCGATCCCGGCATTCCCGCGAGTCTAGCGCCGACGCGCTACAACAATTTCGGTCCGCGGCTGGGTGTGGCTTACTCCCCCGACGCGAAGACCAGCGTTCGCGCCGGTTACGGCGTCTTTTTCACCGCGTTCGAAGGGTCGACGAACTTCAATGAGATCGGCGATGCGCCGTTCGGATTTTTCTGGGTGGGCACGGCGCCTTCGTTCTCCACGCCGTTTATTAATCGAACTGATGGCGGATTGCAAGGCGGCACCGGGCAGAAATTCCCGGTAGTATTCCCGCCACTCAATGTGGGACCGAAGAATCCTGACAACAATGTGAACTGGTCGGTGCTGACACCGATTGCGAGTTCTCCCGGTTTTTACTATAAAAACAGGCTGCCTTATTCGGAGAACTACGATCTTTCGTTGCAGCGCCAGTTTTCTGCCAACACACTATTGACAGTGAGCTATGTCGGTACGCAAGGCCATCGCTTGCTGGTAACCATGGAGGCAAACCCGGCCAATCCTCAGGCCTGCCTGGCGCTCGCTCCTGCTTGCGGGCCTGGGACCGAAAGCAATTTCAATGTGCGGCTGCCGGTATTTGGACCGCTGTTCGGAACCAATGGCTACTTCATCGCGCTGGGGCAGTCCAGCTACAACTCGCTGCAGGTGAATTTGCGCCACACCGCCGGGCGGTTGCAGTTGCTGGCGGGTTACACCTACAGCAAGTCACTGGACAATTCCTCGGGCTATGGCGAGCAGGTAAACTTCATCAGGCCGAAGGATAGCATCGCCCTCTCTGCGTTCAATGTGACCCACAATTTCGTCGTGAGTTACAGCTATGACATTCCCTTGGATCGATTGGCGTCGAACCGATTGACGAAAGGATGGACGTGGAGCGGAATTACGCGGTTTGCTACCGGGATCCCGATCACGCTCATTGAGAATGACAACAACTCACTACTGGGCACGCAATTTACCGGTCCGATCCCGCTGGGCATCGATGTGCCGAACTACAACGGGGCTGGAATTCACGTTCTTGATCCTCGAAAGAATAAGTTCCAGTACTTTGATACCACCCCATTCAGCGCGGAACAGATTGGACAGCTTGGCAACTCGCGGCGCAGGTTCTTCCATGGTCCGGGCATAAACAACTGGGATATGGCATTGCTGAAGGACACGAAGTTGACGGAGACCCTGGATCTGCAATTCCGGGCCGAATTCTTCAACATCTTCAATCACACGCAATTCCAAAACGTGAACGGAAATATCAGCTCCGCTAGCACATTTGGATTTGCGCAGACTGCGGCCGATCCCCGGATTACACAGTTTTCGCTGAAGCTAAACTTCTGAGTTTGTAACGCACCCTTCGCTCTCCAGCATGCCGAGGAAGCGATGCAGAAGTCGATGGCGGCGGACTTGATGGAAGTAGTGATCGAGCCTTGAGCTCGATCCTCAGAAGAATTTTGTTCGCGAGGCTCTTGCAGGTGATTCCATGCCAGTGAGGAAATCATGACTTCAGAACGATTTTTGTTTGCTGCGGCGCCGGATAGCTGGGGAGTGCTCGATTATCCCGGGCCATCGTGGAACCAGTCGTACGAGAAGATGCTGGATGAAATGGTGGAGGCGGGTTACACGGGCACGGAGCTCGGGCCCTACGGATTTTTTCCGACCGATCCGGCAGTGCTCAAGCCACAACTCGAGAAACGAAAGTTGAAGCTTCTTGGATCATTCGTGCCGGTGGTGTTGAGTGATCCATCGTCGGCGCAAGTCGCGGTCGACCAGATCCACAAGGTTGGCAATCTGTTGGCGACTTTGAAAGCGCCGTTTCTGGTGCTGGCGGATGCGCAGTCGCCAGAACGCGACCGAATCTCCGGGCGTGTGCCAGCCGATGGCAGTGCGGGACTTAATGATGCGCAATGGAAGAACATAGCCAAAGTGGTCGAGGATGCCGCGCGAGTCGCTTCTGAATTCGGCCTGGATCTGGTGTTTCACCCTCACGTTGCGACCTACGTGGAGACTCCCAAAGAGTGCGAGCGGTTTTTCGATGTGACCGCAAAGACCGGGATCGGATTGTGCCTCGATACGGGACACGCGGTCTACGGTGGGGCCGATACTGTGGCGGAAGCCGAGAAGTATCGAAGCATTTTGCGGCTGGTGCACATCAAGGATTGTGATGAAAAGATTCTGCAGGAGGCGCGAAAGAAGCGTCTCACGTTTGACCAGGCTATCGAAGAGAAGGTGTTTACCATCATCGGGAATGGCTCTATCGATTTCCCCGCATTCTTTCGCACGCTGGAGCGGAACAATTACGCAGGCTGGATGGTGGTCGAGCAGGATGTGAAATTTGGCGCGACGCCGATTCCGCCAGCGCAGAGCATTGCCGCCAGCTTGCGGTACTTACGCGCCGTAGTGCAGGAACTGGCGGGCACGACGTCCAGGTGAGGCCTTTGGGAAAAAGCAGGACTAAAGGGATGACTAGGAGCAGAGAGTTCAGCGATGCGGCTGACTATCTGATCCACTCGCACGACCACTAGGGCGAATTGCTCGAGTTCACGCGCCAGCCCGCGGGGCTGGGAGTGCATGGGGTTTTCAGCGAGGCGCCTGCCAGGCGAGCACGTTTGGACGATAGCCCAGTTTCTGAATGGCGGCGGCACGCGACTCCCCAACGTCGCGATGACAGTCCCTTGTTATTGATGTTCTTGATCACGGCAGAGGCGGTACCCTGACACGAGCTTCGCGACCTACGTCGTAGATGCTGAGAGCTTTCGACCTGTTGGTACGCGGGCCGACAGGCTTTCGTCCATGAACACTCCAGCCGATGCGGCAGTATGCTGATACTGCAGTCTCAAGGAGTAAACACGGCTTGACCATCGCCCCTGCAACTCCCACGACCCAGGGTGCTGCCGGCCCCAGTCGGTTGCCTCGAAGCTTGGGCCTGCTGAATGCGATTTCCATCAACATGTCGAATATGGTGGGCACAGGTCCCTTTATAACAGTGCCCGCAATCATTGCCACATTGGGAGGTCCACAATCTCTGCTGGCGTGGTTGGTAGGGGCATTGCTGGCCATTGCGGACGGTTTGGTATTCGCGGAGTTGGGAGCGGCGATTCCCGCCTCGGGTGGTTCCTACATCTTTCTGCGCGAATGTTTCGGGCGCCAGCGTTGGGGCCACATGTTCGCCTGGATCTTCGTGTGGCAGTTTCTGTTCAGCGGCACACTCGAAATCGCCACCAGCAGCATCGGCATGGCGGAATATACCGGCTTTCTCTGGCCTGGATTGCTTTCCTATCGCTGGGGCATCAAGCTGCTGGCCGCGGGAATTACTGCCATCGCGATGGTCGCGCTGTATCGCAAAATTCAGGACATCGCCCGGCTTATGCTGGTTCTGTGGATCGGGATGCTGATCACAGCAGCTTGGGTGATTTTCACCGGGATGACCCACCTTGACCCCAAATTGCTTTTCGATTTTCCCCAGGGAGCCTGGAACATAGGGCTACCGTTCATGCTCGGGCTAGGGAATGGAACGATGCTGGTAATGTTCAACTTCCTCGGCTATTACCAGGTTTGCTATCTTGGCGATGAGGTCAAGCAGCCGTCAAAGGTGATTCCCCGCGGAGTGATTTATTCGATCCTACTAGTAACGGCGATTGATTTCCTGATTTCGGTGAGCTTCACCGGCGTGGTTCCGTGGCGCGATATGGTGGTACCGGGCTCGCAGGCATACAACGCGATCGGCTCGGTGTTCATGCAGAAAGTGCATGGGCCGTGGGCTTCGGCGCTGATGACATTGATGGTCGAAGTGACTGCATTTGCGGCCACCTATGCGATGCTACTGGGGTACTCGCGTATTCCGTATGCGGCCGCATTGGATGGTGCCTTCTTCCGATGGTTCGCAGAGCTACACTCAACGCGTCGTTTTCCTCACCGAGCCTTGTTACTGATTGGTTTCTTGTGCATTGTGGCCTGCTTCTTTGATCTGGTGCAGATCATCACGGCATTGATGCTGGCGCGAATCCTTTCCATGTTCGTGGCGCAAATCATCGGGCTTCTGCTGTACCGCCGATTGCATCCGGAAGCTCCACGTCCTTTTCGCATGTGGCTTTTTCCCTTGCCAGCAGTGTTTGCGCTGGTCGGATGGATCGGTGTGTTTGTAACGCCTGGGCTACAGCCGGGCGGGTGGAAATACATGGTGTATGCGTTCGGAACGATTCTCGCCGGCTTTGCTGCCTACCTGATCCTGGCATGGCATAAGCGAGACTGGCCGTTCGCGCCTTCACAACCGGAGGCAACCACAGGACCGGCACTGGAGCCGGGGAAAACTTTCTGAACGGCTGGTTCCGCTAGATTCACTTCGAGAGCTGCACCCTCGCTAGGAAAGGCTTTTTTCCGTAATGTCTATCCATGCGCATGTCATTATCTTGCGACTGTCGCCCGTCGAGGAAACAGCTCAACGATCCTTGAGGGCGCCTGGAGCACAGAGGCGACCTGAAATAACTCGCGACTTACGTCGGCGCGGTTACAAGTCTGCCCGTCGCCGGCGTCTTGACGGAATTTGAGGTGCGCGACGAGGTGCGCGACGTGTATGTCACAGTCCGGATTGACGTGTATGTCACAGTCCGGATTGTGGTGCGAAAGGGCGATCCGACCATCAAGGATGGTGCCTCCATTTCAGAGTCGCGCTCGACTCAGTCTGGACTTGAGTACGGAAGTAGTATTGACTTGACGCGCCGTCATCAGCGGAAGCGTGCAGAGATCTGCCGTCAGAACGGTGTTTCGGGCGTTGAAGAATGTGTTCGAACCTATGCCGTTGGGACCTGCCACAGTTCCAACCAGGATGCCCGCGCAAGCTTCATTGATAATGTTGCCGCTTACGACGTTGTTTGTCACCGGCCCGCAACTGCTGTCCACGTGAATTCCGGATTCGTCGCTTCCGTTGATCCTGTTGCTTTGTACCGTATTCGAACGCTCCCTACACGGCACGAAAAGGGATATTGGGTTGGCCATTACTTGCCGCTCAAGGATTCTTCGGGACGTATCGCACGGTTGCGGCAATGGTGCTCGATGTAACCCCTCATCGCAAAGTGGAGCTCTTGCTTGCGCCTTTCACCAGAATTGGAACCGAGGTCGATCCGACTCTTGAGGCTGTTGAACGAGACGACATCATCCACGTTCTCAAGAAGGTTAACGGCAAGGGTGCAGGCCGAGATGGTGCGACTGCCAAGCTCGGGATGAAACGGACTACCCTCCAATCATGCTCACTGCTTGCGGCACATTCAGGGAATCGCAGTATTGTGCCCCTCTAGAATCGGGAGCAGCATGGTGGCAGGAGGTAAAATGCCTATCACTGAGCGCGAAGAACATGGCAAGGATAAAGTTAGTTTCCGCTGCTCTGACGTTGGCCCCAAAAACTGTGAATGGCAAATCAGCGGCAACAGCGAAGCGGAGATCATGCCCAAGATCGAGCAGCACGGTCGCGAAAAACACAACATGAAAATTGACGAAGACACGAGGAAGAAGGTTCACAGCGCAATCCACAAAAAAGCAGCCTAGTAGTATGGGTTCACCAAAAGGGCGGCTTTTCGGTCGCCCTTTCTTAGTGTTTTGAGCTGCGGCAGCGTTTGGGGAAAGAGTCTTGCCTGGACCCGTTTCGCGATTTCAAGTTCCTGGGCGGTGCGCCGTTCGGCTTCGAGCTTTTCCGCAGCGGCGCGGCGCTCCGCTTCGATTTCGCGAACGAAGGCATCGCGGCCCACCAGCGCAAACGAGTTTCCATCCAGATCGTCGAAGCGAGTAAAAATTCCGCCCCAAAGAGTGGTTCGCGGAGGATGGTGAAAACGGACTCCACGGTTCCGCCACTCGTCGTATTTGGTGATGACGTCTTCGGTAACAAAAACAGCATGTCTGGAGCGGCCAATCAGCTTGTATTCTTCGGACTTGCGTTTGGGAGTGATAAGTGCGAGGACGGTGTTACCGTCCGGAGGTGCGACCGCCACCCAGCGGCCACCGGATTCGTAGCTCTCGTCAACGACCACTCCGAATCCAAGCTGATCCACGTAGAACCGCAAACTTCGCTCCTGATCCCGCACGAAGACATTGACGCAAAGCATGCGGAGATACGGGTCCTTCCGGTCCAGGAACTCGTCCGAAGGCAAGTTTTTCATTCGCGAGATTATATTCCGCATGCAGGATCGAATCGTGCAGCGCCATTGGCAGGGACGTGTATCACGGCAGCGGCAATCGCATGATTCAGGATCACCGAACCGGATTCCTGGTGGGAGGCAAGCCAGTGATCGCTGCGCAAATCTGATCTCAGCGCCACGCCAGGGTGGTCACTGAGTCTGTCTTTAAGGCTACGGATGCGGCCACATTCGCGACGCGTAGCTCGAGCGCTCGGGATGGCCCGGGGTTGGTCACGATGAGCACCTTTTGGCCATCGGGATTTTCGACAGCGACATGCTTAATGTCGGCTGCAGTTGTTTGCGACTGAAAGCGCTGCGCTCCGCGACGGATGGTCCGCGAATAGTGAGCGAAGGCCCAGTATTGCCCGCTGCGAGAAATGCTTCGAGACTGGGAGTCAATCGTGACTACGCCGCCGCAGGGGAAGGGGCCGATGTTCGGCCGCCCATGTTCATCGAGAGCCAGATTCCACGCTGTGATGGACCGGCACCAATTCGTCAATACACTGCTAAAGGTTCCCGCCCACTTGCACCAGTCCGTGAGATAACCGGGATCGGTATAGTCCGGACCGCCTTCGGTCCAATGCATCTCGGCTTCGGGGTAAGCGTCGTGGACCTTGCTTATCATGTCCGCAGTGCCGTAATAGCCGTGCCATGCAACCGTATTGGTGTACTTGCGGAGCTTGGGGTCGGCCAGCGTGCAAACTGCGCGTCCCCACAAGTTGTAGTTGTGATCCAGGACCCAGATCTGGGTTGGCATGCCACTGCTTTCCAGGAGAGGGCCGAGATGGTCGCGCACAAACTCAATCTCATATTCCTGGGACCAGATGCAGGCCGGCATGCGGCCATCCTGGTCGGTGTCGACTTCGTTTTGACTTGTCAGTGCCTGAACGGGCACGCCTCCCGCGGAATAGTCTTGCAGAAATTTCAGATAGTACCGCGCGTAAACCGGCAGGTAGTGTCTACGCATGGAGGCGCCCAACATCGTATTGTTGAACTTCATCCACCCCGGTGGGCTCCACGGGGATGAGAAAAGAAAAAGATCGGGATTCATTTGGCGCGCCTGGCGGAGAATAGGAAGAATGTATTCACGGTCGTGGTCGATCGAAAAGCGCGTCAGATCGGGATCAGGTTCGCCTTCGTCATAGCTGTAGAGCTTGGCGGAGTAGTCGCTCGATCCTACGCAGATGCGGCCTGGCGTCAGCCGATTGAACGTATAACAGGCAGCATCGGTGAAGGCGCCTCCAAATCCCAGGATCTTCTGAAACTTTACGCTGGGGCTCAACTGGAGGTGATCGCTTGGGGCTGCTCCAGAGGCAGCACGCCAACTGATGGGAGGAGCAGCAGCGAAACGCTCATCGCCAGAAGTCACCCAAATTGAAATTTCCGAGTCACGATTGGACGATTGGTCTCCCGAGTCATTTACTTCCATCGGCGGACGGATGACGCTGGGCGAAGCCGCTGCCATGAACCCCAGAGCGGAGACTCCGAGAAAATCTCTTCGTGACAATTTGTCCGTCATAAGAATTGCTCCTCACCGGCTAGTCATTACTTTCGGACTCTGGCATTTGTAACTTTGCATCGAGGCCGCGGTCTCAACGTCCTCGATACTTCGTCTGAACGGTGTACAAAGAGCTGCGCGCAAGAATGAACAAAGTATGACCATCGCTGCCGCCGAACAGTAATTGCGACGGCCGTTCCGGAATCTCGATGGTGTCGATCAGAGTACCTTCGGGGTTG
>QIAH01000364.1:0-1098 GCA_003225465.1 Acidobacteriota bacterium | reverse complement strand
GCGTTCAGTGAATAACTTCAGATTCGAAATGGTGCCATCGGCGCCCACGGTGCCCACATAGGTCTTCTCTCCGGATTCGTCGGTAACATAGGTGGCGTCAGCCGTCACTACCGGCGCAAGGCCAAAGGCCCGCAGTGTGTCATTCAACTTGGAACCGTAGTAGAGTTCACCGGTCACAAAGTCCTCACCGGCGGGAAAGAACGTCGTTCCGTCTGGCGACACGAATTGATAAGGCTTCCTGGTGGGAATCATCTCGAGGAAGTCATTCTCGTTTCTCCAGTAGTCGACTGGCAGAACCGGGGTCATGCTGGGCCGGGGCACGGCCGGCATAGCTTTCAAGAGCGTAATGTCATCGCCAGGAGTGCCGGGCTTGAAGCTTCCCGGCGTAGGAAACTACGATCAGGTCGCCTGCCTTATCGAAAAAGAGTTGAACCGGATCCAGTGGGTTGTCGCGCACTTTCGATAGCTGCCGCGTGCTGGCGGACCAGCAGTAGATGGTCTGCTGATGGGCGTCGACAAAATAGATGTTACCGGACGCATCCACAGCGCCGCCGGAAACGTTGAAGAAGCCGGTCGCGACTTGCTCGACCTTCGCATTCTCGGGAAGAACAGGCGAAGGTTTCTTCTCGGGGATTTGAGGCGCGCGGCCTGAGATGGTCAACCAGGCGAATTCGCGTTGTCGTATGTTGATATTGCTGCTTCGGTCGTAAATGGCATTAGCAAACGACACCTTGCTATCGCTGTAGCAATGCAGGTTGCGAAATCTGATTTTCCGCGAATTTGAGAGTGCGATCGCATGGCGAAAGGGCTGATAGCTGCTCACCACCCGATACATGTGCAGATTCGCGAAAGTGATATTGCTGGAGTCCCGGATGTCGAGCGGCAAGGCGAAGCCACCCTCGCCGCGTCCACGATCGTGCCGCTGCCGTCGGAATTAATTTCGGAGATGCCACGTGTTTTGAGCTGCGGCAGTGTTTGGGGAAAGAGTCTTGCCTGGACCCGTTTTGCGATTTCCAGTTCCTGGGCGGTGCGCCGTTCGGCTTCGAGCGTTTCCGCAGCGGCGCGGCGCTCCGCTTCGATTTCGCGAACGAAGGCATC
>QIAH01000205.1 GCA_003225465.1 Acidobacteriota bacterium | reverse complement strand
ATTCCGAAGGTTGTACTTGATCGGAATCTTCATCGCTGCTATAGCAGCTCGAATTAACCTAAGGAAAAAGTAGCTGATTGGGATTGCCATAGTTGAAGCTCGCTATCCGATGTGGCGCAAGCCCTCCACGATATCCACCTGCGAGGCGTGATACGAAGGAAGCAGGGCCGCCACGCAGCCCACGAACCCAGCCAGCAGCAGGGCCAGAACCTTGGTCGCCCAGTTCACGCTGATTCCCTGAAAAAAGCCCGCCTGAGGATTGTGGCTTGCCAGGTACATCAGGCCACTGCCCAGCAGGATGCCGACCACCCCAGCGAGGACCGCCACCACGACCGCCTCACCCACAAACAGCACCAGAACTGCCTTGCGCGTGAACCCCAGAGTCTTCAGCACCGCGACTTCCCGGGTGCGTTCTCGGATCGACATCGCCATAGTGTTCGCCGCCACCAGCAGGGTCGCAAATACCACTGCCCCGCAAATTCCTAGAATGAAGGCTTTCACGTTGCCCAGCATCGCGACGAAGTCCAGTCCGAACGCCTTCTCACTTTCGGTCTTGGTCTGCTGCGGCGAATTGTGGAACATGTCATCTACCGCTGCGGCCACCTTGGGCACGTCGGCTGGCGAATCGGCCAGAATTCCGAAGGTGCCGCTCTGGTCCTTCATGACGGGCACGGTTTCTTCGAGATACTTCCGGTCGAAGTACAGCGACTGGGTAGGCTGCGGAGCCTTGTAGATTCCGCGGATGGTCAACTCCAGGTTCGCGTCCCAGATCGTACCCTGCAAAACGATGCGGTCTCCGATCTTCCAGCCGAATTTCTTTGCGAGTTCGCTGTCTGCTACAGCGCCTGCGCGATCGTGCTGCCAGGCGTCGAGTTGGTCCTGTGGAATCTTGAAATCGGTGTAGACCTTGAACAATTCCTGCGGATCGGTGGCAAACTGCGCAAAGAAATGTTCCGGCTTGTCGTCGATATATTTTCCACCGAACCACTGCGTGGGAACTACTTCGACCACGCCGGGCACGGTTTTGATCTTCTGCGCGTAATAGATCGGAAGCGAGAAAGTCAGCGATACGCGATGGCGCGTGATCAACCGCTGGGTCGACTGCTCGCTGCCGTTGTCCAGGTAAAACGCGCGCCAGATCGTCATCATCACCGTAAGCAGCGCCAGCGAAAACGCGATGCTTACCATGGTCAGAACCGTACGCCGTTTGTTCCGGAACGCGCTTTTGGTGACAAAAGTGGTGAAGGTCATAAAAACTCCGGGAAACCTGGGGGAGACGCCCCAAACCTGGACAGGCCCGCCACCGGGCGCGGCCACCATTCACATCAGTTCACGTTGCTCCCAGCATAGACGATCAGGGGGACTGCGACAACCCGCTCATGACTGAACAAAACGCAACAAAACTGTCTAACCCCGCTCCGCATAATCACTATGGAATTACTTAGTCACATCAGCCAGTGGACTATGTCATGCACGCCGGGTGACAAATGTCATTCACCCAGCATTTTTCACCACAGAGACACAGAGAACACAGAGAACACAGAGAACACAGAAACTCGCAACTCAGAGCGCCTCAGTGCCTCTGTTTTCTACCTGAAATTTCTCTCTTGAAATTCTTGTTCCATAGGCAGGACACGAATCGCATGGTGACTGTATCTGGTGTGCATCCTGCCTTGCCCTGAGTGAAAAGCCTTTTTGTGCATCCTTTGCGGTCATAAGCTTTTTCTCTGCGCCCTCTGCGGACGTTCTCCGCGCTCTCTGCGGTTTAAGGTTTTTTTGCCGTGCTCTCAAGCAAGAGATATGGAATTGCTTTCCCAGCGCCACCAGTATCAGAATGCACGTGCAGGTGTTTGACCTGAGAAGGCATGGCTTCGATTCGTACCCTCAAACCCAACGTCACCCGTGAGCAGGCGATCCTGCAGTTCTCCTCGACGGGGATCCCGCGCTTGTTCCGGAACGTGGCCTACGGACGCTTGCGCAGCGTCGCTGAACTGTACATCCCATTTCGCTTGTTTCAGGTGCAGATCATGAATCGCGGAAAGACTGAGGAACGTCTGATCGCGCTCGACGCCATCTCGGGAACGCTCGATCCTTTTCAATTCGATCACGTTCCGACCGACTCGGAGACCGTCCCGATCGTGAGCCGCAATTGTCCGCGCGCGCATCTCGAGGATGCGTTCATCGGCGAGTTGCTGATTGCGAAGCTTCGCCGCCTTCTCTACAGCCGCGGCTTTTTTCGGATGCGAGACTTGCAGATCACGGCCACGCCCCTCGCGCAAGAACTCCACATTCCGTACTGGCTGGGATTTCGCGGGTCGAACGGTCACGCCCGCGTCGCCGTGATAGACGCCGTACGCCGGCGTTTCGAAGGCGCCAAGATGCGTCGCCTGGTCGAAGCCTGGCTGATTTCATTGCAGAAATGAGCTTCGAGCGGCGAGCTTCGAGCAAACTCCGCTTCTCCTCGCTCGTAGCTCGTGGCTCGTAGCTCGCAGCTCATTGTGATTCTCTGTGTCTCTGTGTCTCTGTGGTGAATGGTTTCGCGCGCCATTTCCGAGTACTTTCGTAACTCGAAGACGCTTACGACCCAAGCTATCCTTGTGGTTACCCACCCCAGAATCCGAGCCAGTGTGTTCTTTTCTAGGGGCATTCGCCGGTGCTTCGCCCGGTGAGGGTAGGAAACAATGTCTACGAAAATCGGCCGCTTCGAAATTCTTGGAGAGCTCGCAAAATCGGATTCGGGATGCGTCTATAAAGCCAATGATCCGGAATCGGGCCAGACGCTCGCGCTGAAAACGTTTCGCTTGGATGTGTTCGGCGAACATGCCGAACAAGTGGTGCAGCGCATTCTGCAGGAAGCGGAAACCACCAAGGACCTCAGCAGTTCCAACATCACGCTGGTCTACGGCGCGGGAGAAATCGACGGCCAGTTCTGCGCCGCCATGGAATACATCCAGGGCAACAGCATTGCCACCATGCTGGCGCGCAAGGAAGGCTTCTCCATCTGGGACCTGCTCGACATCAGCCGCCAGGTTTGCCAGGCACTCGATCACGCCCACGAGCACAACGTCTTTCACTTCAGCCTGGAGCCGGCCAAGGTCATGGTGACCTGGGACGGCACCGTCAAGATTCTCAGCTTTGGGATTTCAAGCACCGGCTACGTGGCCGCACAAGCGAGCGGAGTGCCGCCCTCGGTCCTCTATTACATGTCGCCCGAGCAAGTGGGCGGCGAGAAACTGGATGCCCGCTCCAACCTGTTCACCTGGGGCGCCATGCTCTACGAGATGGTGACGGACCAGAAGGCCTTTGACGGAGCGGATGCGGATGTCGTCCGCCAGAAGATCCTGGAAGAAATGCCGGTCTCACCGGCGATTCTGAATCCCAAGATCAATCCTGTCGCCAGCGACGTCATCATGAAAGCTCTGGCAAAAAATCCCGCGGAACGCTACCAGAGCGGCCGCGAGATGGTGAACGATCTCGAGAAGGCCCGCGAAAGCACCGTCAAGCCAGCCAAGAGAGCTCCGGAAGCGCCCAAGGGACCCGCGGTACCGGCCAGCGTGAAGAACGCCGCCGCCGCGAAATTCGCGACCTCGGCGCCCCTAGAACCCAAGGCGCCGGCAAAATTTGAGCACACGATAGAGGAGTCGCGGGCGCTCGATGTTTCGCCCTCGCTCTCGCAGGAACTCGAAACTTCGTGGACTCCGTCGACCCCGGCCAAAGCCACTTCCAGACCGGCCGAACCGTCCCAGAAAGCGGCAGCCGCGGCGGCAGGCTGGAATTCTGCAGGATCTTCCCCTGCAGGGCGAACCCCGCACCTGGATCCAAGCGCCCAATTCGGAACTTCGGTGACGAAAGCCTCAGTGGACGCCTTCGACAATCCAAGCGCGAACATGTCGGCAGCAACCCTGGACGAGCCGCAAACTCCCAAGATCGCAGTCGATCCCATGATGGCCGAGAACGCGGGCGCCGCCACCAAAGGCGTCAGCTTCTCGGAAATGAATGAATTACCGCCTCTCAAAGAGGTGTATGTGCCGCCCCCGGCGCCCAAGAGCGAATCTCCGGAAGCCGACGAGCCGTTGCCATCGATCATCCTGCGTCAGACGGAACCCGAGAAGCCCAAGATCCAGCCGCGCGAAGTCGCCGAAAAAGCCCTCAAGGAAATTAAGAGTATTCCCCCGCAGCTGTTGATGTATTCGCTTTCGGCCGCGGTGGCGCTCATTCTAATCGTGGGCATAGCGGTGTACTGGCGCTCGCGATCGGAGAACACCGACGAGGAAGGCCGCGTGCCCGCGCCGGTAGCCGCCCCCGTGACGCCCGCTGCCACCGCGCAGCCGGCACCGTCGGAACCGCCGGCTCCCGAGCCTACGCAGGCTGCCTCGCAGGCAGAGGCGCCGGCAGAACCCGTGGTCGAAGAAGCACGCTCCGGGAAGTTTGCGCCGGCAGCCAAGGGAAAGTTCGCCAAGAATAAGAAGAACTCCGCGCCGGCCAAGGTCGCGGCCATTCCCGGCCAGCTCGCAGTCGACTCCACTCCGGAAGGCGCGCAACTCGAGATCGATGGCCGCACCGACCCGAACTGGGTCACTCCTTATACCCTGGCCGGACTTCCGCCGGGTCAACACACGGTGACAGTGAGCAAGTCGGGATTTGCCTCCGACACGCGCAGCGTGGATGTGGTATCCGCCAGCAAGGCGACCCTGGTGGTGCGACTGACATCACTGAATGCCACCATGAACGTAACCAGCGATCCGCCGGGCGCCGCGATTTATGTCGACGGCAAAGATACGGCCCGCGTCACGCCTTCAGTAATTTCTCTGGAAAAGGGAACGCACACCGTGCTGGTGCGGAAGGCAGGATACCTCGACGAGACAACCTCGGCAGTCGGCCAGCCCGGACAAGCCTTTCATTTCGCCTCCACCTTGCGTCCGCTCGGCAATGTTGACGACATCAAGACCGTGGGCAAATTCAAGAAACTGTTCGGGGGAGGCGGCGCCGAGGCAGGCATGGGCAAGGTCAGCATCAAAACATCCCCCAAAGGCGCGCAGATCGCGATCAATCGCCGCATCCTCGAGAAGACCTCGCCGGTAAACTTTTTGCTGAATCCCGGCAACTACATCGTCGACATCACTCTGAGCGGTTACAAACCCGTGCAGAAGGTGATCACCGTCGACCAGGGCGGGAACGTGGTCATCGACGAGACGCTGCAGACGCCTTAAACCAGTCTCCAGTCTTCTGTCTTCAGCCCGAGACCACGGCCACAAAATTCCAGGCATAAGCCGCCGGGCTATCGCCCGGCCGCCCAGACGAGGGCGTCTGGGCCTACGTAGGGCAGGCGCCTCGTCTTCCCGGCAGAGCGCTAGCTCTTCAGAAGGGGGATCGACGTCAAACCAGCCCGACCGCGACGTGAGCTTTTGCCAACGACTAACGAGTAACGACTAACGACTAAGCACCAACCAAAACTGCGCGAGCAACTTCGCCTCGCGCAGTCCCGTGCCAGAGCTTTTTGATTTCTGTGCTGCAACTAGTTGGGCAGTTTGAAGTTCACCAGAATCTGCGTCTCGATCTGCACCGGTTCGCCGTCCAGGTAGTACGGCTTGTACTTCCACTGCCTCACGGCTTCCTGCGCGGCATGCGCCAGGACGCCATCACCGCTTACCACCTTCAGATTCTGGATGTCACCGTTCTTGGTGATAGTCGCCTGCAACTGCACTGGGCCCTGGATACGCATCTGCAGCGCCTGCGTCGGGTACCGGGGCTGGACTCGTTTCAACAGCAGCCCTTCCATCACACCCTGGGAAACTCTCAACATCTGTGGCGACGGCTTGGGAACATTCACCGGAGCGCTGCTGATGTTTGCCAGCGACTTCGTGTCAGCCGCGCCACCCACGTCCATCGCGCTGGGCGCCTGCACGTTTTCCTGATCCTGCGAATTTGCCGGTTTCGAAGTATGGCCCGTATCGCTTCTGACGATCAGTCGCTGGGTAACTTCCGGCTCGGCGGCAGGCGCCGACTCTTTAGGAGGCGCCGACCCTTTGGCCGTCACTGACTCTTTCGCGGGCGCCGGCTCTTTCGCCGCCGAAGGTTTCGTGGATGCTGTCGTGTGTGCAGCTGCTGTGGGCACGGGAGCACTCGGACCCAACGTAATGTCGGTTGTCTGGGGTGCTGCGCCGGGAGCGGCGTCTTTGGTGCTCGCCGCTTCCGCCGGTGCTGTAGTGGCCGGCGCGCTCTGCTTGGCAGCCGCCGGAGCGCTCTTGTTGCTCGAGTTTTTCCAGCTCAGGTATCCCGCTGAGCACGCCAGCAAAACCACCGCCGCGACAATCACGATCGCCTTGGTCTTACCGCCGCCGTCGACTTCATCGCTGTCATACGCGCCGGGGAAGAACGTAGGCGGAGGAACATCCGCGCGAGTGGTGTCGACGATGAGCTTTTCCACCTTTGGCTCGCTTACCTCGCGAACCGAGGGTTTTGAGACTGTGGGCGCTTCTTCTATTGCCGGCGCGACCGCAACCGGAGACGGCTTCTCAACGGCACGTGCAGGCGCGGCAGCATGCCCTTGCGCCTGAAACATCGCGCCCGACATTGCGCTCGGCCGCTTTTCCAGGGCTGGCGGGGCGACCGGAGATTTCGCCGGAATGGTTTCTGTCGCCTCCATCTGGCCCGCGGCCTCGGCAGCTCGACGCAGTGCAGACGCCATCGGCTCGGCCATCTTGGGAGAAGGCTGCCAGGGGAACTTGGATGTTGCAGTCGCAGTTGCGGCAGACGGCGTCCCCGAGGACGTGGCCGGATTTGATTCAATGGCCGGCTCCGGAGAAGCTGGCTCGAAGTCGGGTTCAAGAATGCCGTCCGCATCGTCGACGTCTAACTGCTGCGTCGATGCGGTCATTGCCGGCATCACCGGCGCCGCCGAAGGCCTCGCTGCCGGAATCGCAGGTATGCTTGGCCGTGCTGAAGCCGCAGGCGTCAACGGACGCGCGGCCGGCGCGCCCGGTACATTCCCGCGCGGCGGTGCTGCTGGCGCTTGTTTCGGAACATTCGAAACTTGTCCTGTCGGTGCAACCGAAGCCGCGGGCACCGATGCTTTTGTTCCATCGCTGCCCTTGCGCAGCAAGCCCCGGGCAACACGCAGCGTCCCTTTCGCCTGTTCCACGTTGATGGGCTTGGTGAGAACCAGGTTCGCGCCAATTCGGAATGCCTTTGCCACTCCCGCCTGTCCCTCGACCACGGCGACCGCCAGTGACGACTGGTTCGAACTGGAATTGTGCGCGCTCTTAAACAGCAGCGTCGCATTTTGCTCGTTGTCGCAATCGACTACCACCGCGTCAAAGTGCTGCGCCATGAGCTTCTTTACCGCTGCAAACGGCTCAGTGCAGGGCTCGACGGTGAAATCGAGGTCGTTCAAAACCTGTGTCACAATGCGCGCAGTTTTCTCGTCGGGACAGAAGAGTAATGCCTGGTAACCCATGCCGTAATGGTAGGTACGCCCGCCAGACGCGGCAAGTTACGGCAGTAATAGGAGTTGCGGGGCTTTTGTGAGGCCTGCCGGAGCCTTCTCCGAGTCGCAAAAGAAACGCTTACGGCTGTTTGAAATCGACTGTGATGCGCGTTTGGAAGTCAGACGCCTCGCCGTTATGCCAGTACGGCTTGTATCTCCACTGCTTCACGGCATCGGCGGCTGCTTGGGCCAGCAGCGGGTCGCCCGAAACCAGTTGCAACGAATCCACTTTGCCCTGCTTGTTGATTACGGCCTGCAACACCACTGCTCCGTGCAGTTTTCGGACGCGGGCCTGCTTCGGGTAAGAGGGGTGCACGCGATGCACCACCTGATCGTCAGCGTAATCTTCCGGAACCTCCAGCAGATCGCTGCTGGGCTTCGAGGCCGCTGTCGGAGGCACACTCGCGGAGGCGGCTACCAGCGACGGATTCGCGTGATTGGGGGTCGTATCCTGCTTCGCAGTTTGCAGTGCCGCCGCTGTCTTCGTCGCGGTATCTGTGGGTGTCGAAGAAGCTTGTGCACCCGGTGTGGATGAAGGCGCGGAGGACGTCGCGTTCGTGGCTACGGTCTGGCTCTCGATGCCAGTCGTGCTCGCATCTGCTGCTTGCCCGTCAGCAGGCGCCGAAGCAGCAGTCGGGGCGGACACGGGAGTCACTGCGGGGACCGTCTGGGGCTGCGTGTGCGCGGCTCCAATCTTGCTCATCACGTTGAGGTATTCCCACTCAATCAGCTTGCGAAATCCGGGTTGCGTCAGCCATGCTCCGTAAGCTCCGCCTGCGAGCACGACCAGCATCAGGGCCGCAATCCACACGCCCTTTCCCCGGCTGCTTTTCGGCGACTCCATGCCTGCGAACGATTGTGTTCCCAAAGCGCCAAAGGATGGCACTCCATGATCCCTCACGGGATCGAGTGCATCTTCCTCGGCCAGCGGATCAACGATGCTCAGGACCGAGGTTCCCGCATGTTTAGGCTCTTCCGCGGAGAGCTTCTTAGGGTTGCTTTTCAAATCGTCCTTGGCTTTCTCGGACTTCTCTGGTGTGGAT
>QIAH01000571.1 GCA_003225465.1 Acidobacteriota bacterium | reverse complement strand
AACTCGCCGAAGGCGTCATACGCATTCTGACGCCGGTCGGCCCGCGCTACGTTAGACTCACTTTCTCCCAGCGTGTTTACTTTCTGTGGATCTTCCGTCATTTCGACAAGCTTCCGCAGCAAGTGCTCAGCGAACGCCAGCAACGCTTCATCGATCAGCTATGCGTGGAGCACCGATTTATCTCGTTGCCATCCTCGATGGATGAGGCCCCGATCATCGGAACCTTGGAACGCATTCCAGTGATGCAGGTCGAAGAGGTGCGGGAAAAACGCCCGGCCGCCAGCGCCTCGGATGCGCGCAGAACGCCGCTGGTGGCGGATCTGCCCGAAGGCCCGTAGTCTCTCTGCCGCCATTCATCGCCCAGCTATGCATGTGAGATGGGACGTGTTCTTGGCAAACGCACGGGGCCATCAGTTCTGCTTCCAGTCGGGATTTATAAATGGAGCGGGTTTCAGTAGGGCTGCCCATTGCAGGCAACAGAGGATGTCTCACAACAAACTTGGGGGAGCGCGGCGTGCCGAAACCTGGCCGCGATTTGAGCGCGTTGCAGACCTTCAATTCTTCGTATTGCTGCGGACAGAGGACAGGTTGCTAGTTTCGGCGTGGCTAGTTTAGTATAAACGCTTGCTCGTCATGCACCTTTCCCGGCAGAGGGAAAGCGGTGGATGCAGATCCGGCAAAGCAAGCTCCGACCGAACGCCGCGAGTAAGCCCTAACGTCCAACCCGGGCGCGTAGCTCAATTGGCAGAGCAACTGACTCTTAATCAGTAGGTTGAAGGTTCGATTCCTTCCGCGCTCACCACCTTAACCCCTTGCAAGCCCAGTATTTTCGCGGTGTTTGAGGTTTTTTTCGTTTTCCACCCATTGCGCCGCCAGTAGCAAAAAGTAACGCTAAGTAGCCCTGAGTCCCCGAAAATCCCCCGAGTTTTCTCAGCGGGGTCCCCGAGTTTCTGAGCTCACTGAACAGACCCCCGTTTGGCCGGATGATCACGATTTGAAGGAATCGCTCCCATACTGGCAACGCCCTTGCGGGTCGTGCGCTGGTCGCGGCGCTCATTTTGGACCTTTTTTTGGAACGCGTCCTTCATCGTCGGCGGCGTCGGATGGACGTACTTCCGAGTCGTCGTGATGTTGGCGTGCCCAGCGGCCCGCTGAAGCGTGAACGTATCCACGCCGGTAAGGCCGAGGTTCGTTAATGCCGTATGACGCGCACTGTGCACGCATGCATCCCATGGCAAATTCAGCACCTTCCGCATGCGTTCTTGCTGCTGGATCAATGTGAAAGCTGAAACCGGGGTGATACCGTCCTCCCGGGTGAACACGAGATCAGACTTTGATTTCGCCATCCACGCCGTGAGGATGTCCTTGGCACGAGCAGTGATCGGCAGGCCGCGCTTGCGGAATTCGGTCTTGCCTTTCCGGATTTGCAGATAACCGTAGTGCCCCCACTCATCAGCTTTGTCCGTCATGTGGACATCGGCTTTGACGAGGTCGATGATCTCGCCCTCGCAGATGCCGATTTCGCATGAGAACTGGATAAAGCTATTGAGCGGCTCGGGCGCCAGTTCCCGGTATTTTTTTCGAAGCGCTTCCGTGAACACGAATGATCGTTCCCGTTCGCCCTTCAGTCGCGAGATCTCCGGCACAGTCTGGATCAGCTTCCAGCGACGCGCCATGCGAAGAGCTTTGCGCAGGGTAGCCCGCCAGCGGTTCACCGTGGCAACGCTACAAGTGCGCTGCTCATCCCTTTCGCAGTTGCGCGCAAGCGCCCAAACCGTGAACCTCTGCACCAGCCGTTCGTCGATCCCATTGAGACGCGCCTCCGCGAGAGCCTCGTACTTCAACAGCGAATCGAACGAATAGGTGTAGAACTGCACAGTTTTCGGTTTGTCTGGCTTTTCCGCTCGGACGGCCGTAATAAAGTCCTCGCGGAACGTCTTGAGTGTCGGAACGGACTTCGGTTCCCCGATGCCCGCCTCGCCTTTCACCAATGCGGTGAATGCCGCGTTCGCAACCTTCAGGGCCTCACGCTCATTCGTCATCTTTGTGCTTTTGTGGTACCGCTTTCCATTGAGCACGAACTCGTAGTACCAAAAGCTCGAGCTATTTGATTTGTAGATCCGCATTCCTCCTTCTTTCCAGAGTCAGAGCATCGCCATTCTAATCGACAACGCTACTGAAGGGCATGGACGGTATTGCGCTCAATAAAGCCCCAAAGCGTATCCGGGCGGAAGAGCACGCGGCCGCCGATCTTGACGTAGTCAATACGGCGGTGAAGGACGTGATCGCGCAGCGTCTTCGGGCTTATTCCTAGCACCTTCGCGGCTCTCGGGATATCGAGTAGACCCTCAAGTTTCTGCCCGCTCTGCGTTGATGTTTCGGTTGTATTGGTGGGGCTTGGCTGGGTTGACATGGAGTCCTCGTGGTCGCGGGATCCTCGTGGTCCGCGACAGACGCGCTGGGTCCTGGAGCACAAGTGGCCGGCGTGATGGCAAGTCGGCGGAATAGCGCCCGTGGGCCCGAGGCGCGCGATTTGAGCATTTC
>QIAH01000204.1 GCA_003225465.1 Acidobacteriota bacterium | reverse complement strand
AGAACATCGAATCGGTTGCTATTGATCCCAAAGATCCCAACGTGGTTTATGCCGGAACGTGGCACCTGGCCTGGAAGACGGCCGATGGCGGCGCCAACTGGCAGCACATCAACAAAGGCATGGTCGATGACTCGGATGTGTTTTCGATCATCGTCGATCACAGCAATCCCGCGAACGTTTTCGCCAGCGCCTGCTCGGGCATTTACAAGAGTATGACCGCGGGCGAGCAGTTCTCAAAGATTCAAGGCATTCCGTTCTCGGCGCGCCGCACGCGCGTGCTGCATCAGGACCCGAGCAATCCCAACATCGTCTACGCTGGGACCACCGAGGGTCTCTGGAAAACGATGGATCTGGGCAAGACCTGGAAGCGTGTGAGCAATCCTGAGATCGTGGTGAATGACGTTCTGGTCGATCCGCGGAATTCGAGCCGGGTATTGCTGGCGACCGATCGCAGCGGCATTCTCGCCTCCAATGACGGCGCCAGCACCTGGACCGCATCGAATCATGGCTACACGCACCGTTACGTGACGGCCATCGTGGCCGACCAGAAAGAGTCCAATACCATTTACGTGGCGGTGGTCAATGACCGCGAGTTCGGCGGAGTTTTCTACTCTCATGACGGCGGGCAGCACTGGTCGCAGAAGAGTTCAGGCCTCGGCGGCAAGGATGTCTTTACGCTGAAGCAGGCCAGCAATGGTGCGCTGGTGGCAGGGACCAATCATGGAAATTACCTGCTCGAGCGCAACGGCAGCGAGTGGCATCCGATCAACAATGTCGTCATCGAAAAGACTTCTTTCCGCGCAGCGAAGAAGGGGACGAAGAAGACTCAAGTTGCCAGCAAGACCAGCACTCGCTCGGTGCTCGATGCGCGCGTGAATGACATCGAGATTGCCGGCGATCGCTGGATCGCAGCCACCTCAAACGGCCTTTACTTCAGCAAGGACCAGGGCAAGGTTTGGATGGGCGGTCCGGTGCAGGGCCAGAAGGACTTTCTCTCGGTGCGTAGCAAGGGAAATACGGTTGTGGCAGCGGCTCCGATCAACGTGTTTGTTTCTACCGACGGCGGAAGTACTTTCACGCAGCATAGCCTTAAACAGTACGTCACGAACATCCGTGGTGTTACTGTTACGCCCGAGGCTCACATCTTCGTGGCATCCCGTGAGGGCGCGTTCGAAAGCCCCGATGATGGTGCAACCTGGACACACGTGCTGACCGGTCTGCCCGACAAGGACATCACCTCGATCGTGTATGACGCGAACGGCAAGCGTCTGCTCGCGACCAGCATGCAGACCGGCGTGATCTTCGAAAGCACAGACAGCGGTCGCACCTGGCAGCGTGGGCCCGATTCGGGCTACCCGTTGCGCCGCGTGAGTGTTGTTCACGGCCGATTCCTGGGAGCGACTCCGTTTGACGGCGTGATTCTGCAGCCGGAAGGCGAGTCCCAGAGCGCTGCCGCAGGCTCGGGAGGCGGTTCTAAGTAAGTTGTTTTCTGTATAGAAAGCTACGCCCAGAAGGCCTGTATGAGCCTTTCGGGTGTTGATTTGTTATTCAGCGATTCGATCAAGAGCAGCCGAAGTTACCTTCTTCGCGCCCAACCTTCCCGCAAAAACTACATAGAGGCTTGCGATCCGTCTGTTTAAGTCTCGTGTTTTCAATTTTCATGAATTGGCATCTCCCTTGCGACTTGTGGAAGTACCGCGCACAGGGGAGGATTTCAGTCATGCAGGCTTCCGGAGCCATCCGCCTCGCGCTGCTTGGGCTGGGGTTCGTCATGGCCGTTGGATGCGACCGCCAATCCACGGTTCCAGTCGTGACCTCCGAGGCTCTGTCTTCGCCGGATGAAGCACGCCTGCCGTTTGACCGCGAAGCCCAAAAAGACGGCATCTCTCCTACCAGTTCCGTGATTCCGCCCGGAGCACAGCTACCTGCGGGAACGCCTATTACTGTCCGCCTACGGAGCCCTTTGTCCAGCGCCACCGCAAATGCCAAGGATAAGTTTGAAGCAGTGCTGGATGAGCCCATCATTGTGAACGAGCGGGTTCTGGCCAAACGGGGAACGGTGGTTACGGGAAGAGTAATCGAAGCTCGTTCGAGAGCCCGGTCGCAAGGCCCGGGATACGTACGTCTCGCGCTCTCCGCGATTATGATCGATGGCAAACCGACGACTGTGCGGACATCGAGCAATTTTCTGAAAGGGGCAGGCCCGGGACGCCGACGCGCGATGCCACTTGGGAGCGAAGGCGAATTGATGGGCGCAGCCAGTTCTGGCAATGAGCCGACCTTGGGGAATGCAGTGGTTGTTGGCAATTCCTCGGGGAGCGCGCCATTGTCCAGTCCTCGTGATGTCACTATCGGGCAAGAGCGTACTCTGACGTTCCGTTTGATCGAACCTCTTCCGCTGAATCCTTAAGCAAATTCTTTAAAACTCCAAATCAAACGTGGATGCTTGCCCGCTGCGCGGTGGACGGGCGGGGACGCCCGTCGCTCCACAAACCAGTGTTTTGACGTCACAAGCGCCGGTGACGGCCGTCCGTCCTAAGCATTCCCAGATTGGACCTCTATAGTTGTCCCAATTAGGGAGTAAACGGGTTCTCGCCAGGTGAGCTTCCCGCGCTCGACCGTCCCCCGAGATCGAAGCGACCCTCCCGGATTCGCACAGGTTAGAGAGAGCGATGGGACAGCCACTTCCGTTGCTGGTTGACGCCAACGAACCGGATCTCGAGATCCTTCGGGATGCTTTTCATGCCAGTACGGAAGGCATGGCCCTGGTCGAGGACGGGCGTATCCGTTACGCCAATCGCGCTTTCGCCAAGCTCCTCGGCCATTGCAACCCTTCTGAAGTCGAAGGAAAGCTGCTTGCGAGCCTTCGACCGCAGGCTTACCCGTGCGCCTTGGCCAAACGCGAGTCCTCGCGCAATGTCGCAGACACTCACCTGTGTCAATTCGTGACTCGGCGCAAGGACGGAATGATTTCGCGCATCGAGTCCAGTTGTTCCACTTTCCGCGCCCACGACCGCAGCTTCACGGTGGTGACGATTCGTGATGTAACGATACGGGAACGCCGCCGCATGGTGCGCGATGAAGACCGCCGCTTCCGCACCATTTTCGATGCGGCTCCCATGGGGATTGTCCAATGCGACCTGGACGGACGAGTGCTCGAAACGAATCCGGCGGTGGAGCAGTTACTCGGATATTCGCGCGATGAGTTGCGCGGCATGCATTTCCGGGATTTCACGCACTCTGAAGATGTGCAGAAAGATCTGGATCTATTCCAGGAGTTGGTGGACGGGAAACGGGAATCGTACGAATTGGAATTGCGCTACCTGGGCAAGTCGGGTGTTACGGGGTGGGTGCGCCTTACGGTTTCGCTGATCCGGGGCGTCGATCGCAAGCCCCAGTTCGCGATCGGCATGACCGAGGACATCACCGAGCGCAAACGCGCGGAGCAACGTCTTCGGGAAGCGCAGAAGATGGAGGTCGTCGGGCGCCTCGTAGGCGGCGTGGCTCATGATTTCAACAATCTGCTCACTGGGATCACGTTGTACACCGACCTGCTCATTGCGGGTCTGCCGGCGGGCAGCCGGCTGCTGCATCATGCGGAAGAGATCCGCATGGCGGGCGAACAAGGGGCTGCGTTGATCCAGCAGTTGCTGGCTGTCTCGCGGCAACAAGTGATCGAGCCGCGCATTTTGTGCCTGAACGAGATCATCGCGAATACGAAGAGTCTTCTCTCGCGGTTGTTGGGCGAGCAGTTCGAACTGGTTACTCACCTGGACAGTAATCTTGGGCTGGTGAAGATCGATCCCGCGCAGGTGCAGCAGATTCTTTTCAACCTGGTGTTGAACGCGCGCGATGCGATGAACCAGGGTGGAAGGATTCTCGTCGAAACGCGAAACTGCGAGGATTGTCTGGCGGAATCGCCGCCTTTGCCGGGCGCGCCTCCGGCGGTGATGCTGATTGTGACTGACTGGGGCTGTGGAATGAGCACGGAAACGCAGTCCCACTTATTCGAACCTTTCTTCACGACCAAAGCGAGTGGCCGAGGAACCGGGCTCGGTCTCGCAACTGTGCACAACATCATCAAAAACAATGGCGGGACGATCCAGGTAGAGAGCGAACTGGGGCGCGGAACGCAGTGCACCGTTCGCCTGCCGCGCGTGGCTGAAGTTGAACCAGCCGGGAAGGTCTCCAGCCACTCGCCTGACTTCGGGGGCGAGACGATCCTGCTAGTAGAGGACAACGTTGCCGTCCGCCAGGCTGCGAACAGGATTTTGACCGAGTGCGGTTACGAAGTTCTGGAAGCGCGAAGTGGTCCGGAAGCGCTCGAACTCTCTCGGCGGCACAAGAAGGCCATCCATCTCTTACTCGCCGATGTCGTCATGCCTGGTGTGAGCGGCCGCGAGGTGGCACACCAGATGTGCTTGGAGCGGCCGGAGTTGAAGGTTCTGTACATGTCCGGGTACGAGCCGGAGTTTGCCGAGGCAGGGGACAGTCGCGATCCGGTGGTGTTTTTCCGGAAGCCCTTCACAGGCGCGGCGCTGCTCGACAAGCTGCGCGAAGTTCTAGACATCGACCCGCACAAAAGTTTGAAGAAATCCAGGAAGCGAAAGAGAGAACTACCATGACCACAGCGGAAGCCGCTCTACCCACCATTCCTCAGATTGAGGGCGCCAATTTTCTGAACCTGCTCATCGTGGACGATGAGCGCGCCATTCGCGATGCCTGCCGGGAGGTGGCGCAGTCGCTCGGATTCAACACGTTCACCGCGGACTCGGCCGAGCACGCCTACCGTCTGCTGGAATCGCAGGGAATCGACGCCGTGTTGCTCGACCTGCGGCTGCCCGGAGCTGGCGGCCTGGAAGCGCTCAACCAGATCAAGAGCCGGCGCCCGGACGCCATCATTGTAGTGGTCACGGGGTACGGGACAGTGCAATCCGCCGTACAAGCGATGAAGAACGGCGCGTATGACTACGTGACCAAGCCCTTCAGTCTCGATGAACTCAAGCTGCTGCTGGAACGCGTGGTAAGCCATCTGAAGCTGAAGACCGAGAACCGCGTTTTGCGCGAAAAAATCAAGTCGAGACAAGGTTTCGGAAGCATCGTGGGCACATCGCCGGAAATGGAGAAGCTGTATCGCATCGTCGCGAAGGCCGCGCACAGCACGCACCCTGTCCTGATTCTGGGCGAAAGCGGCACCGGCAAGGAGTTGGTGGCGCGCTCGATCCACTTTTCCGGGCCCTTCCGCGACAAGCCGTTCATTCCCGTGGACTGTGGTTCGCTCGTTCCGACACTGATTGAGAGCGAGCTCTTCGGGTACGTCAAAGGCGCATTTACAGGCGCGCAGCACGCCAAGGATGGGTTGCTGGCGATCGCCGAGGGCGGCACAGTGTTCCTGGACGAAGTGGGTGAACTTCCGGTCGATCTGCAGGCGAAACTTCTGCGGGCGATCCAGGAGAAGGAAATCCGCCCCGTGGGCAGCACAAAACAGATTCCGATCAATGTAAGGATCCTGGCCGCGACCAATCGCGACCTGGAAGAAGGTGTCGCGCAGGGAACGTTCCGCCGCGACCTTTATTTCCGCCTGAATGTGCTGAGCTTGCGCATTCCGTCGCTGCGCGAGCGGCGGCAGGACATCCCGCTGTTGTCGGCGCATTTCCTGGAGCGGCAGTCGCGCAGTTCGGAACAGGAACGGACGTTAAGCGACGACGCGCTGAAGGCGATGCTTGCCTATGACTGGCCGGGCAATGTGCGAGAGCTTGAAAATTGCCTCGAGCGCGCCTGCGCGTTTACGACCGGTCCGATGATTCACCTGGGCGATCTTCCTCGGGAAATCAGCCAACTGGAGCGATCGACGCCCGCCGGTACTGGCAATGGCACCAGCAAGATTGTTTCCATGTCGGAACTGGAGCGTCAGACTATCCTGAACGCGATTGCGCAACTGAATGGAGACAAGCTGCAGGCGGCACGCTTGCTGGGCATCGGCAAGACGACGCTTTATCGGAAATTGAAGGAGTACACTTCGAGGGCTTGAGCTGGAGCTGAGGATGCTGGCGGGATGGTAGTTTTTCTGTAAGCGTGGAGCGGCCAGCGTCCCCGCACGCCGGACGGGCGAGGACGCCCGTCCCTCCATTTGCAATTCCCAGTTCAGCCACGAGCATTCCCGATACGACACGAACTCTAGGTAACCAACGCAGTAAGTTTCTTATTTTCAACTCATGCCTTGTGGTTCAAGACGTGCAGCAGTGAAGGCATGATTCTTCTAGTCACGCCTTCTGAACGCAGGGAAAACTGCGCGCAAGTTCTTCACGGGGCGACCGGTCATCCCACACATGTGGCCAACACCTTGCAGGCGGCGATCGGCAGTCTTCGAATCCAGGAATATTCCGCGGTTGTGATTGATCAGTTCCTGCTGGAAACCGAGCCTGACGAATGCGATCTGATGCTACGGCACCTGGGCAGCGCTGTGCCGATATACGTGAACTGCGCAATTAGTGGGGCAGAGCGCATCGCGCGAGAGGTGCGCAGCGCGTTAAGCCGCCGCCAGCGGGAAGAACAGACGGCTCGCCGTTCGGCGGAACAGGCAATGTGGAGTGAATTGAACGAGAGCGTCACCGCGATGCTATTGTCTTGCGACCTCGCGCTCGCCATCCCCGGCATGAGCGCGCCTGCAGCGGAAAAGATTCGTGCGGTCCATGACCTAGCAGTGCAGATTCGATCGCGGCTGGAGGCTTCGCAAGCGAGGCGAGACCCAGCTACACAGGGGTGAGAGCGTCCTGCTCAACTTCTGAGTGCGAAGGTCTCGCTTGGCGAACTTTGCGGGCGTGCCCGCGCGGGCGAAGAGCATCTAGTACCGCAGCGGCCCAACCTTGCGGCCCGGCGTTCTTCGCTCGTCGGATGCGGGGCATAGCCTGAATCACCTCTGACGCGAAGCTGCCATCGGCCTTCGGAATCAGAATGGGCCTGTCCACCAGCCGGAACATGGGCAGATCATTCCCGCTGTCCCCGAGAGCAACCGTAACGATGCGCGTCTGCCATGCTGTGCGGAAGAAACCGATCAGAACACTCAGGGCCAGGCCTTTGTCGCAGCCGCCGGAAAAGTGCCAAAACCGTCCGCCGCGCAGGACCGAGTAGCCGCGCGCCTGCGCTTTGCGAGAAAATGTCCGAATCTCTGCTGGCGTGGCATCACGGAAGAGAAAAGGTTCTCCCGTTTCGCGCTGCCGGGCCATGTGCGCTTCGCGCATCGTCAGACCTGTTTCGCGGGCAAGTTCCTGGTCACTCATCTGGTGGAACCCGCGTACGGCAATGCCTGTGTCCTGAGCAAGCCTTCGTAGCTCACGAACGAGTTCCTGATAAGGACGGCCAATGATCATGGTGAAAGCTTTCGCCTTCGCGCCAAAGGGCGCGACGTCAGGAAAGTAGCCTGCAGGGATGATGATCGCGCCTCCGTTCTCGACAATGAAGGGATGTGTATTCCCGATAGCGCGGCGGATCGCCTTGACCTCGGTGCGCGTCTTGCTGGTGCAAAAGATCAGCGGGATCTTCTGCCTGCGCAGTTGTTCCAGCGCTTGGGAGGCGCCGACCCACGAATACGAGTTTTGATCGAGCAGGGTACCGTCCAGGTCGGTGAAGACGAGGGTGCGCGTTCGCTTAGAGATGGCGAAAAACCTCCTCTTCCGCGACCGAGGTACGTACCTTTGCTTCGAGCCACTGGCGCGCCATGTCCCGGGCGCCAAGGCCGAACGCAAGCGCGAGCGCAAAGACGATGCCCGCAAACACGATGGCGAATGCGACCAGCAGCGGCAAGCTTCCGATATGGAGTTGCTCCAGAGCGATTACGATGGCCAGCGTCATGACCAAAACGCGCACTCCCCCGGCAATCAGACGGGCAGCCGGCCACTGTGCGTTGACTGCGGCCAGCAGCGCGCTTCGTGAAATCATGCGGCTGACCGCGACGCCCAGTAGAAGCACGAGGCCGGCGGCGATCAGGTTCGGAATGTAGTCCACGAATCTTCGGACCAGTTCGACGCTGGCGGGAGTATCGGCGGCATTGAGCGCGAACAGGACGGTGAAGAGCCAGACCAGCGCCTGCACAAAGCGAGCGCCCAGATCGGCCGGGGACCGAAACACGCCGGTGCGGTCGATCATGCTGGAGAAGCCCGTGCGCTGAACGAGCCGATCGAATTGGGCCAGTTGCAGCAGACGATAGGTCAGCAAGCGGGCGACGAAGGCAAGGAAGCCACCAATGATCAGGGTGACCAGCACCATGATGAGGATCGGGATGACGTGCGCGGATTGATCCGCAAGACGATTGAAGGGGTCGACAAACATCCGATCAAACAGGCTGCGCATGGAGTCTCTCCTTCCCAGCGGCGTCCCATTGTTGAGTCAGGTAGGGTTTCTCGGATTCGAAGACCTGCCCAAGCTTTTCGATGCGTTCTTCGACCTGCATGGCGTTACTTTCTGTTACTTCGAGAACGAATGATGCCGTACGGCCCAGGTAGAGCGGCACCAGCGATTGCAGCAGGTGGTCGCGGTCGATCCGCCGGTGACGGTAGGCGGTAGCGGCCTCGTAAATCATGTGCACCCAGAGTTCGTCTGGTACGTGAAAGCCCTGGCCATTGCGATGCACGAATGAGGTCAGATCCACCAGCGTTTTGGGGGAAAGAAAGGCGCTGTATATTTCCCGCAAATCGGTGATGCCTTGCTGGGCGGCGTGGATCATGCGGTCCGTATTTACGGTTAACGGCTCCACGCCGACCTCAAAGGGGAACCCGAACATGGGCACAGCCTCGTGCGAGCTGACCTTCTTCCAAACGTTCTCGTAGATTTCCATCAGGCTGAAGAAAGAGCCTACGACCTGCCGGAACATACTGGTGAGGTCGGCGCCGGGGTCCTTGGCATCGTGAATCTTGGCGCCCAGATAAGCCTGTCCTACGCGGAATCCTTCAGCGATGGCCGTCACGGTCATCCAGATATCAATCCCAAAGCGCGCTACGTCGGTATCCCAGACGTCCTTCTCGAGATAGCGGCGAGCCAGACTGCCTGAAAATCCGAACTCGCCCCCAATTGGCTGCCGGACGGACTTCCCGTAGAGGGTGCGCGTCATCGGATAAATGATGCCGTTCGTGATAGTGCCGTCGTATTTGTGGCGCTGATAATACGGAGCGATGTAGTCGTAGCCGTGTTCGAGTACGGGCCGAGCCAACAGTTCGACCCACGCGGGTGTGATGCTGCGGAGGTCGGAATCCACCACCACGCATGCCTTCGCGTGCAGGTAGTCCGCGACCGCAAAAATGGCTCGAAAGGCGCTGCCCTTGCCGGGAATCCCGTGATAGGGCGTGCTGATGCGATAGCTGGCATGAACGGGGTGGGACACCAGCAGCAAGTCGTCGGCGCCGCCTTCGGCCTGCATGACGACTTCCTGGGTCTTGTCCCGGGACCCGCCGTCGGAGTTCATGATCACCGACCGTTGCGCAGGGAAGTACTTCGCCAGCCCCACTGAGACCGCGCGGACCACATGCCCGATGGTGCGCGCGTTGTTGTAACTGGGTATGCCGACAATGATGTCGGCCTCTCCGATCTGGTCGAGACGGGACTTCAGCTCAGCTGGAAAGAGTTCATCCACGATTTGTGCGCGGCTCCTGTGTGCGCGCTAGCCATGCGCCGACATGCCCGCTACGCCCACTGAGGCTTCGTTATCCGCATCCACCGCGTCGCGAACATCCTCAAGAAAGGCGGGCAGGGCAGCACTTACGCGCATCCAGTTGGGAATCGGAGGCGTGCCCAGAGGATCGGCGAAAAATTCCTCCGCCGCCATCTTCAAGGCCTGCGAAAAGGTCTCCACGGCGGTTTCCTCTTCGTGACGATCGAACATCAGCCCGTTGATCATGGCATCGGCGTGGTACTTGCTGATGCTGTTTTCGGCCATGCGCTGGTAACGGACCAGCAGGGTGAGCATCATGCCGGTGTCAAACTTGACGCCCTCCGCGGCGAGAATACGGAACAGCGACTTGCAGATGTCCATGGCCATCTTCATCAAGCCCTTCGAAGGATCCCCCTGCGAAAGGTCCTGATGCTTGTGTTCATAGTTTTCCGCAATGTCTACCTGGCAGATCCGCCGGATGGAACAATTCCGATAGACCTCTGCCAGTACACCTACTTCAAGCCCCCAGTCTGACGGCAGGCGATTCACGCGCGCGAGATCCGCTTGCATGGCGAACTCACCGGCCAGGGGATAACGGAAGCTATCCAGGTACACCAGGAAGGGAAGAAATCCCACCATGGACTGTAAGGCTCGGATGAGAGGCGTCATCAACAAGCGGGTGACGCGTCCATGCATCTGATGGCTCAGGCGTGCGTAATAGCCCTTGCTGAATTCAAAACCAATGTCAGGATGAACGACCGGATAGCAGAGTCGCGCGAGAATCTCGCGGCTGTAATTCACGATGTCGCAATCGTGCAAAGCAATCACGGAAGCTTTGCGGCTGGCCAGCACGTAACCATACGCCATCCAGCATTGCCGGCCTTTGCCATCGGGCCCGATCTGCAAGCGGTTGTCTTCGAGCGTCTTGTAGAGACGTTGCATGCGCGGTCCGTCGTGCCAAAGGACGCGCACATCTCCTGGCAGTACACTGACCCGCTTCTGCACTTCTTCGAATTGTTCGGCTGTGGCCTGCGCCAGGGTAAGGACAACTTGCCGTACGTAGGTAGCTCCCCGCAACTCGCTCAGGATGGTTTCCATTGCGGGCTTCTCAAATTCCGAATAGAGGGCAGGTAACACAAGGGCGATGGGCTGCTGGCGCGAGAAGTACTCAAGCTGCCGCTCCACGACCTCGAGATTGCCTTGCCCCAACCGGTGGAGTGTGGCAATGACTCCTGTTTGATAGAAATCTGCCATGCCTGTGATCTCCCTTCGCAGAAGCTCCAGTGCGGATTACGGCCGTGCATTCCTCAGGAAACACCGACACGCTGACTCAAAGAACGGTAAACGTTAGAGACGAGAAGTGGCCAAACTGTTGGCCCGTGGCGCGAGCCAATGAATCGGGAAAGCCCGTTTTATGCAAAACCTGCCGCCAGACAGGAGCCTGGTCGGCAAGTCGATTGAGTAGCACGCTGCCAAGGCTGACTGAGGCGGCGCAGGTTCTTGGAGCTACCCTAAGCTACTGAGGTTCAAGTGGTCAATACAGAAAATTGACCCGCTACAATGCAGTTTTTTCCCTATAGCGCGCATTTAGATTCAAGTAGTTAGCAAAGTTCCACAATCTGGTGTATTGGACTTGGCGAAGACCGGTGGCGGGTAAAGTGAAAGGAGTTGCAGCCACCTTTGTGGACTTGAAAGAAGAAACTATTCAATGAAAACAAAGTTCCCGAATAAAATACCCACGATAAGAGGGGCAGACTTGTCGCACCCTCGTCGGCAGTCTGTAAAGACCCGGTTAAAGGACCCTGATGCACGTTCTTGTTACTACCGACACCATCTCCGGAGTGTGGCCTTACACGCGTGAGCTAGTCAGTGGGCTCGTAAGCCGAGGGTTGCGCGTGACGTTGGTCAGCTTTGGCGAGGTTCCGCTGCCTGAACAGACTTCCTGGATGGACAGCCTGCACGGGCTCGATTATCGGCCGACCGCTTTCCGCCTGGACAGGATTACGCCGAGTCGGCTGCTTACCTGAGCTCCATTGTGCAAGAGATTCAACCTGACGTCCTTCACCTGAACCAGTTCTGCTACGGAGATTTGCCGGTCGATGTGCCACGCGTAGTCGTCGCGCATGGGGACTTGATAACGTGGTGGGTTGCGGTACATGGGCACGAGCCGAAGTCTGCGCGCTGGTTGCGACGTTACCGTGATGTGGTGGGACGCGGACTTTCAGGAGCCTCCGCTTTGGTGGCTCCCTCCGCTTGCATGTTGGAGGCGTTACGCAGTTCGTACGTGCCGGCAAAGCGCGAGAAGGTAATCTACAACGGTCGTAATCCGATATTTTTCAATCCGTATGTCAGCAAGGAGGACTCGGTTCTTGCGGTGGGACGGTTGCTCGATGCCGGCCGGCAGGTGCACTTGTTGACGCAGCACCAGCACCCGCTCTCCGTTTGTATCGTGGGATCGGATCAGCCTGTCAGTGTGCCGCGCATTCCGATTCGAGCCGACGTCAAGGTTTCCACGGACCAGCTGTGTGTCTCATTGAAGGGACCTCAGACGGAGGCGCAGTTGCGCAATCTTTATAGCCGTGCGGCCGTCTATGCCGCGACCGCGCGCTACGAGCCCATGGGAATGGAGCCTCTGGAAGCTGCGCTCTCGCGCTGCGCCATTGTCGCCAATGATATCCCCAGTTTCCGCGAGATCTGGGGCGACGACGCTGTGTACTTCCGCACCAACGACGCGACCAGTCTGGCAACGGCGATTCGCGAACTCAGCGAGGACCGCGAAAAGTGCCGCCTCTATGCCAACCGCGCCTACCAGCGGGCGCGCGACCGCTATAACCACAAGCGCATGATCGACGAGTACCTCCATCTGTACCGCTCGCTGACGTCCGCCGAGTGGGCCGCCGCCTGACCAACCCGCGTGTTATCTTCTAGACCCGCGCAGTTTATAGCGCGGGCACATTTTTGATGGAGGCGAGCATGGCACAGGTGAAGATTACGGTTCGACCGAATGGCCCTTATCGAGTAGAGGCTCCCGAGGGAACGATTGAACTGGTGGATGCGAACGGGACGCCCTACGACCTGACCGGCAAACCGGCATTCTCTCTCTGCCGCTGCGGTGGTAGCGTGAACAAACCCTTTTGTGACGGAACCCACAGCAAGATCGGATTTCAGGCGGCGGAAGCCGCGGTGCGCGGGGAGAAGAAGAGCTAAAGGCTATCAGCTGTCAGCCATCCGCCAACGACCATCCGCCACCAGCTAATGAATGGTTTTCGTCTTGCGTGACATGTAATCCATGAGCAGGTATTGCCCGAGTGTGTAGGGCGTCGTGAAATACGCTTTGCCGCGGCACATTTCCGTGACTTTCTGGACGAAGCTCACCAGTCCGGAATCGGAAGCGAGCATGAAGGTGTTGATCAGGACACCTGCGCGCTTGCACTTGGAAACCTCTTCCAGAGTCTGACTGACCACCAGCGGGTCCAATCCAAACGCATTCTTGTAGATGCGGCCGTCTTCCATGGTGAGGGCCGATGGCTTGCCATCGGTGATCATGACGATCTGCTTCATGTCTTTGCGTTGGCGCTGCAGAATTCTCTGTGCGAGGCGCAAACCTTCGCGTGTATTGGTGTAGTAGGGTCCCACTTTCACGCGGGCCAGCTGCGTGAGTGGGACTTCCTCCGCGGAATCATGAAATAGCACCAACGAGAGTGAATCGCCGGGATACTGCGTCCGGATGAGTTGCGACAACGCCATTGCGACTTTCTTGGCCGGCGTGAAACGATCTTCACCATAGAGGATCATGGAATGCGAGCAGTCGAGCATGAGCACGGTCGCGCACGAGGACTGGTATTCGCACTGATGGACGTTGAGGTCGGAGTACTCGATGTTCAGGGGCAACTTGAGCCCCTCGCGCTGGATCGCGCTGGAGAGGGTTGCTGTTATGTCGAGGTTCAGAGTGTCGCCAAACTCGTACAGCTTGGAAGCGCCGCTGGTCTCGATGCCGGTCGCCATGTCGCGGGTGTCGTGGCGGCCAAAACTTGATTTGCCTAACGACCCGAGCAGATCGCGGAGAGCTTTGTAGCCGAGGAAATCGAGGCTCTTGTCAGTGATCTCGAATTTTGCCTGTTGTCCTTCGCCCATCTGGCCGCCTACCGACGACGGCTGAGATGGATCGGGAGGATCTTCAATCGAAATGAAATCTTCCTGCTCCATGCGCTCGATAAGCTTTTCGATCAATTCATCGAGCTTGCCTTCCATTTGCATCTGCCGGAGGCGTTCCCGCATTTCTTCATCGAAAAGATCGCTGTCCATCAGCGCTTGCTCGATCGCGCGGCGAAGGGCATCGAGGTTCTGATCGCCCTCGGGCATCTCGTAGAACATGTAATTCTGGAATCCGCTCTGCAGAA
>QIAH01000570.1 GCA_003225465.1 Acidobacteriota bacterium | reverse complement strand
GAGATCATTGTCGCCGTGGGCCGCGGCATCAAGGAACAGAAAAACATCGACATCGCCAAGCAACTGGCCGAAGCTCTGGGCGGAGAACTCGCCGCCTCGCGCCCGATTTGCGATTCCGGCTGGCTCCCCATGGATCGCCAGATCGGCTCCTCCGGCCAGACCGTCGCCCCCAAACTTTATCTCGCGCTCGGAATCTCAGGCGCCATCCAACACATCGTTGGCATGAAGGGCGCACGCACGATCGTCGCCGTAAATAAAGACAGCGAGGCCCCGATTTTCGAAATTGCCGACTACGCTGTGGTCGGGAACTTGTTCGAAGTGGTGCCGCCATTGATTGAAGAGGTGAAGAAGGCGAAAGTAGCGACCTAGTTTCGAGTTTCAGGTTTCGACTCCCACGTTCCCAGCTGCGAACTGGTTGATCAAAAATACAGGGCTACAATGGGTTGAAGTGATCTATCTCTCGGCGCGGTTCCCACAAGAATCGAATCAAGAGGCGGTCACCCACCGAGAGACCTACGCATGAAGAGAAGTAATGGAAGAGCAGCAAATCGGAAGAAGGCCAAAGTTGTTATGTCTGAGCGCAGTCGCTTCCTCTTGGAAAAAATTCGGCGTCGACGGGAAGAACTTCGACAGCGCATGGGCCTGTTCTCCGACAGCGCCGAATTGATTCGTCAAGAGAGAGAGCGGCGATTCTGAACTGTGTAGTTGACACAAGCGTCGTTCTGAAATGGTTTCTGCCTGAGAACGATAGTGACGAGGCAGAAAAACTTCTGCGTGCATTCTTGAGCGGCGCCATCGGCCTGTACGCACCCGATTTATTGTTGGTCGAGGCTGCCAGTGCCCTGTGGAGACGAACCGTGGTCCGCGCAGAGTTGCCATTGGCAGACGCGAAGTCTATTTACCGAGACCTTCTCACGCTGCCACTGAATCTCCAGCCCTCCGATCGGCTGGCCGCCGCCGCTTTCTCGTTGGCCTTAACCCATCGCCATTCGGCGTATGACGCTTTCTACTGTGCTCTGGCGGCTGAGATGGATTGCGAAATGGTCACGGCCGACCGTTCGCTCGTATCCAAGTTAGCTCCGACTCTGCCCTTCATCAGGCATATTTCTGCGATGAATCTATGAATCTCATCTTTCGGAAGCCCCTCGAGAACATCGACCGCCCCCAGATGGAAGCCGACGTAGTCATCGTCGGCGGAGGCCCGGCGGGAATGGCTTGCGCGCTTCGCCTGTCTCAACTCATCGACGAGCACAACGCCAAACATCCCGACGCTCTGCTCAGCAAAGAGAACATCTACGTCCTCGAGAAGGCCCGCGAGGTCGGCCAGCACTGTCTCTCCGGCGCGCTCCTCGACCCGCGCTCCATGCGCGAACTGCTGCCCGGCTTCGAAAAAGAAGCTCCCATCGACGCGCAGTGCCACAAAGAAGCGGTGTATTTCCTCACGAAGGACGGCAAATTCAAGCTCCCCATCACGCCGCCGCCGCTGCGCGATCATGGCAACTACGTCATCTCGATCAACAAGTTCGTGAAGTGGCTCGGTTCGAAAGTGGAAGAGACCGGCATCACCGTCTTCACCGGCTTCGCGGGATCGCAGCTTCTTTACGACGGCGCCCGCGTCACCGGCGTCCGCACCGACGACAAGGGCGTCGACAAACAGAATCAACCGAAGTCCAATTTCGAGCCCGGCTATGACCTGAAAGCCAAGGTCACCATCCTCGCAGAAGGCACGCGCGGCTCGCTGACCAAAGAACTCATCACGAAATTCGATCTCGCCAAGGGCTGCAACCCGCAAACCTACGGCGTCGGCGTGAAGGAACTCTGGGAAATTCCCTCCGGCCGCATCGCTCCCGGAGAAGTCATCTACACCATGGGCTGGCCGCTCACCACGAAAGAATACGGCGGCGCCTGGATTTACGGCTCGAAAGATAATCTGGTCTCGCTCGGCTTCGTCACCGGCCTCGACTATCCCGACCCGCGCCTCGACCCGCAGCACGTCCTGCAGGATTTCAAGCAGCATCCCTTCATCGCCAGCCTGCTC
>QIAH01000203.1 GCA_003225465.1 Acidobacteriota bacterium | reverse complement strand
GCGTCCTGCACATTGGCTTTGTCGGCAATCTCAATGCAATCATCCCAACTATGCGTGTACTTGTTGCCGTTGCTGTTAGCGAAGACGAGTTTGCCACGCCGGGGAAGTTCCTTGAGGATGTTCAGCAGATCATCCGGCACTTCGATGTCGCGAGCTTCCCACGTCTTCGGTTGCCAGTCCTTCTTCGGCGTCACGCGAATAACCCCAGCGGTAAAGTCCACATCGTCCCACAGCAGGTTCTCAAGCTCTGCCTTGCGCAGACCGGCCATAAGGTACGTCTTAAAGATGGCGAAGTGGTAGCTATCGCACTGCTTGAAGAACGCATCAAGCTCATCATCGTTGAACACGCTGACTTCCGGTTCGGTGAACTTCATGTCCTTCACCGTGATGAGTCCTTTGCCGGGATCGAGCTCGAGTACGCTACGAATGAACTGGTTTATGCGCAGGCATTTGTTGGCTGCGGTTCGTTCGCTACGGCCTTTATCGATCAGATGCCGCTTGAAGCGCAGCAGGTCGACACGAGTGATCGTCGTGATGGTCCTCTTCTTTACCCAACTGGCAAACTCTTCCAGCGTCTGCTTCATAAGCGCATGCGACTCTGGACGATGGCTGAGATTGTATTCATCGAGCCACGCCGAGAGCGTATCCGCCATCTGCAATGCTGGTGATGTAACGCCGGGTATATCGGGTGTGTTGCGCTGGGGTGGGACGATGCCATACGCCTGGGCGGTAAGCATCGCCTCACGACGCCGGCATGCTTCTTCGGCATTCGCTGCATTGTGGCAGCGATGCCACTCCATTTTTTTGCCGTTACGCCATCGGATGTAGTATGTGCCGTCTTCCGGCTTGATTTTGTTGTTGCGACCGTAAGTCGGCTTGTGATATTTCCATGTCCCGTCGGTTTTGGCGTAGCGCCAAATTGTGACTCGCCTGTTTGCCATGCGGTTTCCTCCGATGTCCCGCACAGCAAGCGTCGTTCAAACGGTAAGATTGCGGTAGGATACGTCAGTCGTTGGACGTAAGTAACCTAGAATCAAAAGGCTGGTGCCGGGAGGGGGAGTCGAACCCCCAAGACCCGAAGGTCGGCGGATTTTGAGTCCGCTGCGTCTGCCAGTTCCGCCATCCCGGCACTTGAACGGTTGGAGTCATTAGGCTAATTCAATTTCGCGGTGGAAGCAACAGAGCCGCTGGAAGCGTCAACTACGTCTGAACTATGGCTTTAGTTGGTTTGACTCGGCTGGAAAGCATCCCTTTCCTGATCCTGTTGCGCCAGTTTCTTTGCAGACTCGTGTCGATCACTCTTGCTGACGATCTTGTAGCGGTCGAAAACGCTTCTCGTCTTCTGATCGCTGATCGCCATCGCTACGCGCTCGGGAATGCCCCTGCACACCATATTGCGAACAGCAGTGCGTAGCAGACCTTCGCCCGCGTGCCGCGAAAATCCCTTACAGGACGCCCGCCTTCGAGTGAAGAAAATCCCGCTCTTCTTGCCCACCACGCACTGCTGAACGAGGGGAATAAACTGCTGGTTCGCTCGTCAGACTTTGTGGAGCAGATTCAGCGCCTTGCTGCCTGCCCACAAAACCACAACACAAAGCACAAGGATTAGGAGGGTGGTCATTTCTTGATTACCTCCTGGCAGCCAGAGAACGCTATGCGGCGGCTTCCCGGTCAATCAGTTCCGCGTACAGCTCACAGATGCGATCACGCCTGTCCTCGTACTCGCACAATTCCTCTTCCGTTACGCCGCCAAAAGTTTCTCGTTCCAGAACATCCATTTGCTCGCTAAGAAGGTTCGTAAGTTCACCACGGATATGTTTGGAATCACGCATGACAGCTCCGGTTTGGCGAAGAACGCAAGGTTCAGTCTATCGCCCACAGGTATCATGTCCATACACAGACTGCCCTAGGGCTTTGACCCCACAAGGTTGGGGTACCATTAAGCATGAGAACAATGCACACAGAATGCCCCAGCCCCGATCAGTTTCATAGCGCGGCTATCTCCGATGTCCTCGTTCGAGAACAGCCTGACGAGGAAGAAGACGAAGAGGAAGACGAAGGTGACGATCGAGAGGATAACGACGATCAGGAAGAAAATGATGACGGCTACTCAGAGTGAGCATGCCAATTTCGCCACCGGGGCGCCGTGGGAGCGCGAATGATATGAGCTGTAGATTGTCCAATCAGGACTGGGTTGGGGGTGAACGCTTTGCAGAAGTTCGACTGCAAGAGGGTGAGTCCATCGAGAATGCCCTGCGTCGGTTCAAGCGCAAGGTTCAGACCGAGGACATCATCAAAGAAGTAAAGCGTCACTCTTTCTACCTAAAGCCAGGTGCGAAGCGCCGAGTAAAAGAAGCGTTGGCGAGAAAGCGCGCCCGGAAAAAGACCCGCAGAGAGCAGGATTAAGTCGCTGCATAAGGGGCCGCTGCTCAACAGCACCCCTTTTTGCTCAACGATTGCGGAAGGCATTCAATTGCTTCGGCTGCAATTGACGGCTTAACCTGAGCTCCTATCGCAACGCCTGCTAAATCCCCAGCCGCATCCGAGCCCCACAGAAAGCACGGCGGGCCAATTGGCGGAAGGCTCAAAAGGGTTAACGAGGCGATCCACCCTCCCTAATTTTGAAGTTACAGAGGTAATTAGTCGGCGGGAATTCTTGCGTCTACCATACCCGGAGCATTGTTGGCTGCTGTCCGGGACGGCAGGTTTTTAGGGGGAAACTCATGGCTACCGCAACTATGGCATATGGGGAGCGCCGGTTTGGGGCGGCATACACAGTACGGATTCTAGTAGCCTTGGGCGCGCTCGGAGTGCTGGCGGGACTCTGGGGTTCCCAGTCCGCGCGCACGTCGCCACATCCAGCGCTGATTTGGATTTCCATCGTCCTCGTGGGAGCCTCGGTTGCGTTGTGGATTGTCCTGGGCAAAACCGTTCTGACCATCAACGATTTCGGGGTGCGGCGCGAGTCCGCTTTCGGACAAGAAGAAATCGCGTGGGGCCAAATTGCGGAAACGCGCTATCGCGTCACTCCCATCAACGTGTATGCGCACTTCGGATTGCTGGGAGCCTTGCTTGCAATGTCGAGCAAGTCGACAAAGGCGCATCTCTCACTGGAGCTGATCAGCACGGATGGGAAGAAGTTGAAGGTCACGTCAGCCATCCGAGACGCGAGCGAGGCCATCGGAATGATCCTTGCGCGCGTTATGCCTCCGATGGTGCAGAGCGTCAAGGCGAGACTCCAGCGCGGCGAGACCGTCCAGTTTGGCGGCATCGGACTTTCGGCGGTGGCTGTCACCTGGAAAAAGAATTCCATTCCGGTATCGCAAATCACGAAAGCCGAAATCTTGCGCAGCAATCTGCAGATAAAACGCGAGGGAAAATGGCTGGCCGTCATCAGCGTCAGATCGGACAAGGTGCCGAACGTGCTGGTGTTCCTTGAGGTCCTGGAATCGCTAGCGCCTCAAGTGAAATCGACTGGAGTTGACCCATTGGCGCGCGTGCGCTTGTAGGCTTTCCGAGATACCGAAGAAAACGCGTTCGACGGCGAACTTCCTAAGCAAGCCTTCTGATGTTCAGCCCATGTCTGAACTATGCCCGTTCCGGCTCACCGAACTACAACAACTGCGCAGCTTTGCAACCAGTGGATCGCAGAATGGAGTTGTGTGCCTCGCGGATATGCGAGTGCGCTTCCCCCTGACGCTGGAGGACGCAACTCAAGCCGACGCCGCCATGGAGCCGCCAAGGCTCTCGCCTACGATACCGGGGTCTCCTTGCGCAACTCGTACTTGAGGAGCTTGTAGGAAAGATCGCTGCGCGAGAGGCCTAAGCGGCGAGCCGCTTCTGCCTGGGCGCCACGAGTGGATTGCAGCGTCCGCTCAATCAGACTCTTCTCCACTGTCGAAAGGAAAGTGCGCAAATCGAAGCTCGGCGGCAAGGTCTCAATCCAGCCGAAGCTCATCTGACCTTCGCGCCCGTTCTCGCCGCCTCGGGCGGACACCGAAGCGCCCGGGCGCAGCGGAAAGTGTTCCGCCCCTATTTCTTCGCCGGGAGACAGAATGACCGCGCGTTCAATCAGATTGCGCAGCTCACGAATGTTTCCGGGGAATTCGTACGCCTGCAAGCGTGAGAGTGCCTGCGCACCCAGGCGGCGTTTGGGAAGCTTGAGTTCGCGTGCGGTCTGCGTCAGGAACAGTTCGCAAAGAGCGGCCACATCCGCAGTACGCTCCCGCAGCGGTGGAATAGAAATCGGCACCACGGCCAGGCGGTAGTAGAGGTCTTCGCGGAACCGACCTTCCTTCACACGTTGCTCCAGGTCGCGATGGGTCGCCGCCAATACCCGTACGTCCACACTGCGGGTCTTGACGGAGCCAAGCCGCATCAGTTGCCCGTCGGTCAGAACGCGAAGCAGCTTCGCCTGGGCGGCCGGCGACATCTCCGCGACTTCATCGAGGAACAGCGTGCCTTCATGGGCCGCTTCGAACAGCCCCAGACGGCTACGATCCGCCCCCGTGAACGCGCCCCGCTCGTGGCCAAACAGTTCGCTCTCCAGAAGGGTCTCTGCAAAAGCCGCGCAGTTGGCAGCGAGGAAGGGCTTGGAAGCGCGCGGGCTGCCACGGTGGATGGCACGCGCAACCAGTTCCTTGCCGGTGCCGGTTTCACCGGTGATCAATACCGTAGCCGAAGTGGGCGCCACGCGTGCAATCTTCTCGCGCACTTCACGCATCGCGGCTGTATCCCCAAAAATTTCCGAGGAGCCTTCCAGACGCCCCACCTCTGCTTTCAGAAGACTGTTTTCCCGCACCAGCGTCGTGTGATCGCAAGCCCGCTGTATGGCCGCCCGCAATACTTCCGGCGTGAAAGGCTTCGCCAGGAAGTCGAACGCTCCTTTGCGCATGCTTTCGACCGCGAGTTCGAGGGTCGCCACCGCGGTCAGGAAGATGACCGCAACATTCGGATCAGCCTCGCGCGCGGAGGCAAGAACGTCCAGTCCTTCGCCGTCGGGCATTTTCTGATCGGTCAGAATGGCCTCGAACTGATTGCTCCCGATCGCCTGGCGAGCTTCTTCCAGTCCCCTTGCATGGAAAATCAGGTGCTTGTCCTGCTCCAGGTTGGAAGCCAGGATCTTATGCATGTGCGGTTCGTCGTCAACAATAAGGACTCTACCCATATTCGTTACGCTTTCCTCGACTACTGGCTCGTCGCCTTGCTCGGCAACGTGAGCGTGAAGCGGACGGTCTCCGGAGTGTTTAATGTCAGCAGCAGGAGGCCCGAATGCGCACGCACGATGTTGTGCGCAATGGCCAGCCCCAACCCCGTGCCCGACAACTTGGTTGTAAAGAACGGCTCGAAAATCCTGGGCACGACCGAATCCGAAATCGGCCCGTTGCCATTCTCCAGATCGATGCGTACACACTTGCCTTCATTCTGGGCCCGTAAGACAACCGCGCCTTCCGACGCCGATGCTTCCACCGCATTCATCGCCAGATTCAACAATGCCTGCTGTAGCTGGGGAGCATCCATCCACGCAATCACTTCTTCCGGACCTTCCACGCGGACGTCCACGCGTTGGCGAAGCGCGTGTGCGCGGCAAACACCGGCCACATACGCGAGGGTGTCCATCACATTCGCCTCCTGGAATTCAGGAGCTCGCGGCTTCGCATAGGCCAGGAAATCGTTGGTCAGGCGTTCCAGGCGATCGGCTTCCTTGGCGGCGATATCGAACATCTCTTCGCGTTCGCCCGGCGAAAGCGGACTGCGAATCGCAGTTGCCAGCGAACTGGAAATCATCGCCACGGGATTTCGGATCTCATGTGCAATCGCCGCAGACAACCGGCCCACCGCTGCCAGCTTCTCTTCCTGCAACAGCCGTTCCCGCGTCCTTGTGAGTTCTAGCAAGTTCTCTGCCAACCCGATTTCCTTGCGCCGCAGGTGATTGACCAGAAACCACACCAGCACGCCGGTCAGCAAGAAAATCAATGAGGTCGTGCCGGCTTCAAAGTACTCGTCTACCTCGGCCGGCGGATGGAGCTGGAAAAAGCGCCAGACGACATAAAACTGGGAGACGCTGGCCGCAATCACAACCAGCAGTGTTTCCACCGCCGAACGCCTGAACGATGCCAGCAGAATCGGAACCAGCATGAGCACGTAATACGGGCTGTCCACGCGATCGATCAGTACTCCCAGAACCACTGCCAGGACCACATCCCAGACGATCGAAATCGCGGTCAGGGTCCGCAACGCGCTGCCCGTCAGCGGCTCGGTGCGAGTTTGCATCCAGATCAGCTCGGCCAATTGCAGCAGGAAGCCCGTACTCAGCAATCCGACCAGGGCTGCGGTGGGAGTCCCAAAGTGCTCTGAAAACAGTGTGTGACCGCACAGCAAAGCTGCCAGCAACGCGAGGTTCAGCATCGCGAATGTGGTTTCTTGCCAGCGAAACGACTCGAAATCCAGCCCAAGCACGGCCGAATCGGGATACAGGTTCAACACAAACCCGCTCGGTTTCTGCGATGGGTGGCTCGATGGAGGCGACAGTGCCGTCGCTTCCGGGACGGTTTGGTTGTTCGAGGTGGCCTCTCCCGGTGGCTTAACCGTGGTATCCATCCATTCCACTGTAGTCATTCGACGCGCACTGCTCCTCATCCAAAGGACTCACGACCCCGCACAAAAGGTCGGCTGTCGTGACCCTTGGAGCGAGAGCTAAGGGCAAGCGAACACCCACTCCAAGAGCTTGTAAGTTATTAAATGAGTGGTGGTTTCCTTAGGATGAGCCACGCAGCCCTGGTAATCGTACAAATTATTGAATAGAGGTTTGTACAAAAATTTGACTCTCGGGCGAATGGGCTTCCCCGAAGAGAAGGCCTTGCATTCAGCGTTCCAGCCGGTATCGGAAGCAACCCACCAGATGATCATTCACCATTCCGACCGCTTGCATGAACGCGTAGCAAATGGTGGAACCCACGAACGTGAACCCGCGCCTGCGGAGGTCTTTGCTCATCGCATCGGATTGGTCGGTGCGGGCCGGCACCGAACGCAATGATTTCCACGCATTGATACGCGGCTGGCCTTCCACGAACTGCCAGATATAGCGATCGAAACTGCCAAACTCCCCCGACAGTTTTAGCGTCGCCTGCGCATTCTGAATCGCCGACGCGATCTTTAACCGGTTGCGCACGATTCCGGGATCATTCAGCAAGCGCGCGATCTTGCGCCTGTCAAAGCGGGCAACTGCGATCGGATTGAATCCAGCGAAAGCCGCGCGATAGTTGTCGCGCTTCCTCAGAATCGTGTCCCAACTTAAGCCTGCCTGGGCGCCTTCCAGCACGAGAAACTCAAACAGGCGATGGTCATCGTGTACGGGCACGCCCCACTCATTGTCGTGATAAAGAATTGCGAGCTCATTTCGCGCCCAGGGGCAACGGGAGAGTGCGCGCGCGGCCGGGCTGGCGGATGGTTTTTCGTTCATTTTTCCCCTAGGGAACAGACGACCCTACGTTTCAGATGTGGCCTGAGTTGGACTCGCACTGGGGCACATTTCGACTCATAGTGGCGATGGCCAAAGTACGGATTTCATGGCCCTTCCGTGCCATAACCAAGCGCGTGCTCCTTTTGTAACTTGGAACCTCCCCGGTTCTCTCCTAGAGTCGAGACTGCAAACGAGGCTCAGGTCAAGGCTTTCGGTCTGCAACGTGCATCTAATGGGTAGGGCGCATGAATTGGCGTGATTTGCAGTGAAAAATTTGGAAATGGTGGGAATGAAGTACACGACACACATTTTTTGTCTTTCGATTCTGGCCGCGATGATGGCCCTCCAGCCCGTCGTGGCACAGAATCCCCCGGCTGCTTACGTGGCCAGCTCGGCGAGCGCACTTTCCGCCTCCACCTCGACTGACGATCCGCAGGATTCCGTCCTCACCATCCGCAAGCGTGTGGATGAAGTGAATGTCCTCTTCATCGCCACGGACAGGCACGGCAAGTTCGTCCGCAACCTGACGCAGAACGACTTCAGTTTTCTCGACGACCACAAGCCGGTTCAGTCTATCGTAAATTTCCGTCGCGAAACCGATCTGCCGTTAAAGATGGGTCTGCTCATTGACGTGAGCGGCTCGGTGCATACGCGTTTCGAATTCGAGCAGGATGCGGCCACCAGCTTTATGCAGCACGTGCTGCGGCCCGGCTTTGATAAGGCCTTCGTCATGGGCTTCAACAGCACTCAAGATTTGGCGCAGGATTTCACCGACAGCGTGCCGCAATTATCGCGCGGTGTCCGGTCTCTGCGCGACGGCGGCGGGACCGCGCTTTACGATGCGATCTATCACGCCTGCCGTGACAAGCTTCTTAAAGAGCAATCGGATCGCCCGCAGCGCAAGGCTCTCATCCTGCTGAGTGATGGCGACGACAATCAGAGCGAATACACGCTGGCGCAGGCAGTGGAGATGGCGCAGCGCGCCGAAGTCATTATCTACGCGATCTCCACTGACGACAGCGGCCTTATCCTGCGCGGCGACAAGAATCTTGAAAAGCTCGCGGCGGCCACCGGCGGGCGCGCGTTCTTTCCATTCAAGATGAAGGATATTAAAAATTCCTTCGCGGCCATCGAAGACGAGTTGCGCAGCCAGTACGTCGTTTCTTACCATCCCGCCGACTTCGATCCGGATGGCCGTTATCGCAGCATCGAAATCAGCGCCCTGAAAAAGGATCTGCAGGTGCGAGCGCGCAAGGGCTACTACGCGCCCCGTCAGTAAGAAAGTAGCGCCGGCATCCTGCCGGCCCAAAGGGCGGGCGAGACGCCCGCCAGACAGCCGCCGGGACGGCGGCGCTACAAAAATCTAGTCCAGCTCAAACGCAACGAACTGCAGCTTGCCCTGTCGTTCTACCAGGAGCGCAACCGAATCCCCGGATTTTAGTTGGGAAAGAGCGCTGCGC